>DATDFN010000226.1:0-13888 GCA_036522615.1 Binatia bacterium | reverse complement strand
CAAAATGAAACTCTCTTCGCCGGTGACGTGATGGCATTCGAGCACGTCGCGCTGCCGGCCGATGAAGGCCGCGAACGCGTCGATGTATTTCTGGTGCGAGACCGATACGCCGACGAAGGCGGTGACGTCCTTGCCCATTTTTTTGGGATCCAGGACGGCCTGATAACCCTTGATTATTCCAGAGGATTCTAGCTTCTTGACGCGCTCCAGGACGGCCGGCGAAGAGAGCTCGACCTCCTTGGCGATCTCCGCCAGGTGGCTCCTGCCGCTGTTTTGCAGAATAGAAAGAATTTTTATATCTATTTCATCAATCACGCTTTAACCCCTTAGGCTATTGAGAGAGATAACTTAAGTTTCTTATGCGATGGGCCGTACGATGTCAAGAGAAATTCTGTCCCGGCGCGAAAAAAAAGGCCGAGGAGGCTCGTGTAAAAGGGGCTGCGTCTCTGTCAAGTTTTCGGAGTTGGCTGGCGAGATCCCGATAACGACGACGACGGCGACGACGTCGGCGACGCGGCGGCCTACCGCCGGCGGTCGTCGGGCATGCGGCGGTCGCGCGAGTCGCCGTCCGATCCGCCCATGCCGATCGGCGGCATCAGCGCCGGGCCGAAGCGATCCCAAAAACTCGGCGCTTGTTGCTCGGCGGGTCTCTCGCCGGGCCTGTCGGCGGGCATCATCTGGACGGGTTTCACGCCGGCCTTCGGCTTCGCGACGCGCGCATCCTCCGCATCCTGCGCGTCCTGCGCGTCTATCAGCGCCTGCTTCGCGTAAACCACCGCCGTCTCGGCATCGTCCAACTTCTCGACGACGGTCTTCTCGTCGGGCTTACCGTCGTGCGCGTTGAGCTGCTTCTGGATGCTGTTGAGGTATTCTCTTACTTTTTCATAATAAGTATTCGTCGCTTCGTCGATGGCGTCTTGCTTCGCATACACTATTCCCACGGCATCGATGTAGTCCTGGATCGCTTCGTTGATGATCGCCTTACCGTTAGGCTGGAACGCAAGTTGCGGCTTCAGGCCGAGCTTGGCCGCGTCTTGAAACGCCTTGTTCGCCTTTTGCTCGGCAATCGCCTTGGATTTTTTTGCGTCGTTGATGCTGGCCTTATAATCGTCCAACAGTTCCTTAACTGGGGCGTAATCCTCGTTCGTGAACAGCTCATCCGCTGCCTTGTCGAAATCTTCCTCGGCCTTTTCGAGGTTCTTCTGCGCCTCGTTCAGTTTTTTCTGCGCCTGCTGCACCTTGTCCGCGGCAGGCGTGTTCTGGCCGTAAGCCGCGAACGCCAGCGCAAAAAACGCCAGCGCCGCAACGAAGCCGCGCGCAGCCACGCGCAGGCCGGTTCCCGTCTTCTTTAGAGTCATACCGCCTCCCGTCCGCCTCGGGGATAAGGTCAGCCTTTGATGTACTGCTCCAGCTGCTCGATTCTGAACTGCTGCTCGCTGATGATCGCCTTGACGAGATCGCCAATCGAGATGACGCCGATGAGGCGCCCCTGTTCCAGAACCGGCAGGTGGCGCACGCGCTTGTCGGTCATGATCGCCATGCACTCCTCGATGCTCTGGTCGAGGCCCGCATAGAGGACGTGCGAGGTCATGATCTCGCGCACCTCGGTCGTGGGCGAGGAGCGGCCCTCGAGGATGACCTTGCGCGCGTAGTCGCGCTCGGAGATCACGCCGACGACCTGCTCGCCTTCGCGGACGATGAGGGCACCGACGCCCTTGGCGGCCATGAGCTTCATCGCGTCATAGACCGACGCGCCGGGCTCGATCGACCAGACGTTTCGACCCTTGGTCGAGAGTATGTCACTGACTTTCATGCGACACCTCCTGCCGACGAGAGCATATCTACTGCTGCCTATGGAGATTGTAAAGCTCTTTGTCGGACCGACTTCACGCCGGCGCGCGCGCGACATTTCATTGCTTTTTCGCGCCCCGTCGATTAAAGTAAGTGAACTTTCCGTCGCTTTTTGACTGATTCGTCCCGCGCTTATCGAATGATCTATAGCAGCCTGAAGCTCGCGGTCATCGCCGTCGTTACGCCTATCGTCGCCCTCGCCATTGTCCTGCTCGCGCCGTTCGACGACCGCGAGGGAAGACTCGCCTATCGCCTCGGCCGGCTGTGGTCGCGCATGGTATTGAATGTCGTTGGCGTCCGCCTCAAAGTCCACGGCCTAGCGCGGCTGCAAAAGCGCGCATATATCTTCATAGCGAACCATCAGAGCCACATCGACATTCCTGTGATGGTGCAAAGCCTGCCCGGGTTCCAGCTGCGCTGGATCGCGAAAAAGACGCTCGGCTATATCCCCTTCTTCGGCTGGGCACTGATAGCGTCGCGGCACATTCTCATCGACCGCGCCGACCGCGCGGCGGCGATGGCGAGCCTGACGAAGGCCAGGGCGAAGCTCACCGCGGGCATCTCGGTGGTGATCTTCCCCGAAGGCACGCGCGGCGTTCGCGGGCGTCTGGGAAACTTCAAGCGCGGCGCGTTTTTGCTCGCAATGAAGACAAAAACGCCGATCGTGCCGGTCACGATCAGCGGCAGCTGGCGCATCCTCGGCCGCAAAGAGTGGCGGCTGAAAAGCGGCGAGGTCGAAGTCTTCGTGCACGAGCCGATCGTTCTCGAAGGGTTCGGCGCGAAAGACAGCGCCGCGCTCGCCGAGCGCGTGCGCGCGATCGTCGAGTCGCGCAGCCGCGTCCCCGGCGAAACGGAGGAACATCTGCACGGCGCGCGCGCCGCGGCGGCGCTGAACGTCGCTTAAAGCATGGAACCTGTAAGAATCATACCGCTCGGCGGCCTCGGCGAATTCGGCCTCAACATGCTGCTGCTGGAATGCGCCGGCGCGTCGATCGCGATCGACTGCGGCCTCATGTTCCCCGGCGCCGATCTCTTCGGCATCGATCTCGTGATCCCCGATATCAGCTACCTGCTGGAGCGGAAAAACACGCTCCGCGCGATCGTGCTCACGCACGCGCACGAAGACCACATCGGCGCGCTGCCGTACATCCTGAAGCAGATCGACGCGCCGGTCTTCGGCTCGCGCCTGACGCTCGCGCTCTTGAAAAATAAAATCCGCGAGCACGGCCTGGAGCAATCCGCCGATCTCCGCGAGATCGCCGCCAACCGGCCGTGGCAGCTCGGGCCGTTCAAGCTCGAAGGCATCCGCGTGACGCACAGCCTGATGGATTGCCTCGCGCTCGCGGTCGAGACGCCGGCAGGCGTCGTCATTCACACCGGCGACTTCAAGATCGACCAGACGCCGATGGGCGGCGAGTACTTCGACTTTCAGAAGTTCGCCGCCTACGGAGAGAAAGGCGTCCTGCTGCTGCTTTCCGACTCGACCAACGTCGAGCGCGAAGGCTACACGCCGTCCGAGCGCGAGGTCGGGAGGAATCTCGAGGCGATCTTCAAGCGCAGCCATGGAAAGATCTTCGTCTCGACGTTTTCGTCGAATATCCCGCGCATCCAGCAGGTCGCCGACATCTCGCGGCGCGCCGGAAGGCGGCTCGTCTTGAGCGGCCGCAGCATGATCAACAACGCCGAGGTCTCGTCCGAGCTCGGCTATCTCGATCTCCCGCGTGACACGCTGAACGAGAACGAGCCGTGGCAGCACCTGCCGCGGGATCAGATCACGTTTCTCACGACCGGCAGCCAGGGCGAGCCGCTCTCGGCGCTCCATCGCATCGCCCTCGACGGTCACAAATCGATCAAGATCCAGCCCGGCGACGCCGTCTTGCTCTCGTCCAAGTTCATCCCCGGAAACGAGCGCGCGATCACCAACGTCATCAATCATCTCTACCGCCGCGGCGCGGAGGTGCATTACGAGAGCGTGTCGGAGATTCACGTCTCCGGCCACGCGGCGCAGGAAGAGCTGAAGGCGATGCTCCATCTGACGCGCCCGCGCTACTTCGTGCCGGTCCACGGCGAATACCGCCACCTGGTCCGTCACATCCAGCTCGCCGAAGCGGTCGGCATCCCGAAGGAGAACTGCTTCCTGCTCGAAGACGGCCAGGTGCTGGAGCTTACGTCCGAGAGTGCGCGCAAGCTCGATCCGATCGCCGTCGGCCGCGTCTTCGTCGACGGCAAAGGCGTCGGCGACGTCGAGGAGGTCGTGATCCGCGACCGGAGACATTTATCCGGCGACGGCATGGTGCTCGCCATCATGGCGATCCATCAGCAGACCGGCGAGATCGTCGCAGGACCGGATATCATCACGCGCGGCTTGATGCGCGCCGACGGCGGCGAGGAGATTCTCGAAGGCGGCCGGCAGGTCGTTCTGCAGACGCTGAAGGGGATCAATCGCGAGACGCTGACCGATCCCGGCGAAGTGCAGGAAGAGGTCCGCAAGGCGCTCCGGCGCTATTTCTTCAAAGCTCTGGAGCGCCGCCCCGTCGTGCTCGCGCTGATCATGGAGACCTGAAGGCGCAGGAAAAGAAATCGAAGCTCAATCGGGAGATTCTAGCGGTGGCTCTCCTGGTCGCAGGCTTGCTGCTGGCCTTGAGTCTTCTGTCTTTCAGCCCGCGCGACCGCTCGCTCAACACGCCTTCGGGAAGTCTTTCGACGAAGAATTGGGGCGGCCCGGCAGGTGCCTATGTGGCGGACGTCCTGCTGCAGGTCTTCGGCCTCACGTCCTACATCCTGCCGATTTTTCTCTTCGTCCTTTCTTACAGCCTGTTCCGCGACACCTACGAAAAAACCCGACCGACAAAGCTCATCGGCGGCGCGCTTCTCGTCTGGAGCGCCGCCACGCTGCTGAGCCTCGTGCGCACGGTGGATGCCTGGCGCGACGCCGGCGGCGTCGTCGGCGAGCTCACGGCGAATTCGCTTCTCGCCGCGCTCTTCGGCCGCGTCGGCGCGTACGTGATCGTCGTTCCGACTCTGCTGCTGTCGGCGGCCGCGGTCAGCCAGAAATCCCTGCTCTCGTCTGTCGAGCGCGCCCCGGGTCAACTCACGAGCCTCATGAAGTGGGGCGCCTCCGTCTTCCAACGCGTAAGCGAAAATTGGCAGGCGCGCCAGGAAAAGAACGAGAACAAAAAGAAAGAACAGCGCGAGTACGTGCCGCCGCCGATCGTCATGAAGCAAGACGCTCCCGTCGAGGAGCCGACCCCGGCGGCGGCGAAGCGGCCGAAGAAAAAAGTTGCTCCCCCTGAGAAGCAGCTCGACTTCCCGGAATTAAAGCCCGACGGCTATCAGCTGCCGCCGATCGACCTGCTCGATGAACCCGAAGGCGGGCCGGTCAAGCACGACAAAGACACGCTCGAGGCGAATTCGCTCATCCTGCAGAACAAGCTCGCCGACTTCGGCGTCGAAGGCGAGGTCGTGGCGGTGAAACCCGGGCCGGTCATTACGATGTACGAGTTCAAGCCGGCCTCCGGCGTGAAGGTGCGGCGCATCGTCACGCTGGCGGACGATCTCTCGATGGCGCTCCGCGCGCTCAGCATCCGGATCCTCGCGCCGATCCCCGGCGAGTCGGTCGTGGGCATCGAGATCCCCAATCCGCGGCGCGAAAAAGTCTTCCTCCGACAGGTGATCGAAAGCGACGTATATCAGGGCTCCGACTCGTGCCTCACGCTGGCGCTCGGCCGCGACATCTCCGGCACGCCGTTCACCGGCGACCTCTCGCGCATGCCGCATCTGCTGGTCGCCGGCGCGACGGGCACCGGTAAATCAGTGTCGATCAACGCGATGATCCTCAGCATGCTGTTCAAGGCGTCGCCGGAGGACGTGCAGTTCATTATGATCGACCCGAAGATGCTCGAGCTCTCGGTTTACGAGAATCTGCCGCACATGATCGTGCCGGTTGTGACCGAGCCCAAGAAAGCCGCGGCGGCGCTTTTCTGGGCGATGGACGAGATGGACCGGCGCTACCGCCTCATGCGCGACAAGGGCGCGCGAAGCATCGACGGCTATAATCGAATCATTGAAAAAGAAGCCGCCGACAAGAAGAATCTGGTCGATCTCAAAGAGAGCGAAGAGCCGGAGGAAAACGGCGAGGCCGGCGGCGACTTGAGCGGACAGAAACCGCTCGTACATGAGCGGCTGCCGCGCATCGTCATCATCGTAGACGAGCTCGCCGATCTCATGATGAGCGTCGGGCGCGATATCGAGGAGTACATCACGCGCCTGGCGCAAAAAGCGCGCGCCGCGGGGATTCACATGATCCTCGCCACCCAGCGGCCTTCGGTCGACGTCATCACCGGCCTCATCAAGGCGAACTTCCCAGCGCGTATATCGTTTCAGGTCACCTCGCGTATCGATTCGCGCACGATTCTCGACTCGATGGGCGCCGAGCGCCTCCTGGGCGAGGGCGACATGCTGTTTCTGCCGCCGGGAACCGCCCGGCTCACGCGCATTCACGGCGCCTATGTCTCGGACCAGGAGATCAAAAAGGTGATCGAGTTCATCAGCCGCCAGGCCAAGCCCCGGTACCGACCGGAGGTCTTCGAGGCGAAAAAAGAGCTGGAGGGCGCGGCCGGCGGCGAGGACGAGTACGACGAGATGTACGACCAGGCGGTCGAGCTCGTTTCCGAGACCCAGCAGGCTTCGATATCGATGATCCAAAGACGACTTCGCGTAGGTTATAATCGGGCCGCTCGTATGATAGAACAAATGGAGCGGGATGGCGTTGTCGGCCCCGCGGATGGAGCGAAACCTCGTGAAGTCTATGCCAGAAAAATCGAGACTTAAGGCCGGAAACGCCGGACTTTTCAGCGTATTCGCGCTAATCGCCGCCTCTTTTCTCTTCGCAGTCTCGCCATCGTCGGGACCTGCCGCCGAAAGCGACGACCAGATCGTCGACCAGCTGCAAAAGAGCTACGACTCGATTAGCGATTTCACGGCCGATTTCCGCCAGGAGACCGAGTATAAAACCTTGAATAAGACGCTGAAGGCTTGGGGCAAGGTGTCTTACAAACGGCCGGGAAAGATGCTGTGGCGGTTCGAGGAGCCGAAGAATCAGTGGGTCCTCGCCGACGGCCAGAGTCTCTATTTTTATCAGCCGGAAAATAAGCAGGTTCTCAAGACGCCGCTCAAGAGCGCTTTTACGTCCACCGTGCCGCTCACGTTCCTGCTCGGCATCGGCAATTTGAAGCGCGACTTCAAGGCGACGTCGAAAGGCGTCGAAGGAAACCTCTACGTGCTTCAGCTCGGGCCCAAGGACGGCTCCAAGGGCGTCGAAGAAGTGACGCTCGGCGTCGACAAGCAAAACTACCAAATCAACTGGGCGCGCATCAAAGATCCTGCGGGCAACCTGACAACGGTCCATTTCTCAAATATCCGCCGCGGCGTCGGCGTCAGCGATTCGATCTTCCGCCTGCAGGTTCCGCAAGGCGCGGACGTCGTCGACGCGGGGGTCCAACAATAACCGATGGCCGAGAAGATCAACATCGTCAGCCTCGGCTGCGCGCGGAATCTCGTCGACTCGGAAGTGATGACGGGAATTCTGCGCCGCTCCGACTATGAGGTCGTAGCCGAGCCCGCCGAGGCCGATATCGTTCTCGTCAACACCTGCAGCTTCATTGACGCGGCGAAAGAAGAATCGGTCGATACTATCTTGGCGCTCGCGCGCCTGAAAAAAGATGGCGACCTTAAGACGCTGGTGGTCGCCGGCTGCTTGCCCCAGCGCTACGCCGGCGAGCTCGCACGCGAGCTGCCCGAGGTCGATCTTTTCATCGGCACCGGCGAGGTCCCGCGAATCGCCGATATCTTAAAAGAGCGCAGCCGACAGCGCGTCTATGTGGGCCTGCCGAGCTATTTATACGATCACGAAACGCCGCGCGTTCGCTCGACGCTGTCGCACACGGCTTTCGTCAAAGCGTCGGAAGGCTGCGACCACAAATGCGCCTTCTGCATCATCCCGCAGCTCCGCGGCCCGCACCGCAGCCGGCCGATCGCCTCGATCGTCAGCGAAGCCGCGGCGCTCGCGCGCGACGGCGTCAAGGAGATCAATCTGATCGCGCAGGATCTGACCGCGTATGGACGCGAGCGGCGCGACGGCACAACGCTGTATGGACTTCTCCGGGAATTGGATCGGGTGGAAGGCATCGAATGGATCCGCCTGCTCTACGCCTACCCTAATTTTCTCGACGACGCGTTGCTCGATTTCATTCGAGAGAGCCGCAGAATCTGCAAGTACGTCGATATCCCGTTGCAGCATGCGAGCAGGCGCATGCTGATGAGAATGCGGCGCGGAAAAAGCGGCAGCGCCGTACGCCAAGCGGTCGCCAAGCTGCGCGAGCGAATCCCCGGGATAACGCTCCGGACATCGCTAATCGTCGGCTTTCCGGGCGAGACCGACGAGGATTTCCGCGAGATGCTCGACTTTGTCGAGGAGTCCGAATTCGAGAGGCTTGGCGTATTTAAGTACTCTTTTGAAGAGGGTACGGCCGCCGCAGGCATGCCGGACCAAGTCGCCGAAGAGGTCAAGGAAGCCCGGTGGCAGGAGCTCATGGAGTTCCAGGCCGAAATATCGAGAAAGAAAAATCAGGCCTTGATCGGGGTGACACAGCGCGTTATTATTGATAGCCTTGCGTCGGAAAGCGGCTTGCCGCAGGGCCGAACGCAAGGTCACGCGCCGGAGGTCGACGGTGTTGTATACGTCGCCGGCGATTCGCAGGGAATTCGCGCGGGAGATTTCGTCGAGGCAAAAATAACCGAGGCTTCCGATTACGACCTCACAGGTGAGATCATAAATGGCTAAAACAACAATGGCTAAAACAACGAAAGCGGCAGGGGCGCCGGTGGAAGATAAGAAGCTCCGACGGGAGTTTCTTAAAAAGGCCGAAGAGACGCTGCGCGAGACGAAGAAACAGCTCCTGCGCGAAATTCAGGATCGCGTCAAGACGGAGACCGAGGGCAGCAAGGACGACGGCCGCGACACCTACGATCTCGCGAGCGACGAGCGCGACCGCGAGATCAATTTCATCCTGACCGACCGCGAGCGCGAAAAGCTGCTCGCGATCGACGAAGCGCTCCAGCGCATCAAGGATAAAACGTACGGCATCTGCGAGTGCGGCTGCGACAACTGCGAGGGCGAGATCCGCTTGGGCCGTCTGCAGGTGCTGCCGTTCACGCGCCTGTGCGTCCGCTGCCAGGAAGAGATGGAAAAAGAGAGCAAGATGCAGCGGAAAATGGATGACGATCGGAGCTACCGCAAGCTCGCGATCACCGACACGGAAGAGGACGTTTTCTAACCGCCTTTCTCTTCCCCTCCGCCCTTATTCCGAGGGTGGCGAAGACCTTCCATCGGAGAGCGTTTAAAACGTCGCGACGACGCCGCGCACAGAAGCGGCCGTTCGATTCCTCGGGCGCCCGCCGCACGCTGGAGCTTATCTATGACTCCGCCGTCGCCGCCGCCGACCCCGCGCGCATTCTAAAACAGCGCGTACGCATCGCCAAAAAAAATCTCATCGTCGAGAGCGCCGGCGGCCGCTTAATAGTGCCGCTCGGCCGAAGAAATTTTCTCATCGGTGTGGGGAAAGGCGCCGACCGGGCGGCGCCGGTTTTGTCGCGTCTCTTCGGCAAGCGGCTTGACCGGGGTATTTTCGTCGTCCGCGACCGGGTCATTCGACGCCGTCCGCCGCGGATCGATTTTCTCGTGGCCGGCCATCCGCTGCCCGACGAGAGAAGCGTGGACGCGGCGCGCCGCTGTACGCGGCTATTGGCCCATGCGGGCCCGGAGGATTTGGTGATCGTCTTCCTCATGGGCGGCGCGTCGTCGCTTCTGGACGCGCCGGCGCCGGACCTCACTTTGGCCGACAAGCGTAAAGCGACCGCCCTGCTCCTCAAGAGCGGCATGGCGATCGCGGAGATGAACGCCGTTCGCAAACACCTTTCCGGCATAAAGGGCGGCGGCCTGCTGCGTGCGGCGCATCCGGCGCCGGTCGTGACGCTCGCAATATCCGATGTGCTCGGCAACGACCCGTCGGTAATCGGCTCCGCGCCCAGCTTCTATGATCCGACGAAATTTCAAGATGCCTTGCGGCTTCTTCGAAAACATAAACTCCTCGGCCGGATACCGAAAGGCGTCAAACGTCATCTCGATGCAGGCGCGCGGGGAAAAATTCCGGAAACCGTAAAACCTGGCAGCGCTCTTTCGCGGAAAAGCCGCTTCGCTCTGCTCGCCGACAACCGCACCGCACTCGCGGCCGCCAAAGCGAAAGCGGAAGCGCTGGGGTTCAAGACAACCATTCTCAAGTCGAACCTTGACGGCGACGCGCGCAAACGGGCGCGCGAGCTCGCGGCCAAAGTCAAAAAACTGGCGCGAAGAGAATCGGGTGCGCCGCTGTGCCTGCTGCTCGGGGGCGAGACCACGGTCCAGGTAAGGGGCAAGGGCTTGGGCGGCCGCAATCAGGAGTTTGCGCTGGCGAGCGCTCTCGATCTCGACGGGAGCGGTGGAATTTATCTATTGAGCGCGGCGAGCGACGGCAGCGACGGCCCGACCGACGCCGCCGGCGCTTTCGTCGATGGAACGACAGTTACACGGGCGCGGCGCCTCGGGCTAAATCCCGTGGCAGCCCTTCGGCGCAACAACTCGTATCCTTGTTTCCGGCGCTTGGGCGACTTATTCCGCCCCGGGCCGACCGGAACAAACGTTCTGGATTTCGTTATCGCGATTGTCGAGTGAGCAGCGATAGCGGCAGATAAGAACTACCCGCCGGATTTCTGTAAAAAAAGGGCAGGCTTCAGTTTGGCAACCGAAACCTGCCCGTCGTTACAGTTCTAAAATCTGGACAATACGCGGGCGGCTATTCGCCTTTGGCGGGCCTGAATTCCATCTTCGTTACCGTCTTCTTTTCACCCTTGGTAACGTACTCAACATCGGCGGCCGAGCCGAGGCCGACATCGCCCATTTTAACGTCTTTCTCTTCGAGCATTGTGACTTTGCTCTTCTGGTCGAAATCGAGCGTAATCAGCTTGCCTTCCTTGGTGACCAGAATCATGTAATTCTTGTCGGTGTCGAGCAGGCCGACGTCGCCTTTCGCCTTTTCGGCTTTCGCCTTTTCGCCACCCTCCGCCTTCTTCTCGCCCTCGCCAGCCTTTGCCTTTTCGCCTTTTTCCTCCTGCGCGATCAAAGGAAAACTTACGGCGAAAGACACGGCGAAAACAAACGCGACGAATAACAGCCAATTCCGCTTCATTGGTGAGGTATCCTCCTTCGTAGCTTCAATGCTGTAGCGTACACTTAATCGAGCGACTGGCCTTCCGCAATACTCTTTAGGTATGATTTTACTCGCTCGAACGCCTTGCTATCTACGACTAAGGTTGCATTAATGAACTTAAAGGTCGAGAAAAATGTTGGCATGGTCCATAAATTCAGGTATTTTTTACCACGCGTCATTATGGGCCCGATCAAAGTTGTAATCGCCGACGACCACGCTCTCTTCCGCGAAGGTCTCAAAAAGATTCTTTCGATGGAGCGAGAAGTGTTGGTCGTGGGAGAAGCCGCCCGCGGCGATGAAGTGGCAAAGATCGTCGAGCGCTCGAAACCCGACGTCTTGCTTTTAGACCTGAAGATGCCGCGGGGCGATGTCGTTCAGACGTTGCTCGACGTCAATGAATGCAGCAAATCGACGAAAACGATCATCCTGACGGCGTTTTCGGAAGATGAAAATATTTTGAATGCGGCCAAAGGCGGAGCGACCGGGTATGTCATGAAAGGCGTGTCCTCGCCCGTCTTGCTCGACGCGATCAAAACCGTGCATAACGGCGGAATCTGGATCGACAAGGAGACCCCGTCGGCAGAAGCGTTCGAGGACATCGCTCAAGCCCAGCACGGCAGCGCCCTTCCCGAGCAGATGGCCGAGCCGATCAAGACGCTCACGAAGCGCGAGCACGAAATACTCCGTCTCGTGGCCGAGGGCTTAACGAACGAGGAGATCGGCAAGCGCATTTTCATCAGTGAAAAAACCGTCAAGACCCATCTCACGAATATCTTCGACAAGCTAAAGGTCAACAACCGCTTCAAAGCGGCCCTTCTGATCATGAACCGACCGTCCGAGACAGCCGCCAGCGCCTTAAAGCGCAAAGCGCGCGGATAGCGGATAAAAGTCCACGGCGGCGATCCCGCATAGATATGAATCCTCAGGATCAGTGGCTGCATCAAAAAGAGAAGATCCTGGCCTGGGTCCGTCTCGGCTTTTCGATTGCCGCAATCTTCGTCGTTACGCTCAACCCCGAGCGTGTCGCCCGCTATCCCCTGCTGTCGGAAGCCTCGTTGGTGACATTTGTTCTCTACTCGCTGCTCGTGTCGATCATCGTTTCGCGCGCCGCGTCCGCGGGCGGACGGCCTAACCTTTCGTGGTTTGCCTTGGTTACCACGTGCCTGGATCTCATTTGGGTCACGGTCATCGTTTTTTCGACCGGGCCCTCGACGCCCTTTTTCGTGTACTACTTTTTCCCCGTTCTGACGGCGAGCTCGCGGCATGGAACCCGCGGCGGCGTGTTGACGGCGCTGGTCGGGCTCTGCCTCTACGGTCTCGTTCGATTTCATCCAGCCGCCGAGGGCTCTCTGGCGCCGGATGTCTTCATCATTCGATGCATCTATTTGTTGTTCCTTGCTTACATCTTCGGTCTGCTCAGTGAATTCGAGCAGAAACAGCAACATAAGCTCACCGCTTTATACAAAACCGCGGCCGATGCAGCCGCAAAAGAGGAGCGTGGCAAAATCGCTCGCGAGCTCCACGACCGGCTGCTGCAGACGCTCGCCACGCTGTCTTTACGGCTCGAGGCCTGCGCGCGAAATCTTTCGGCCGACCCGGATGAAACGGGACATGAGCTTGCAGCGATGCAGGAGATGACGACGGACTCTATTGTCGAGATCCGCGACTTTCTTTCGGGTAAGGAGATTTGTGTTCTGGAGCCTGGAACGCTCATCGAGAGCCTGAAGCAGGACTTGAGGTTCCTCCGCGACGGCCTGAGCGTCCACGCCATTCTGGATAACGAGCCCGAGGAGCTTAACTTGCCGCCGGACACGGAACGGGAGCTTTATTATGTAATTCGCGAAGGTGTGCTGAATATCGCCAAGCACGCCCACGCTTCGAAGGCGGCGGTGCTGCTTCGAGTCGCGAACCGGCAGATCCACGGCGCCGTAGAGGACGATGGCATCGGCTTTGACGCCGAGCATCGGGCCTCCAACGGCACCCTAGGTCTCCGCTCTATGGAAGAAAGAGTCCGAAAGCTGGGCGGGAGCTTCGATGTCCAAGCCGGGGTCGGCAAAGGCACACGGCTTTCCTTCACGATACCGCTTCCCGCCTAAAGCGTATCGTCACGATCGGAACGCTGAGCTCGCTTATTCGCCTTTCGCCGGTTTAAACTCCATTTTCGTCACGATCTTTTTCTCGCCCTTCGTAACGTATTCGACATCGGCTGCGGAGCCGAGACCGACATCACTCATCTTTGCGGGTTTTTCTTCCAGCATGGTCGCCTTACTCTTCTGATCAAAGTCGAGCGTGATCAGCTTGCCCTCTTTCGTGACCAGGATCAGGTAATTTTTGTCGGTATCCAGCAAGCCTACATCGCCCTTGACTTTCTCGGCCTTGGCTTTTGCTTCTTCGCCCTTAGTCTCCGCTTTCGCCTCAGCCTTCTTCTCACCCTTGGTCTCCGCCTTCGCCTCGGCTTTGGCCGGCGCTTTCTCGGCTGGCTGCGGCTTCGCTTCGGCGGGAGCCGCCGGCTTAGCGGATGACGTCTTCGACTCCTGCTGCGTCGCGCAGGACGAAAGCGCGAAGATGACGTAGAGTAAAGCGAATCCGACGACTGAAAATAAAGTCTTCATTGAACCTCCCCCGGTTTATTTAAGACGTTCAGCGTATTCTGTTGTCTACGACTTAAGGCCTATACTTTAATCCGCCGTGACTTGTCAAGCATGACGATGAGATTCTGTGGGGCGCCAGGCGGG
>DATDFN010000225.1:0-3045 GCA_036522615.1 Binatia bacterium | reverse complement strand
GCGGCTCGAACGCTCGCGGCTCCATGCGTTCGAGATAATCTCGAACGCTTCCTCGAAGCGCCGGCGATCGGTCGCTCGGTCGACGCCGAAGACGCGGTAATCGAGCTCGGTGTTGCCCGAGCCGATGCCGAATTCCAGCCGGCCGCCGGAGAGCGCGTCGACCATCGCATAGTCCTCCGCGATGGTGAGCGGGTGGCGCAGCGGCAGGATCGCAATGCACGGGCCTAGGCGAATCTTCGAGGTCCGCGCGGCGGCGGCGGCGAGCAGCACGGCCGGGTTGGGCACCAACCCGCCGTAGCCCAGGAAGTGGTGCTCGTTGAGCATGAAACATTCCCAGCCCAGCTCCTCCGCGAGCTCGACCTGCTCGAGGATTTGCGCGTAATATTCGTCGTACGGCGGATCGAGCTCCGGAAAATAGGTCGTCAAAATATTGATGTAAAATTTCATCGCGCCGCGAGCGAATCTATCCCCGCGCGGCAAGCCCCGCAAGGGCGCGGACGGGCTGCTTGAGCGCCGGTGCCATTGATGCGAACATGCCTTGGATAGGAGACGACGATGACGGTTCATCTCGATCATCTCATGGTGCCCTCGCGCGACAAAGTCGCGTCGGCAAAGCTGCTGGCCGAGTTGCTCGGCGTGCCGTGGTCGAAGAGCGGCGTCGGGCCGTTCGCGCCGGTCTATCTCAACGACGGCCTGACGCTCGATTTCGATGAATGGACGGAGCCGTTTCCCTTGATTCACTACTGTTTCCGCGTGAGCGGAGAAGACTTCGAAGCGATCTTAGGGCGCATCAAGGCGGCGCGGATCCCGTATCGGAGCAACGTCCACGGCCCGGTCGATTTCCAGATCGACACGCAGCACGGCGGCCGGATCGTTTACTGGAACGAGCCCGACGGCCACCAGTGGGAAATGTTGACGGAGAGCTACGCGCGCCGGACGGCGTGAATAGAAAATCTCATGCCGGCGCAAGCGCAGAAAATTTATCTGTTGCGGCACGGCGAGACCGAGTGGAGCCGCGCCGGCCGCCACACGGGAACGACGGATTTGCCGCTGACGGAGAACGGCCGCGCCGCGGCGCGGGCGCTGCGCCCCGCGCTGTCCGCGGAGTCGTTCGATTTGGTACTGACGAGCCCGCTCCGGCGCGCGCGCGAGACTTGCGAGCTTGCCGGTCTCGGCGCGCGCGCGGAGATCGATGCGGATTTAGCCGAGTGGAACTACGGGGAATACGAAGGGCGCACGTCGGCCGATATCCAGGCGCAAAGACCCGGGTGGGTGATTTTCCGCGACGGCTGCCCCGGCGGCGAATCGCCCGACGAGGTCGCGGCCCGCGCCGACCGGGTCATCGCCAGGGTCCGCGCGGCCGAAGGGAACGTTGCGCTCTTCGCGCACGGCCACATACTGCGAGTATTCGTCTCCCGCTGGATCGGCCTCGCGCCGCGCGCGGGCGAGAACTTCCTGCTCGATACCTCGACGCTCAGCGTTTTAAGCTACTATGGCGACGCGCCGGCGGTGCAGACATGGAACGCGCCGGTGCGCGGCTGGACTATTTCCACAGCTGGCTGAAGAATCCCGAACGCCGCAATTCGTCCACGTACCGGTTGTCGTAGTAGGCGCTCATCGGCGTCGCGGCGGCCGCTTTCGCGTCCACTAAATTCGCCTGCACCAATTCCTTCACGATGTCCCGAATCGCCGCTTCCGGAACGAGCGGCTCTTTGGCGAAGCTCTCGGCGGCAAAAGCCGCGATGCGGTCCGCCAAAGCGGCGTCCTTAACGGGCATCCATTTGTTCATCACTTTTTTCGTGAACTCCCTGTCCGTGACGATCACTTTCGTCGCCTGGGCGACGCTCTTGATCAGCCGCAGCAGCGCGTCGGGGTCTTTCTCCACGGCCGAGCGCTTCGCGACGATGCCGTTGGTGATGAAATTGGCGCCGCCTTTTTGCAAATCGGACGGCGTCACGAGCTCGTTGAAGCCCTGAGCTTTTAATTGAAAATTATACGGCGGGCTGACCACGGCGCCGTCGATGACGCCGTTCACGAGTCCGGCCGCCTCCTCCGGCTGACCGCCCATTTGCAGGATGGTGACGCCTTTGAGCCCGTAAACGTCGATCGCGGTTTGCAGGGCGAAATGCGTCACCGTGCCCAAGCGGCTCACGCCGATCTTCTTGCCGGCGAGGTCCTGCGGCCTCGCGATCTCCGGCTTGACCATGATCGACTGCGTGAAGCGCGGCACCGTCGCCGCGACTTGAATGATGTCGCCGCCTTTCAAGACATTCGAGATGACCGCCGGCCCGCCCGAGCCGGCCATGTCCGCGGCGCCGGAGAGCATCGCTTGAAACAGAGCCGATGAAGCGCCGATGAAAATGACGTCGACGTCAATGCCGTTTTTTTCGTACAGGCGTGCTTCGCGCGCGACGAACAAAGGCAGGCTGTTGATGCCGACCGGCGAGAACGGCAGCGGCACTTTTTTCAGCGCCTGCGCCTGAGCCGGCGGCGGCGCGCAAAGCAGCGCCAGCAGAAGCGCGGCCAAAGCCGTCCTCGCTCCGCGCATCGCGCGTGAAGGCGGGACCCATCGCTTGCAAGCATCGTTCATGGCAAAGCCTCCTTGACTCCTCCGGCCGGACGACATCGTCGCCCGGCGCCACGCAATGATCTCAAGACGCGGGTATCGGCATGAATATCCCGATGGCAATCTACAAGGGCGGCGGAAAGCCTGCAAGGATGAAAAAATACCGATAAAAGGCGCAGAGCGGCCGTTAGGCCGGATTGACGTTCCCGCGATGACGGCGATATGATTCTCGGCGTCTTCATTATTGTGCCGCGTTGGGTTCGGTGACGATTCATGAAGCGGCTGCTGCCTGTAACGATAGCGACGGTTTTAACGGCCCTGCTATGCGCCGGGCCTTTGCCCGCGCAGGAGCGGATGCGCATGGCGTGGGCCGGCACCTCGCCGTCGAACACGCCCATTTGGGTCGCGGATCAAAAGGGCTTCTTCAAAAAAAACGGGCTCAGCGCCGAGGTCATCGCGATCAGCGCCAGCACGATCAC
>DATDFN010000224.1:0-8785 GCA_036522615.1 Binatia bacterium | reverse complement strand
ATGCCGCGATTCGGCCGGCGGCGACCTTGCGGGGATCGCGCTCCGCTTGGGCTTTCGCCTGTGCCTTTTTCACCCAAGCCTTGAAGCCGTCGTCCGTGAACGATCGGAGCAGGGCCGCGGCGCTCCAACAGGCGTCACATATCCGCGACCGGCTTGTAGTCGCGCCCTCGCAATTCTGTTTTTTCCAGATACACGCGCGCAGGTTCGGCATGATTGAAAATCTCCTTTCGGTAGCAAGAAGTGGTAGCAAAGCCACCGAAAGGGAATCGCGCCGAATATAAGTTATTGATTTTGTGGCGCGCCCGGAGGGATTTGAACCCCCAACCCCCAGATCCGTAGTCTGGTGCTCTGTCCAATTGAGCTACGGGCGCGGAAACTGGCGGAGAGAGAGGGATTCGAACCCTCGGTACCCTTTTGAGGTACACACGCTTAGCAGGCGTGCGCCTTCGACCACTCGGCCATCTCTCCGAACGCATCAGCGGCCTCAGCGGGGCGTTCGAGTCTAGGCCGACGCACGGCTGATGCTATTTATCTGTCGATGGCGGAGGGGGCGAGATTCGAACTCGCGGACCACGAAGTGGTCGCCGGTTTTCAAGACCGGTGCCTTAAGCCGCTCGGCCACCCCTCCACAAGAGAAATCAAGCGGTTGTCGTCCGCTGCCGCCTCCGTCAAGTCCTTCATGTTGCCATTCACGCAGCGATTTTTCAATCTAAGCGGCGACAGAATTTGCGCTATCTTCCCGGTCATCCGGGTATATGATTCTCTTATCGCGAACCCCGCGATAAGGCACACGGTTGACGGTGTGGCCGGCGGCGGAATATCCTGCGCGCGATGCGCCGCTGTAGCCGGCGCATCGAAAATCGTCTGGAGGAGTTTTCATGGGAACGATACCAGAAGGCAACAAAATCGATGTGGACATCTGGACCGACACGCAGCGTATCCAGGGCAAGGTTTTCGTTCCGAACGGAAAGCGGCTCTCAGATTGCCTCAACGACAACACACGGTTCCTGTCCATAACGGAAGTGAAAATTCTCTCGCTCGACGCCATCGATACGCTGTGGCAGGGAACCTACCTGGCCATCAACAAGAGTTC
Organism: Binatia bacterium; assembly: GCA_036522615.1. Lineage (GTDB taxonomy): Bacteria > Desulfobacterota > Binatia > UBA9968 > UBA9968 > JAJPJQ01. The sequence continues at coordinate 7,692 of DATDFN010000224.1, read as the reverse complement.
TGTAAACGTCGTCCGCCTGCTCGGGGATCATGACAAGGAACAGCCGATCTTCGAAGTAACCTGATACGCGTCTCAGCTGATTTTTTCCACACCGCCTATATAGGGCCTCAACGCCTCGGGTACCAGGACCGTGCCATCTTTCTGCTGGTAGCTTTCCAGCACGGCGACCAGAGTGCGGCCGACGGCAAGCCCGGATCCATTCAGCGTATGGACATACTCGCTTCGCGACTTCCCGGGCACGCGGTACCGAATGCCGGCGCGGCGCGCCTGAAACGCCTCGAAGTTCGAGCACGAGGAAATTTCTTTAAAGGCGTTTTGCCCCGGCAGCCAGACTTCGATGTCGTAGGTCTTGGCTGCCCCGAAGCCCAGATCGCCTGTGCAGAGAGTCACGACTCGGTAGGCCAGGCCGAGCTTTTGCAAGATCGATTCCGCGTCGCGCGTGAGCGATTCGAGCTCGTCGTAGCTCGTCTCCGGCCGCGTGAACTTCACCAGCTCGACTTTCTGAAACTGGTGCAGCCGGATGATGCCGCGCGTGTCCTTGCCGTAGCTTCCGGCCTCGGAGCGAAAATTCGCCGACCACGCGCAATGTTTGAGCGGCAGACGCTCGGCGTCGAGCGTCTCGTCCCGGTATAAGTTCGTCACCTGTACTTCCGCGGTCGGGCTGAGCCAGAAATCCGTTTCTTCGAGCCTGAAGAGGTCGCCGGCGAACTTGGGCAGCTGCCCGGTTCCGGTCAGCGATGCGGTGTTGACGATGAACGGCGGGAACACCTCCGCGTAACCGTTCTCACGCGTGTGCGTGGCGAGCATGAAAGCTGCGAGCGCGCGCTCGAGCATCGCGCCCTGCTTGTGGTAGACGACGAATCGTGCGCCGGCGATTTTCGCGGCGCGGTCGAAATCGAGGATGCCGAGCTCCTCGCCGATGTCCCAGTGCGGCTTCGGCGTGAAGTCGAACTCCGGCGGCTTCCCCCATTGTCGCACGACGGGATTATCTTCGGCGCCCCTGCCGTACGGGACGGTCTCGTGCGGCACGTTGGGGACGCTCAGCATGAATTCATCGAAGCTCGCCTCGATCTCCGGTAGCGGCGCTTCCGCCTTACGGATCGCCTCGGTGACCGCTTCCACCTCTTTCATCAGCGCCGTCGCGTCGCCGCCGGATTTTTTCAGCTTCCCGATCTCGCCGGAGAGACGATTTTTTCTCTCCTTCAACCGCTCCGATTCGACCAGCGCTTCGCGACGCTCGCGGTCGAGCGCTGTGAAGCGCTCCCAGTCGATGCTGCCGCCGCGAGCCGCAAGCCGCTCTTTGACGCGTTCGAAATTCTCGCGCAGGAATTTGATGTCGAGCATAAAAGTAGCGGGGGAAGCTATCAGCGATCAGCTATCCGCAAAGACAAGCCAGCCGAGAAGCTTTTCAGCCGTCATCCGTTAGTCTAAAAACTTTACAGCCGCGAGCCGATAAATTTTTAGCTTTTAGCTTTCTTACCCCACTTCGAACGCATTCTCAATGTGCTCGACGACGGGTTCGTTGCCTTTGAAAGATATGCCGACGACGTCGAAGCGCGCGTCGCGGTTTTGGAGCTTGTGCTGGCTGAGGAAGTATTGCGCCGCGCCGATCATCTTTTTCTGCTTGCGCGGGTGGACCGACTCGAGGGGCGGACCGTAGCTGTCGTCGACGCGCGTCTTGACCTCGATGAAGACGATCACGCGGCGGTCGAGCGCGATCAAATCCAGCTCGCCGAGCGGACAGCGGTAGTTTCGCTCGACGAACCGGTAGCCCTTCTTCGCGAGATAGTTCTCGGCGATGCGCTCACCGTCGCGTCCCAGGATTTGCCGAGGATTGGGGCCGGTCATTCGTCGAACAGCGGCGCGGGCGCGGCGCCGGCCGACCGCTGAAAGGCGCGCCATACCGGGCTGAAGCTTCGCCGATGGATCGGCGACGGGCCGAGGCGATCGAGCGCATCGGCGTGGCCTTCGGAGCCGTACCCTTTGTGCTTGGCGAAGCCATAATCGGGGTAGCGCTCGCCCATCTCGGACATGATCTGATCGCGCGCGACTTTCGCGAGAATGGAAGCGGCGGCGATCGAAAGGCAGACCGCGTCCCCTTTGACGATGGCCGTCTGGCGCGGCAAACCCGTCTGCGACGGCGCGAAGATGCGCGGCCGGGGATTTTGTCGCGCGATGGATTCTATTGCTTCGTCGTTCTGCTGCTCGATAAGAAAAGGAAGCGGTATCGTGTGGGAGCCGTCGATCAAGAGAAGGTCGGGCCGCGGCTCCAGGCGGCCGAAAGCCACGCTCATCGCCATCAAGCTGGCGCGCAAAATATTGATGCGGTCGATCTCCTCGGAGCCGATGACCCCGATCGCCCAGGAAATCGCCTCCTGCTTGATCCACTGCGCCAGCTCTTCGCGCTTGGCGGCTGGCACCATCTTTGAATCCCGAATGTCGGGGTGCGTAAGACCCTTCGGCAGGATCACGGCACCGGCCACGACCGGCCCGGCCCACGGTCCACGCCCGACTTCATCGAGACCGGCGACGTTTTTGAAGCCGCGGCGGTAGCCGCGTTCTTCGAACATCGTGTCGGGACGCGATGGCGGCGCGAATTCCTCCGCGAGCCACGCCTGCGGTCGTTTCATCGCCGGCCATTGTTAGCCAAAAGGCGCTGCGTCTGCAAGAAAAAAATCGCCCGGCGGCAGGCAGTTAAGCATCGCGGCCCGGCCAAACCACATTTTTATTATGCGACTGCGTATGTTAGAAGGAATTCTACAGCGAACTCTCGACAACTGTCGGCGATTCCGATGAAAATCACCCGCGAAGAGGTCCGGCGCGTCGCGCTTCTCGCCCGGCTAGAATTGTCGGCCGAAGAGGAAGCCCGCCTTACCGATCAGCTCGACAATATTTTGCAGTACATGGACACGCTCGAGCGCCTGGATACATCCGGCGTCGATCCGCTTGCGCATGCCGTCGACATCGTCAACGCCTTTCGCGAGGACCGCGTCACGAACGAGCCGCGGCCGGAAGCGCTGCTGGCGAACGCTCCGGGTCGCGAGAAGACTTTCCTCAAGGTGCCGAAAATTATCGAATGAGCCTTCATGAACTCACAATCCATGAGCTCGGCGAGAAGCTTCGGAGACGCGAGGTCTCTTCCGTCGAGTTGACCGAGGCGGTTTTCGCGCGCATCGCGGCAACCGAAGAGCACATCGGGTCATACGTTACGCTCTGCCGCGAGAGCGCGCTGGAAGAGGCTCGCCGCGCCGACGCGCGGCTTAAGACAAACGGCGGCGCCGCTGCTCTTCTCGGCATTCCTATCGCGCTAAAAGATATCTTCATCACAAAGGGCATCCGCACGACCTGCTGCTCGAAGATCCTCGGCAACTTCGTTCCGCCGTACGACGGCACGGCCGTCGCCAAGCTGAAAGCGGCGGGCGCGGTGATCGTCGGCAAGACCAACATGGACGAGTTCGCAATGGGCTCCTCGACGGAAAACTCCGCCTTCGGCGTCACGCGCAATCCCTGGAACATCGAGCGCGTGCCCGGCGGCTCCTCGGGCGGCTCCGCCGCCGCGGTGGCCGCCGGCCAATGCATCGCGGCGCTCGGCACCGACACCGGCGGCTCCATACGCCAGCCCGCCGCCTGCTGCGGCATCGTCGGCATGAAGCCGACCTACGGCAGAGTCAGCCGCTTCGGCGTGATCGCCTTCGCGTCGTCGCTCGACCAGGTGGGGCCGATGACGAAAGACACGAAAGATTGCGCCCTGCTGCTGGAAGCGATCGGCGGCCACGACCCCGCGGATTCCACGTCCGTTCCCGCGCCGGCGCTGCAGTACGCGGACAGTCTCGGCGGCGGCATAAAAAGTCTCAAGGTCGGGCTTCCAAAAGAATACTTCATTTCCGGCATGCAGCCCGAGGTGGAGACCTCCGTCAAAGCGGCGGTTCGGCAACTCGAGGAATTGGGCGCCGAGATCGTCGAGGTGTCGCTACCCAACACGGAACACGCGGTCGCGGTCTATTACATCATCGCGACCGCCGAAGCGAGCTCCAATCTCGCGCGCTACGACGGCATGAAGTACGGCTATCGCGCTCCGGCCAAAGACCTCCTGGAGACCTATTTAAAAACGCGGCAGGAAGGGTTCGGCGCCGAGGTAAAGCGGCGTATCATGCTCGGCACGTATGCGCTCTCCGCCGGCTATTACGACGCCTACTACCTCAAAGCGCAGAAGGTCCGCGCGTTGATCAAGAGAGACTTCGACGAGGCGTTCAAGCGCTGCGAGGTAATCGTGACGCCGACCACGCCGACCACGGCCTTCAAGATCGGCGAGAAGACCGCCGATCCTTTGCAGATGTACCTGTCCGATATTTTCACGATCTCCGTAAACCTGGCCGGACTTCCCGGCATGTCGCTTCCGTGCGGCTTCGACAATGCAGAAATGCCGATCGGGATGCAGATCATCGGTAAGCATTTCGATGAAACCACGATGCTGAGAGTCGCGCACGCGTATGAAAGTGCGACCGAATGGCATAAAAAGAAGCCGAAGCTATGAGCACGAACTACGAGCCGGTTATCGGACTCGAAGTCCACGCGCAGCTTCTGACCGCGTCGAAGATATTCTGCGGCTGCTCGACGCGCTTCGGAGACGCGCCGAATGACAACACCTGCCCTGTCTGCATGGGCTTTCCCGGCGTGCTGCCGGTGCTCAATAAGCGCGTTGTCGAGTTCGCGATCCGCCTCGGCCTCGCGACGCATTGCGAGATCGCGCGCTACAGCCGCTTCGCGCGGAAGAATTATTTTTATCCCGACCTGCCCAAAGGCTATCAGATCAGCCAATACGAATTACCGCTGTGCGAGCACGGCTTTCTCGATATCGACGTCGGCGAGGGCAAGAAAAGAATTCGCCTCACGCGCATTCACATGGAGGAGGACGCGGGCAAAAACATCCACGACGTGCGCGGCGATTACAGCCTCGTCGACTTGAACCGCACGGGCGTACCGCTGCTCGAGATCGTGAGCGAGCCGGACATCCGCAGCGCCGCCGAGGCGGGCAGCTACCTGCGCAGCCTCCGCGCCATACTGCAATATCTCGAAGTCAGCGACGGCAACATGGAGGAAGGAAGCTTCCGCTGCGACGCCAACGTCTCCGTGCGCCCCATGGGCGCGAAGGAACTCGGAACCAAAGTCGAGATCAAGAATCTGAACTCCTTCAAGGCGGTCGAGAAGGCGATCGATTCTGAGATCGAGCGGCAGATCGAGACGCTCGCCGACGGCGGCAAGCTCGTCCAGGAGACGCGTCTATGGGACGCCGACCGCGAGGTCACGCGCTCGATGCGCTCGAAGGAATTCGCGCACGACTACCGCTATTTTCCCGATCCCGACCTGCTGCCCCTCGCGGTGGAGGAAAAATGGATCGATGAAATCCGCGCCTCGCTGCCGGAGCTGCCGACGGCGCGGGAAGATCGCTTCGTCGCCGAATACGGGCTGCCGCGCTACGACGCGCAGGTTTTGACCGCGCGGCGCGACGTCGCCGACTACTTCGAGACGGCGGTAAAAATCCACCGCAATCCCAAGGCGATCAGCAACTGGGTCATGGGCGATATCTTTCGCGTCATCAAGGAAACAAAGTTGGACGACGCGCTCCGCATCGCCGACTGGCCGGTGCCGGCCGAGCGCCTTGCGGCGATGATCAAGATGATCGACGAAGGAAAGATCAGCGGCAAGATCGCCAAGACGCTTTTTTCCGAGATGCTCGCGAGCGGCGCCGCTCCGGAGGCGATCGTGCGCGAAAAGGGCCTCGAGCAGGTGAGCGATACGGCCAGCATCGAAACGGCCATCGACCAGGTGCTCGCGGCCAATGCGAAAGCCGTCGCCGATTACCGCGGGGGCAACGAAAAGAGTTTCGGCTTCTTCGTCGGCCAGGTCATGAAAGCCACCCAGGGAAAAGCGAGCCCCCAGGTCGTCAACGAGCTACTGAAAAAGAAACTCCAGGCTTGACCGCTTTTTCGGTGACAAATCGCGTCAAGAAGACGTTCGCCGGCAAAAGGCGGCGCAATTTTTCGCGCAAAATCGAGGGCTCTGGCACTAAATGATGACAATAACGCACTTTTGCGCCATTGGCCGCATGGCACATATCATGCTCAGGCATATTTGGCGTGAAAGCGGCATTGCTCATCGCCATCGGCCTCATCATCAGCGGCTGCGCTCTAACGCCGCCGTCAGGACCGCAGGTCTTCCGCATGGGAGAGCTGGAGGTCCGTCTCTATAAAGACCAGTCGGCGCTAACGCAGGAATTGCCTCCGGTCCTGGCCGCCGTCCAGGCCCTCAGCATCGGCGGGCAGCAGGTCCAGGTCCTCGGGTATTTCGACAAGCAAAACAAACGGATCTATTCACTCGACGACACGCGCGTCCTGCTGCACGAGCTCAAGCACTACTTCGAGCCCGATTGGGAGCACCGCGTCGGCTGCGTCGCGGTCGACGAAACCACGGCGGCAGACTGCGACGCCAAGCGCCACACCGAGACCGCCGCGATCGAAGCAAGCGAGCACGGCTTCGAGCTTCTCACCGACCCGCCGCTGTAACCGTGGCGGCCGGCTCTACCCTTTTCATTATTCCAGGTTAGCTGCTTAGAAGTGCCAAGCGAGGCTCATCGTCACGTTGTGGCGACGGAAGTCGTACAAGTCGATGTTGGAGTGGCCGCGGTCGTAGAAATATTCGACGGCGGCCGTGAAAGGAACCACAAAACGAAAATCCTTCGCGACGCCGACGAGATGTATCGGCTCGTTATCCCGGCGGCGGACTAGTGGAGGCGTGCTCTCCGGATGCAGCGTATTTCTGTGGACGTAGTACCGCCAATGGTAGTCGAGGTCGTAGCGGAAGCGCACGTCCCACGGAAGCGTATATTGAAAGCCTGCCAGCAGACGGTGCCCGCGGTAATCCCAGTTGCGCCCGCGGGCATTTTCGTCGTCGTACTGATAGCCGATCTTGATGTAATGTCGCGACTTCTCGAAAAGAAAAAAGTGCAGCCATCCTACCGTGTTGTTGAGCGCGTCCTGGTTGTCGACGCCGGGCGCGCGCTCATTGTGAAAAAAGTCTTTTCCCTGAAAACGGAAAAGCAGCGTGGTCGCGTTCCAGGAATTTTCAATCAAAGTTATATATGGGCTGAAAATTCCGCGTTGAATAAACGGCGTATTGCCGAGCGAGATATAGTCGTACGCCAACTGCGCGCCGCCGGAATACGCCATCGAGCCGAAAAAAGCCGGCAGAACGCCGTTGTTGACGATGCTGAGCGTCGGAAAGTTTTCCTGCGTGTTGAAGTCCCGAAGATGCGGGTTGTAGTTGTAGGTTTGCAGGAAGTGATGCGACACCGATCCTTCCCACGCGGCTGTTTTTAACCACTTATATTCCAGATCGACTACGGCCAAAGTACCCCAGCTGTCCTGGAATCGATTCTTTTGGCGGAACGCGAACGTATCGGGATCAGTGAGCCGTCCGCTAGGCAAGGGCACAACCGGAATATTCGAATCATAGTAAACTCCGGTGCGCAGTTGGCCGCTGAAGCGCTTCTCCTCGCGCTGCGCGCCGGTCAAAATTTCTCCCAGGCGCTGCGCCGGCGCGGTCAGAGGAGAGGCGGGCTGCGCGCGAATCGCCAGATCGACTTCGGCTTTGGCCTCCGCCGTCGCGCCGAGGCGTGTCAGCGTGAGCGCCGTG
>DATDFN010000223.1:0-13785 GCA_036522615.1 Binatia bacterium | reverse complement strand
GCGCGGGCGCCTAGACTGGAGCCGTTTCGGTGGCCTTGGTCGGTGATCTACTCATGTCTAATGGAGTCTGGGGAAGTCATCAAGCTCGGCCACATCGACGAGGCCGCCAAGCGGCGCACCGTCCAGCTCGTGAACCCCGCGCTCACCGAACAGAAATCCACCAGCCGCACGCTTCAGATGTCGGTCCAGCTGGTTAAGCCGGGCGAGCGCGCCGAGTGCCACCGGCACACCGCTGCGGCGCTGCGCTTCGTAGTCGAGGGCGACGGCACAGGATACACGACGGTCGAGGGCGAAGAGATGCGAATGGAACCGGGCGACCTCGTCCTCACGCCGAACTGGACGTGGCACGATCACTACAACCCGGGAAAAAATCCCATCGTATGGCTGGATGTACTCGACGTGCATCTGACTACCTACCTCGACGCGACGTTCCATGAGAACTATGGCGAAGGGCCGGCCCAGCCGGTCGTGAAGCCCGACGGCTATTGCCGCCAGCGGCTGGGCGTCGTCCGGCCGCGCACGGCGAACGTCGCCGGCCGAACCTTGCCCTATGCTTATAAATGGTCCGACACGCTCGCAGCGCTCAAAGAAGTGGCGTCGACCGATCGCAAGGACCCGCACGACGGCGTCCTGCTCGAGTACGCCGACCCTCTGACGGGCGGCCCGACGATGCCGACGATCGGCTGCTGGGTGCAGTGGCTCGCGCCGGGCGAAACGACCAGACCGCACCGGCATACCAGCAGCACGATCTATCATGTCGTGCAGGGTCAGGGCGTCACCACCGTCGGCGCAAGCAAGGGCGTCGGCGAGGATTTGACCTGGGGTCCCAAAGATTGTTTCTTTGTACCCTCCTGGAAATGGCACCACTTTCAGAACATGTCGAAGAAAGAGCCGGCGATCATCTTCTCCGTTACCGATCGTCCGGTGCTGGAAAGTCTGGGTTTGTATCGCGAGGAGCAGGAGTAGAGCAGGTCGCCGGGCTTTGCGGCGAATTAATGGCGGATAAAAAAATGCAAAGGAGGCATGAACATGGCCGGACTGAATGAGTTGCGCAAGACAGTGAGGGGATTGATAGCGCCGATCCCGGCGGTCTTCGACGGCAAGGGCGAACCGGATCTGCCGATGATGGAGAAATTGACGGACTGGTACCTCGACGCGGGCGTCCATGCGTTCTTCATTCTCGGTTCCCAGGGTCAAGGTCCGGCCTGCCGCATCGATCAGCGGAAGGCTATCGCCGAGACGGTGGTGCGCCGCGCGAATAAGCGGGTGCCGTGCGTGGTGCAGGTCGGAGCGGTGGAGCCGTACACGAGCATCGAACTTGGCCTCCACGCGAAAGACATCGGCGCGGATGCCATCGGCGTCGTCGGCCCGTATTATTACAGCGACCGCAACGAGTGGGAGCTGCTCGAAAATTATAAAATGGTCGATAAGGCGGTTGACCTGCCGATGCTTCTCTACAACAACCCGGAATATTCCGGCTATCCGATTCCGCCGGCAATGATGGCGAAGATCCGCGAGGCCGTGCCGAACGTCTTCGCCGCAAAGCTCGCGATGGGCAGCGTCGATCAGGCGGTAAATTATTTGCGCACGATGTCGCGCGAGTTCAATATCTTCATTCCGATCACGCAGATGATCCCGGGCATGCAGGTCGGTGTCGCCGGCAGCATCGCGGCGGGAGCGCCGGTGACGGTGCCGGAGGCCGGCGTCGCACTCATCGAGGCGATCTGGGCAAAGGATTTCGAGCGCGCGCAGAAGATCCAGGTGCTCCTGTTGGAGCACGGCGAGCGCATGTCCCCGATGAAGCAGTACGGCAGAGGGGTGACTACGCAAGGCCTGCGTATCCGCGGCCTCAATGTGAAGGAATATCCCCGCTGGCCAACCAAGCCGATCAGCGCCGAGCACATCAAGCTGTACGAAGAGAATATGAAGCGCATCCTCGACGAGCTCGCGGCGTTGACGCCGGCCGCCGATAAAAAGCGCAAAGCCGTTTAACACACCGTGACTCGCGCCCTCCTCTCGTACGGGAGGAGGGCGCGGGAAACTTCGATCGACACCGCGGAATAAGAAGGTCCACATCATGGCGCGTGAGTACAAGGTCATCTCCGGAGACGGGCACATCGATCTCAATCCGGATGTTTGGCGCGGCCGCGTAGCGGGTAAGTGGCGCGACCGGGCGCCCAAGCGCGTGAAGATGCCGAACGGCTCGGACGCCGTCGTCGTCGACGGCGGCGAACCGAATACGATCGGCATCACGCGCAGCGTGCGCGTGGCGCACAACGACCTCGCGAAGCAGGTCCCGACGTTCGAAAACAGCGCCGGCACCGGGTCTCCCGAGAAGCGCGTGCGTGAGCAGGATCAGGACGGCATCGACGCCGAGATTCTGTTCTCCCAGATTTCTTTCGTTCTGCGGCAGGCGAAGGAAGATGATTTTTATTGCGAGCTGGTGCGCGCCTACAACGAATTTCTCGCCGAGGAATACATGGCCGCCGCGCCGGACCGGCTGATCCCGATGGGCGTCATTCCGATATCGGGAGTCAAGGACGCCGTGCGGGAGCTCGAGCACTGCGCCAAAATCGGGCTCAAAGGCGTCAAGCTCGACAAGTTTCCCAGCGGCAAATCGTATCCGACGCCAGAAGACGACCTCTTCTGGAAAGCGGCGACAGAGCTGCGCATGCCGCTGACCAATCATAATACGGGCAGGTTCGGCACGGGGCGCGAGCCCTGCCTCAAGTATGATAAAGAACCTGGTCCGGATGTTCATCAACGCGAGCCGTTGAATTACTTTTTTCGTTTCACCAACGATGCGATGGCCGGGGCGGTGCAGATGGCGTTCGCCGGAGTCTGGGACCGCTTTCCCACTCTTGAAATGTACTGGGCGGAAACGATGATCGGCTGGCTCGAATACGGGCTGTGGCAGGTCGACGATCACTACCAGCGCTACATGCCGATGATCCACGAGAACTGGGGCCTTCAATATCTCGAGCGACCCCCTAGCGCCTATCTCAAGGACCGCAACTACTGGGGTTTCCTGCACGACCCGGTCGGCGTGCGCAAGCGCGACTGCATCGGCGTCGACAAGCTCATCTGGGGAACCGATTTCGCGCACGCGGCGAGCGAATGGCCCAACTCCATTCCCGTCATGGAGCGCGACTTCTCCAATGTGCCGCAGAACGAAAGACACGCGATGCTGGTCGGCAACGTCGTGCGATATTTCCGCCTCGATTCCAAAGGAAACTGACGCCGTGCGCGACGTAGGCACAACGCACGAAGACCTCGAGCGCTTTCTCGCCGAGCATCACCTTGTCGGCGCCGGCCTCAGACGCGAAGGGCGCGCCGCGCCGCGGGAAGGCAACACGTCGGCGCATTGGTCCTGGGAGGGCATCTACAAGGGGCTGATGCAGTCGGGGAAGATCGTCACGGTCGGGCCTAACGGCATGACCGGCATGCGCTCGGTCGTCGGCATAGAGGCGCGGCGCTTTCCTATCTGGATGAACGTGCAGATTCTTATGCCCGGCGAAAGGACGCAGGCGCATCGCAATCTCAGGAGCGAAACGCGGCTCGTCTGCCAGGCGCCGAAGGAAGGGGTCTTCGTCTGCGAAAACGAAACCTACCCGATGGAGCGCGGCGACGTCGTCACGAATCCGGCGTGGACTTTCCACGATCATTGGAACAAAGGCGCAACGCCGGCGATTTGGGTCGACGGCTACGACAACGGTTATAACCCGAACGTCAACGTAAACGAGCGGCTGCCGGATGACGCGCCGTATCAGCAAATCAGAAAGCACGCCGGCGATGGGCCGATCTCCGTCGGCGATCTCCGCGCTCTGCCGGGTGATCCGGTTTTCCCGATTTCGCCGATGCGCTATCCGTGGGCCGCGACACAAACAGCGCTCGCCGGTCTGCGAGCGGAGGGCGCTGGCGACCCATACGACGGCTTTATGACGATGCTCGCGAGTCCCGTCGACGGCGGTCCGACGCTGCCGACGATCGCCTGGCATGCTCAGCTGCTGGAGCCGAAGCAAAGGACGCTGCCGCACCGTCACAACAGCACCACTTTTTACTTCGGCTTCGAAGGCGAAGGCGCGCTAGTCATCGAGGGGGAACGGCTCAACTGGAGCCAGGGCGACATCTTCGCGGTGCCCGCCTGGAAATGGCACCACCATGAGAACACCGGCGGCGGCGACGCGATTCTGTTCTCCATAGACGATTGGCCGGCGATGAAGAAACTCGGCTTCTACCTGAAAGAAGAAGCGCGGGGATTTTAGCGCGCCGCCTGCAGATTCTTTCGCGAGGAAACGATGGCCAACCCGAAACTCCGTTTTTACTTTCGCGAGCCGACGATCGACACGAATATCGCGATCACCGACGGCACCGTCAAAGCCGACGGCTTCGATTTTGAGTTCGTCCCTACGGAAGACGAGGCGGACGCTTGGGACTGCGGCTTCGCCGCGCGCGTGCGCGCTTACGCTCGGGGCCTGCCGCATATTTCCATACCCGCCTTTCCGAATCGGAAGTTTCGCCTTGCTTATATTTTCGTCAACAGCAAGGCGGGGATCGAGTCGGCGAAGGATCTGGAAGGTAAGCGTGTCGGCATCATGCAGTGGGACAACACCGCGGGCGTATGGGCGCGCGGCGCGTTGCAGCACTACTACGGCGTCGATCTCACGCGCATCAAGTGGCGTGCCGTCAAGATGAAAAAAGAGGGCGTCGCCGAAAGCATCCGCATGGAGCCGCTGGAGGGCCGCGGCGATCCCGACGCGATTCTTGACGACCTGCTAGTGAGCGGCGGTATAGACGCGGTCATCGGGCCGAACATCCTGCCTTCTATCACCAATCGCGACACGCGGACGCGCCGTCTGTTCCGCGACTACCGGGCGGAGGAGCAGAAATATTTTAAAGAGACGCGCATTTTTCCTACCAGCCATGTCGTCACGCTGAAGCAGGACTTCGTCAAGCGTCATCCCAACGCCCCCGTCGCGCTGCTCCAGGCATTTCGTAAATCGCGCGACGAAGCGTTCAACCGCCTGGAAGGACCGGACCCGAGCATCATCATTTACTCGTGGGCCGCAGCCGCGGTCGGCGAGCAGCGAGCGCTGATGGGCGACAACTATTGGGCCTACAATATCGAGAACAATCGCACCACTCTGGAGGCGATGACGCAGTTCGCTTACGAGCAAGGTTTGTCCCCGAATCGGATCGACTACCCGACATTCTTCCATCCAGAGGCGTTCGAGTTTCCAGGGGCATAGTCCCCAAACCCCCGTGCAGAATTCAAGCCGGAAGACGGACGATACGCAGCGATCGGACGCCGCGTCCGCGCCGGCCCTCGACCCACGGGCCGCCGTGCGGCTCAAGGGCCTTTGCAAGACCTATCCTGGAAACGCGCAGCCCGCTGTAAATGAGCTTTCGCTGGATGTACTCCACGGCGAAATCGTGACGCTGCTCGGTCCGAGCGGCTGCGGTAAAACCACGACGCTGCGCATGGTCGCAGGACTGGAAGTTCCGGACGCCGGCGAGATTTATTTCGGCGAGCGTGCGGTGGTTCTGACTTCCCGCCGCATATTCGTTCCACCGGAAAAGCGCAACGTCGGCATGGTTTTTCAGTCCTACGCGATTTGGCCGCACATGACGGTCGCGGAGAACGTGGCGTTTCCGCTCAAGTCGCACAAGTTTCCCCGCAAGGAAGTGAAGGAGCGTGTGCGCAAGGCTCTAGAGTTGGTCGGCATGGCGGGATACGAAGACCGGCCGGGACCGCTTTTGAGCGGCGGGCAGCAGCAGCGCGTCGCTTTCGCTCGCGCTCTCGCCACCGAGCCGCAGGTCTTGCTCCTCGACGAGCCCTTCAGCAACCTCGACGCGAAGCTGCGCGAACAGATGCGCATTGAGGTGAAGCTCCTGCAGAAGCGCCTCCAGATCGCCGTGTTGTTCGTCACACACGACCAGATCGAGGCGCTCAGCCTCTCCAACCGCATCGCCCTGATGAGCGGCGGCGTCGTGCAGCAGCAAGGATCGCCGCGACTGCTTTACGAGCAACCCGCGAACGAATTCGTGCGTGACTTCGTCGGCCGGACGTTATTATTCAAGGGCAGGGTGCAGAGCCGTAATCCCGCCGGGCAGATGGCGATCGCGGTGGACGGAGCGCCCGATTGCGTCGTCTTCGGCCGCACGTATAATTCGGACGGCGTTAAAAACGGCGAATCGGTGTATCTTGCGATCCGCCCCGAGGACGTGGAGATTCTTCCGGCGCTGGCGGCGCAGGCGCCGTCGGGGATGATCGCCGGAACCGCGCGCGCGACGCTTTTCGTCGGCGAGCGCATCGAGTATCAGGTGGAGGTCGATGGGCAACGCGACGTCGTGATATACGGCGAGCGGCACAGTCCGGTGGAGGAAGGCAGCAAAGTCTGGCTCAAGCTCAGGCCCGACGGGCACAGCGCCTGGTCGTCGGACTGGCTCAACGACGGCGTGTGAAATAGGAGGCAGAACGATGTTCGTGGTTTTACTTTTATCGTTTCTCGCGTTGCTCGGTGTTTCAGTCAAGCCGAATGCCATGATCGTGCAGGCCGCCGAGAAACCCGTCGCCTCGGCGGCCTTCGAAGAAGAATGGTCCAAGCTTATCGCCGCCGCCAAGAAAGAAGGCAGCGTGATGATCGCCTCGGGCGGCGCACCTTCGCGGCAGTATCGTCCGGTCGTCGACGTTTTCTCGAAAAAATACGGCATCGCCGTCGAAGTCTCTACCGGCAGCGCGACCGACACGGTCAACCGCGTTCTGGCGGAGCGCAAGGCCGGCAAATACACGATCGATGTCACTTTGATCAGCATTCGCGAGGCGCAGCAGAGGCTGCTTCCCGCCGGCGCGCTCATTCCATTCACGCCGCTGCTCATCCATCCCGAAGTCCTGGATAAGTCCGCGTGGTATCAAGGCCGCCATTGGTACGGCGACAAGTCGTCGAACACGATCTTCATCTATCACGTGTCGAAAGAGGACAAGTACGAGTACTGGTACAACACCGACAAAATCAAAGACGCGGATTTAGCCGCGCTTAAGAAACAGAGCGACTTCTTCGATCCCCGCTGGAAGGGCAAGCTCATGGGGCAGGGGATGGGCGATCCGTCCGGCATCAGGCAGATGATCGACAGCTACTTCGAGCCCGATCGCGGCCCCGATTGGGTGAAGACGTATTTACTCGATGCGGGACTGACGTTCTCGGACGATCGCAGGATATTGGAGACGTGGCTCGTGGGCGGCAGGTTTCCGCTTCAGCCCGTTGTCACCGGCAGCGAAGATTTAATCACCCTGTCGAAGAAGGGTTTGCCGATCAAGCAGGGCTTTCTGCCCAAACAAGTCGCGCTCGTGCGGGCCGGGGGCTCGGGCTGCTGCATCGCGGCCTTCGCCAACGCGCCGCATCCGAACGCGGCAAAGCTCTTCGCCAATTGGTTTCTCACCAAAGAAGCGCAAACTCTGACCCACACCCTGGTGCCGAACCTCGACCGCTCGTCGCTGCGGAACGACATCCCGTTCGGCGAGGTGCCTCCTGACCAGCGCCGCGTCGCCGGCGTCGAGTACGGCTTTCCCGACGCGGATCCCAAATTCGGCGCGAAACAGGAGGAGGCGCAGAAATGGATTTACAAGATCTGGGAGTCGCGGCAGAAATAAGTCGTCTCCACTGTCCATTGTAGAGCCCGCGCTCCGATAACTGATGGAACGGTCGCCCACGGTAAACGAACTGCGCGTCGCGAGAATTGTTCCGGCGCGGCAACTCACGACAGGCCATTTTATTATGGCCGCGGTGCTGTTCGTCCTGGGTTATTTTCTCGTCTGGCCGGTCCTGCTTCTTTTGATCAACAGCTTCAACGCGACGAGCGATTGGTTCGTCGAGCCGCGCGTGTGGGGTGTGCGCCACTGGGAGAACGCTTTTCAGCGGCCGGGGCTCCTCAAATCGCTTGGCAACTCGCTCTTGATCTGGTCTTTGACCGTCTCCTTCAGCTTCCCGATAGGTGTCGCCATCGCGTGGCTGCTCGCGCGCACGCGGGTGCCTTTCAGCCATTCCCTCGAATTCATGTTCTGGATCTCCTACATGGTGCCGACGCTGCCGACGACGATCGCCTGGATCAGCTTGCTGGATCCGGATCTGGGTTTCATCAATGTCGCACTGACGAAGCTGGGGCTTTTTGCGCAGGGGCCGTTCAACATCTTCAGCGTTCCGGGCATCGTTTGGGCGAATCTGATGGGACACGGCATCGCGATCAAGGTGATGCTGTTGACGCCGGCTTTCCGCAACATGGACTCGACGCTGGAGGAAGCCGCGCGGGTCGGCGGCGCCGGCAACCTGCGGACGTTATTTCGCGTCACACTGCCGCTCATGCTGCCGCCGATGGCGCTCGTTTTCGCGCTCCAGCTATTGCGGATCTTTCAATCTTTCGAGACCGAGTACCTGCTCGGCATGCCATTCGGCTTTTACGTCTACTCGACAAAAATCTTAGCTTTGATACGCGCCCCCGCGCCGAATTACGGCGAGGCGACGGTCCTCGCGAGCATGACGCTGCTCGTGATCGCGTTGATCATTCCCTTGCAGCGCTGGATCCTCGAACGGCGCCGCTACACGACGATAACCGGCAGCTTCAAGCCGGGATTGATCGACCTCGGCGGATGGAATTACGTCGCTTTCGCTGCGATCGCAACCTTGCTCGTTCTGCTAACGATCGGACCGCTGTGCATTCTTGTTCTCGGAAGCTTCATGACCCGCATCGGCTACTTCATGCTCGGCTTCACGCTCGATCACTGGAGGCTCGTCCTGAGCGATCCCGTGTTCATCAAAGCGCTGCGCACCACGCTGCTTCTCGGCATCAGCGCCGCCGTGATGAGCCCTCTGCTGTTTTCGATTATCGCCTACATCATCGTCCGAACGCGCCTGCCGGGCCGCCGCGCGCTCGATCTCATGGTGTGGTGCTCCGGGGCGATTCCCGGCATTCTCGCCGGCCTGGGACTTCTCTGGGTCTTCATCGGGACACCGGGGCTGAATGTCCTGTTCGGGACGATCTGGGCGTTGATCATTGTCGTGGTTGTCCAGGGAAAGACCACCGGCGTCAACGTCATGAAAGGCGTCTTCGTCCAGGTCGGGGCGGATATGGAGGAGGCTGCGCGGGTCTCCGGCGCGGGGTGGCTGCGGACTTATTTCCGGATCTGGCTGCCGCTGCTGGCGCCGACGCTGATTCTCGTCGCTGTGATGAATTTCGTCAGCGCCGCCGGCGCCACCGGCAGCATCATTCTCCTCGCCTCGCGCGATACGATGACGCTGTCGCTCATGGCGCTGGAGCTGTCTTCGATCGCCGTGAGCAACCGCGAGGCGGCGAGCATCATCAGCATCTTCATTATCGCGATGACGCTGGCGGGCGCGCTCATCGTGCGAGCGATAGGCTCGCGCTTCGGCGTGCGCGCGCAAGCACGGCCTGCGCAGGCATTCGAGAACGTTGCGCCGCTTGCCGCAACGCAGCGAAGGTAACTTTCCACCGCTTCGTCGCAGTTTCCTCTCGCGGCGTATTTCTATACCTGCTCCTGAACGCCGAAGCGCTTTCCCACCGCCTGTCCCACAAGCACGAGAAAAATCAGCAGACCGAAGATGATGACCCCGAAGGCGCTCAGCTGCGGAAACGAGCCGTTGTCCCATAGATCGAAGATCACGACGGCGGCGGTGCGGTTCTGCGACCGCGCGAGCATGAGCGCGATCGTGAGCTCGCGATAGGCGTGCACCATGACCCAGAACCAACCCGCCATCAGGCCCGGACGCAGCAGCGGCAGATAGACCCGGCGGAAATTCGTTAACCAGCGGCCGCCCGCGACGATCGCCGCCTCCTCGAGCTCGGAGTGGATCTGCACCATCGAAGTCGAAACGAAGCGGAGCGCGACGGCCATGTATCGCGTGACGTAGGCCAGGCCGATGATGACGAGCGTTCCGAGGATCGGGATCGGCACAAGAAGGTAAAACCAGAGGAACGCGGTGCCCAAGACCACGCTCGGCACCGCGATCGGCGCAAAGCCGAGGAAGTCGATCAACCTGCGACCGGGCACGCGCGTTTTGTTCGTGAAATAGCTCATCGTGGAGACGAGCAGGATTACGACAGTCGCGGTGCCCAAGCCGACGAGCGTGCTGTTCCACAGAGAATGCAGGGAATAAGACGCGTCGTTGAGAATCTCACGGTAGTTCTCGAGCGTCATCGTCTCCAGCGCTTGCAGCGAGGGCGGCTGGTAGCGCGCGAGAAACGACGCGTAGAGGACGACAAGAAAGGGCAGGCCGGTAATGATGAAAACGAGGAACAGGGCGATGGCGCATGTGAGATACCGCCACGCCCCGAGATCGATGCGCCGCGGCCGGAAATCTTTGCCCGTAACGGTCTGGTACCTTTCGTTATGACGAACGAGCCGGAAGTAGCCGGCCAGGAGAACGATCGATAAGACCAAGATCGCCATCGCATACGCCGCCGAAAGTCCCCAGTCTGTCGGCGTTCGCGCCGTGTTATAGAAGATCTCCGTTGTGTAAAGCCGCACGTGTGCGCGTCCGCCGAGCAGCAGCGGCACCTCGAAATTCTCGATCGCGTAAACCAGCAGCAGCAGAACGGCCGCTCCTACAGCGGGCAACACGAGCGGCACGGAAACGCGGACGAGCGTCGTCCAATTTCCCGCGCCGGCCACGGATGACGCCTCTTCCAGCCGCGGATCCATGGATTGCAACGCGGCGGCGAGCAGCAGGTACGCGAGCGGGGTCATCTCGAGCGCGTGGACCCAGACCATCCCCCAGAAGGAATACATGTTGAAGAAGCCGCGGACTCCGATCATCGCATTCAAGATGCCGATGCTCGGACTCGCGAGGAAAATCCACGAGACCGTGATGAGAATTCCGGGGATGACGATCCGCCCAAGCGTGATGATGTTGATCAGCCGCGCAAGCGGCGTATTGGTGCGGTTAACGACCCAGGCGAGGAACACGCCGAGGGTGAAGGAAACGAGGCTCGATGCGAGCGCGAAATGAAGCGTGCTCCACGTCGCGCTCCAGAAGTCGCCGCTGCCGAAGGCGCGGGCGTAATTGGCGAGGGAGAAGTTGAGGTCGAAGAAACCGGGTTCGCCGGGACGCGCCACTTTCAGGCTCGTCCAGACGATCATCAGCAGCGGAACGACGACCTGATAAATCAGGATGACGACGATAAGCGCCAGAGCAAGGCCGCCGCTGTCGAGCCCGAGTCGCCGTCTCATTGCCGGAGCGTAAAGGGGGCGCGGAGACTATTTCTTCTTACCGATGTATTGATTCCAATAGCCGTGCAGGCGCTCGACGATATCGTCGCTGACGTAACCGAACGGCACGATCTTCGCGTCGTCCGGCAGGTAAGGATGTTTGCCGATCAGCGGGCCGCGAAATTCGTCGGCCGTGTATTTCTGGCTTTCGTCGGAAAGCGTCCAATCGCTGAACAGCGCGGAAGCGTGCGGATGCTGCGTGTTGCTGTTGATGATCATGGAGCCGGCGTAGGCGAGGATCGGCGCGGTGTAGACAATGGCGAAAGCGGTTTTCGGATCTTTCTTCTTCGCGAGCGCGCCTTCATAAAGGAAGTTATCCCCCTGGACGGCGTGATCGCCGGCGAGCATGAGATTCATGCGCTGGGTGTGGCCGCGCTGGATGATCGGCTGGTTTTCTCCCATGCACTTCAACCATTGCTTGAACTTCTCCTCACCCAGCAAAGTATACAGACCGACCATGAAGCGGGTCTCCGGCGGATCGAAGGAAACCTGACCCTTATAAGCCGGGTTGCAAAGGTCCATCCAGTCCTTCGGCGCCTTGTCGGGAGGAATCAGGCTCGTGTTGTACGAGATGCCATGCTCGCTCCAGTACCAGGGGAGCCAGCGGTTATCCTTGTCGATGAAGCCCTGGAATTTTTTTGGAATTCTGGCGGTCGCCGGCGTTGGATAATTGGCGATCAGGTCCTGCTTGAGGATGACTGGAAGATCGGGCACCGCCAGGCTGATCGCATCCGTCAGGTGCCGCTTCGCGGTTTCCTCCGCGATGAGACGCTCGGCGGCGTCCTGCGAGCCCATGTCGGTGAGCTCGACTTTGACGAACGGATAGCGCTTTTCGAACAGCCTGACCTGATCGCGCGCCAGCTTGCCGCGAAACGTATGAATGAAGGTAAGTTTGCCTTCCTTGCGCGCGCCTTCTTCCAGGCGCTTGCTGCGCTCCGCCGGGTTGAGCTTGGCCAGATCGGCGTAAAGCTTCTCGGCGGCTGTCGGCGCCGCCGCGGCCTGTAAGGCGGGCGGCGCGATCATGAGCGAAACAGCGACGCAGATAGTGAGTGAAAGAATGCGCAGGCGATGCTTCATAATCCGCTCCCTTATAATAATGCGAGACTATGAGCAACCTGACGACGTGTCAACTCGAAGGTTGACGCATCGACGGATTTGGATGTAATCGATGTTAGCTGACAGCGGAGGCACCATGCGGCGAACCATAATCTGGCCCGACGGCAAGCTCATCTGCGCGACGTTTACCGTCGCGTTCGAGGCGTTCACCAAAGGCGGCCACTTCAAGAAAAAATCGGATCTCGAGGTGAACCTCGCCTCGGTATCGCACGCCAACTACGGCGGCAACGTCGGCATCTGGCGCATCATGGAGGTATGCGAGCGCGCAGGCGTGCGCGCGACCATCGACACCAACGGGCTTGCGGTGAAGCGCTGGCCGGACGCGGTGAAAGCGTTGCATGACGCCGGTCACGAGATCGCCGGCCACGGCACGACCAACGACATCGTCATGACCGACCTGAGTGTCGAGCAGCAGCGGGCGGAAATCCGCGAATGCAATCGCATCATCAAAGAAGTCACCGGCGCGCAGCCGGTCGGCTGGGTCGGCCCCGGCGGCCTGCACACACCGGAGACGCTCGGCATCCTCGCCGAAGAAGGCTACACCTGGTGCGGCGACCAGTGCGATGACGATCTGCCGTACGTCGTCAAAGCGGCGGGTAAGCCGATCACGATCATTCCCAAGCACTGGTATTTCAACGACTGGCGCGCGTGGGGCGGCGGCCAGTCGAACGGCGAGATCGCCTTCGAGGGTTTCAAGGCCGCGTTCGACTTCGTGCGCGAGGAGGCGCAGCGCGGCCGTCCCGGCCGCATCGACGCGTTGGTCCACGCCGAGCTCGGCGGGCGACCGTACATGGCCTTCGCCTTCGAGAAGATGATCCGCTACCTGAAGGAGTTCGAGGAAATCGTCTGGTTCACGCATCGCCGCGATATCGCGGAATACTGCATCGAGCGCACCCATAATCCGCCCGAATACAGACCGATGGGAGACTACTGAGCGCGTCATGCCGACGGCGTTCATCACCGGCGGCGCCGGCGCGATCGGCAGCGCCTCGGCGCGCGCGCTCGCGCGCGACGGCTGGCGCGTCGTCCTCGCGGATATCGACTGCGACGAGCTGAAGCGCGTCGCGGCGGATATCGGCGCAGCGGTCGCAGGAACATTCGCTCTGAACGTTACAGATTTCGACGCCGTTCACGCGGCGATTGAAAAATCTGCCGCGACCATCGGTCTCGACGGCCTCGTCACTGCGGCGGGCGGGCTGCGCTACATTCCCGGCGCGAAGGATGGGCCGTTCACGGAGACATCGCCCGAGAGCTGGGACGCGCTCATCGAAGTCCATCTCAACGCCGTCTATTACGCCTGCCACGCGACACTCCAAAAACTTTACACTCAGGAGGGCGGTTCAATTGTTAACATCGCCTCCGGCGCCGGGCTGCGCGGCGGGCCGCCG
>DATDFN010000222.1:0-25132 GCA_036522615.1 Binatia bacterium | reverse complement strand
GACATCGAGGCGGTCGCACGGGAGATCGACAAGCGCGCCGCCGATCTGGATCTCGGGCGGAAAGAAAAAAATCCGATGCTGGAGGCGCTGCGCGAAGGCATTCCGTTCGCCGGCATGGAATTCCTCGTGCCCTATTTTTATCCGGCGCTGGCGACGGCGTTCGACTATCTGCCGCCGAGCTCGCTCCTCTGGATCGACGAGCCCGGCCACGTCAAGGCCGAGGCCGAGCGCTTCGAGCATCTCGTGGGCGAGATGGCCGCGCGGGCCGAAGAGCAGCGGCGCATCGCGCCGCCGCCCGAAAGCCTCTACCTCAAAGCCAGCGAATGGAACCGCGAGCTCGGGCGCTTTCCGCGCATCGCGAGCGAGGCGCTGGAGACCGAGCCCGCGCCGGGCGCCGCGGCGGATACGATCGTCGTTCGCTCGTACGACAATTCCGACCTTCACGGCGAGACCGCTGCGGCGCAGAAGGAGCCGTCGTTCGCGCCGATCGCCGCGCGCTTCAAGCAATGGCAGGGCGAAAGCATTTACGTCGTGGCGCCGACGCGCAGCGAGGCGAACCGGCTGAAAGAACTGCTCGCGCATTACGAACTCCACTTCGCAACGCCGCGCGGCGGCTTCCCGCTGGAAAGCGAGAAGCCGACGCAGGCGATTCTCGTCGGCAATCTCACGCAGGGCTTTCGCCTGCCCGACGAACGGCTCAACGTCGTTACCGCGGATGAGATTTTCGGCACGCGTAAGGTCCAGACCGTCGGCGCGAAGCGCAGCGCCGCCGGCCATTTCATCACGAGCCTCAGCGAGCTCAAGCAGGACGATACGATCGTTCATCTCGACCACGGCATCGGCATCTACCGCGGCCTAAAGTTCCTCAAGGTCGCCGGCACCGAAGGCGAGTATCTCCACCTCGAATACGAGGGCGGCGATCGACTCTACCTGCCGGTCGACCGCATCAACCTGGTGCAGAAATATATCGGCGGCGAGGAGGCGCGGCCGGCGCTCGACAAACTCGGCGGCGTGACCTGGGAGAAGGTCAAGGCGAAGACACGCAAATCGGTCATGGAGATGGCGCACGAGCTGGTGCAAATCTACGCCGCGCGCGAAGTGCACGAAGGGCAGGCGCTCGCGCCACCCGAGCATGTCTATCAGGAGTTCGAAGCGTCGTTCGAGTTCGAAGAGACGCCGGACCAGGAAAAGGCGATTCAGGATGCGCTCAAAGATTTGAGCGCGAGAAAGCCGATGGACCGGCTGATCTGCGGCGACGTCGGCTACGGCAAGACCGAGGTCGCGCTGCGCGCGGCGTTCGTCGCCGTAATGAGCGGCAAACAGGTCGCCGTGCTTGCGCCGACGACGATTCTCGTCGAGCAGCATCTGGAGACGTTTCGCCGCCGCTTTCGCAACTATCCGGTCAGGATCGAGACGCTGTCGCGTTTCAGCACGTCGAAGGAAAATCGCCAGGTGGCCCAGGACATCACCAAGGGCGTCGTCGATATCGTCATCGGGACGCACCGCCTGCTGCAGAAAGACATCATCTTCCGCGATCTCGGCCTCGTCGTCATCGACGAGGAGCACCGCTTCGGCGTCGCGCAGAAGGAGCGGCTCAGGAAGCTCCGTGCGACCGCGCACGTCATGAGCCTCACGGCGACGCCGATCCCGCGCACGCTCCACATGGCGCTCGTCGGCATCCGCGATTTGAGCGTCATCGAGACGCCGCCGCTGGACCGTCTCGCCGTGCGCACCTCGGTCAGCCGCTACGACGAAGGCGTCATCCGCGAGGCGGTGCTACGCGAAATCGAGCGCGGCGGCCAGGTCTTCTTTCTGCACAACCGCGTCGAGACGATCGAGCGCATGGCGCGGAGGATCGCCGAGCTCGTGCCCGAGGCGAAGGTCGAGCTGGGGCACGGCCAGATGCAGCCGCGTGAGCTGGAAAAAGCGATGACGGACTTCGCCGAGGGCCGCGCGCAGGTCTTGGTGTGCTCGGCGATCATCGAATCGGGGCTCGACTTCCCCAACGCCAACACGATCATCATCAATCGCGCCGACCGCTTCGGCCTCGCGCAGCTTTATCAGCTGCGCGGCCGCGTCGGGCGCTCGGCGCGCCGCGCCTACGCTTATCTCATGATTCCCGGGGAAACCCTCATCACGCGCGACGCCGAGCGGCGCTTGCGCGCGCTGCAGCAGGTCGACGAGCTGGGCGGCGGCTTCAAGCTCGCGGTCGAGGATCTGGAGATCCGCGGCGCGGGCAACCTCCTCGGCCGCGAGCAATCCGGGCAGATCGCCGCCGTCGGCTTCGAGCTTTACACGGAGATGATGCAGAAAGCGGTGAGCGAGCTGAAGGGCCAGCCAGTGCGGCCCGACGTCGAGCCCGAGATCCGCCTCGGCATCCCGGCGTATTTTCCCGATGATTACGTCCCTGACGCCAATCAGCGGCTGCTGTTTTACAAGCGGCTCGCGAGCCTGCGCGACGAGCCGGAGCTAGGTGAGATCAAAGAGGAGATGCGCGATCGCTTCGGCGCCTTTCCCGAAGTGGTGGAGAATCTCTTTCGCGTGATGGACCTGCGCAGGATTTTAAAGGAATACCTCGTCGAGCAGATCAGCTATAACGACGGGCGCGTTTCGCTGCTCTTTCATCGCGACTCGCCGGTCAACGTGGAGCGCCTCGTCGCGCTCGTCGGCCAAAACGGCGGCAATCTGCGACTGTCGCCCGAAGGAAGGTTGTCTTTCACACCGAAGAGCGAGGCATGGGATCAAGTCATCCCCGAAGCCATCGCGTTTTTGCAGTCGATTCAGCTGCCCGGCGAAAAGGCGCGCGGCGCGCTCGCTTCAGACGCCGCGGGAGTCTAACTTCACGCCTTCACTTTACGCTTGGCGAGAGCGCGCTCCCAGATTTTGTCGGGCTCGCCGTTGAAAATGAGCGACGTCTCGGCGGGAATCGCGAACCACGCGCCGGATTCGATCTCCGCCTCGAGCTGTCCCGGTCCCCACCCTGAGTAGCCGAAGATGAAAAGCTTTTGCCGCGGTCCCTTGCCGGCGGCGATCGTGCGCAGGATGTCGGTGTCCGACGTGACGCCGAGTCCGTTGCCGACAAAGCGGGTATTTTGCCCGGCGTAATCGTTGCTGTGCAGGATGAAAAGCTTCTCGACCTCGACAGGGCCGCCGTAATGAACCGTGACATTGCCTTTCGCCGGTCCCGCGTCGCGCCCCAGTCCCTTCAAGAGGTCCGAGAGCGGGCCTTCTGCGACCGGTCGATTGATGACGAGCCCCAGCGCGCCGTCGCGGCCGTGTCCGATCATATAAACGACAGTCTCTTTAAAGCGCGGATCGCCCATCGTGGGCGTGGCGACGAGAAACCATCCGACCAGGTGGAGTTCATCCTGCGCGGCGACCAGCGGTGCCGGCGCGACCATCGTCAATGCGAGAACGACGGCCGCCAGCCGGAGGTATCTCATGCGTGTTCTATACCAGGGAGCCGAAGGCGCGTCTACGCGCTGTTTCCAGTTGACCGCTTCGCCGCCGAATGGCAGAATAAGGGCCTGCCACGAACAAGGGGGAAAGCGTCTTATGGCCGCAGTTTTGCCGCCTATCGTAATGATTCTTATCGTCGCGTTGATCTTTTATCTCGCCAAACGTAGCGCCGACAGGGAAGAGTAGGCTAGAACATGCTTCCTTTTCGAGGACCGCTGTGATAGCTAGTCAAGTCTTCGATCAGAATCTCCGAAGGTGTGAGTGCTTTATGCTGAAGCGACGGTTTTCCTGCGCGCTTTTGGTTCTCTTCCTGGCAGCTTTCGGCCCCTTTATCAGCTTCGTCCGCGCCGGTGTGGTCGAGCAGGTCCTCGTCGTCATCGACGGGGAACCTTTCACGCTCAGGGACTTCAAGCTCTACGCCAAGCGCCAGATGAACCGCGAGTTTCCCACCGGAGATCTAAACGAGCTGGGCAAAGAGGATCAGGAGGTCGTCGAGCAGTTTATCACGGATAAGATGCTCGCCGCTGAAGTCAAACAGGCGGGCATCAAAGTCGGGGACGAGGACATCGACAACTATATCAACGAAGTCAAAGAGAAAAACCGCATCGACGAACCACAGCTCAAAAAGGCGCTCGCCTCGGAAGGCGTCACGTGGGAGAAATATCGCGCCTCGATTCGCGCCGAGATCGAGAAGAGCGAGATCATCGACGCGCAGGTGAGAAAGCGCGTCAACATCACCGCCGACGACGTCGAGCGGTATTATAATCTGAATCAGAAGAAATACGTCTCCGAACAGAAAGTGCGCTTGCGCCACATCCTGTTCACGATTCCCGAAGGCGCCGATAAAGCCAAGGAAAAAGCCGTCGCGGACAAGGCCGCCGAGATTCGGCGTCGGATCTTGGCCGGAGAAGATTTCGCCAAGCTGGCGGAGACCTATTCCGAAGGCGCCGGCGCCGCGGAAGGGGGCGACATCGGCTGGGTCACGAAGGGAACTTTACTGAAAGAAATCGACCAGGCGGCGTTCGGCAAGCTCAACATAGGCGAGGTGAGCGAGCCGGTGCGGACCAGCGCTGGGGTTCATCTCATCAAGCTCGAGGCGCGCGAAGGCGGAAAACAGCTCGCGTTCGCCGATGTCAAGGACAAAGTCCGCGAGGAAGTCCTCGGCAAAGCGATGGACGAGCGTTTCAAGAAGTGGCTGAGAAGCGACTTGCGCCGGAAGCATCGAGTCGACGTTAAGATTGCGGGCGTCGTCTTCCGTCCGGAGGACACGAAGGAAGGCACCATGGATACGCTCGTTGCTTCCGGCCGGCGGACGGAAGAATCGAACTGGTATGATTTCCTGAATCCATTTAAAAAGACGCCGACCGAGGATGTTGACGACAGCGGCAAGCCCAGCCGCGTCTCGGGCCAGAATGTCATCAGCCTTTTCGGCACGCCGCTCTTCCGCTCCGAATCTTCGGACGATCCGGACACCGTCGACGAAGTTTTGGCGCCGGTCGAAAACCCCAACGCCCCGGCTGAAAAGCCCCAGGAGTCGCGCGGCTTCTGGAGCCGTTTGAATCCATTCTCGAAGTAGCCGCGGCCGTTACCCCGAGGTTTGCGCGCGGCCGCGCGCGACTCTAGCGATTTTAATGCCAACGCGTCAAACCGATAAACCCGTCGTCGCCGTGACGATGGGCGATCCCGCCGGCGTCGGCCCGGAGGTCGTCCTAAAGGCGTTGGCGCGCCCGGCCGTCCGCCGCGCGTGCCGGCCTGTGATCTTCGGCGACCTCGGCGTGCTCGCGCGCACGCAGAAAAAAATCCATTCGCGCGTACCTCTGGTCCCGTGGGAGCCGGGGCTGTCTTGGCCGGAGGGCGTGCCCGTCCGCTCTCTATCGGCGCTTTCGCCTGCGCAAGCGCGCCCCGGCGTGCCTGCGCGCGCCTGCGGGGCGGCGGTCTATCGCTACGTCACCGAGGCGGCGCGCGCCGCGCTCGCAGGATCGGTCGACGCGATCGCGACCGCGCCGCTTAATAAGAAGGTTCTTCACATGGCCGGGCACCGTTACCCCGGCCATACCGAGCTGCTCACCGAGATCGCCGGAGTGTCGGAGAGCCGCATGATGCTGCTCGGCGGCAGGCTGAAAGTCGTCCTCGTGACGGTGCATCTTCCCTTGATGCGCGTGGCCGGGGCGCTGACGCGAAAAAAAATCGCCGCCACGCTCGAGCTGACCGATCGCGCCCTCAGGCGCCATTTCGCCCGCCCCCGGCCGCGCATCGCGGTCGCGGCGCTGAACCCGCACGCGGGCGAGGAGGAAATCTTCGGCCGCGAGGAAAAAAAAATTATTCTGCCCGCGGTGATGGACGCCAAGCGTCGCGGTGTCGCGGCGTTCGGTCCGTTTCCCGCGGATAGCCTGTTTTATCTGGCCGCGCAGGGCGATTACGATGCGGTCGTCTGCATGTTTCACGATCAGGGGCTGATTCCGCTGAAACTTCATCATTTTATCGGCGGCGTGGCATTGACGTTGGGCCTTCCGTTCGTTAGGACTTCTGTGGACCACGGCACGGCGTACGACATCGCCGGCAAAAATAAAGCCGACGCAACGAGCATGAAAGAAGCGATCCTGCTCGCGGCGCGTCTCGCGCGTGCGGCAAAACGGCGGAGGAGATGATGAACCCGGCGATCTTTCGCGAATACGACATACGCGGGCTGGCGGAGAAGGATTTCGACGCCGATTTCGCGCACCTCTTGGGCAAAGTCCACGGCACGGCGATTTACGCCAAGGGCGGCCGGCGCGTTACCGTCGGCCGCGACTGCCGCGCGACCTCCGATCCGTACGCCGAAGCTGTGATCAAGGGACTCTTCTCCACCGGCCTTTGCGTCTACGATATCGGCGTCTGCCCGACGCCGCTGCTCTACTTCTCGCTCTTTCATCTCGACGTCGACGGCGGCGTGATGGTCACCGCGAGCCACAACCCCGCCGAGTACAACGGCTTCAAAGTCTGCATGGGCAAAGATACGCTCTACGGCGCGCAGATCCAGAACCTGCGCGAGCGTATGGAGCGCAAGGAGTTCAAGGAAAATCCCGGCGGCAAGCGCGAGAGCTACGCGATCATTCCGCCTTATCACGAGCATCTCCGGCGCGACGTGCCGTCGCTCGCGCGCCCGCTGAAAGTCGTCCTCGACGCCGGCAGCGGCGTCGCTGGACCGGTCGCGCCGCCCGTCTTCCGCAGTCTGGGCTGCGAAGTCTGGGAGATCGCCTGCGAAATGGACGGCTCGTTTCCGGTCCACCACCCCGATCCCACCGTCCCCGAAAATCTAAAGCTGCTGATCGAGAAGGTTGAGAAGGAAAAGGCCGATGTCGGCATCGCCTACGACGGGGACGCAGACCGCATCGGCGCCGTCGACGAGAAGGGCGGCATTCTCTGGGGCGACGAGCTTTTGATCCTCTTCGCGCGCGATATCTTGAAGCAAAAGCCCGGCGCGACGATCATCTCCGAGGTGAAATGCTCGCAGCGCCTGTACGACGACATCGAAAAACAGGGCGGCAAGCCGATCATGTGGAAGGCGGGCCACTCGCTGCTCAAGGCGAAGATGAAGGAGACCAAAGCGGTCCTCGCGGGCGAGATGAGCGGCCACATGTTTTTTGCCGACCGCTACTTCGGTTACGACGACGCGATTTATGCATCGCTCCGCCTGGTGGAATTGCTCGCGCGCTCGAACAAGCCGCTCTCGCAGCTCCTTTCCGACGTGCCGAAGAGCGTCTCGACGCCGGAGATCCGCGTCGATTGTCCCGACGATGTGAAGTTCAGGATCGCGGAGAAGGCGACCGAGTATTTTCGGAGCCGTTACCCCGTCATCGACGTCGACGGCGTGCGCGTAAAGTTCCCGGAAGGCTGGGGGCTCATTCGAGCGTCGAATACGCAGCCGGCGCTCGTGCTCCGCTTCGAGGCATCCAGCGAAGCGAAGCTCAAGGAGTATCGCGGCATCGTCGAATCGACGCTGCGCGACCTCCAGCGCACCTAGATGGCCGGCAAGATCGTCATCCGCGGCGCGCGCCAGCACAATCTAAAAAACATCGACCTCGAAATTCCCCGCGACCGCCTGGTCGTCATCACGGGCGTTTCCGGCTCGGGAAAATCCTCGCTCGCATTCAACACGATCTACGCCGAAAGCCAGCGGCGCTACGTCGAATCGCTGTCGGCTTACGCGCGGCAATTCCTTGAGCGGATGGAGCGACCCGATGTGGACGCGATCGAAGGGCTCTCGCCCGCAATCGCGATCGAGCAGAAGGGCGCGAGCCGCAGCCCGCGCTCGACCGTCGGCACGCTGACCGAGATCTACGATTTTCTCAGGCTTCTCTACGCGCGCGTCGGCAGGCCGCATTGCTGGCAATGCGGCGCGGAAATCTCCGCGCTCACGATCGAGCAGATCGTCGACCGCCTGATGGCGCTGCCGGCGCAGAGCCAGTTGCTCGTGCTCGCGCCGGTCACGGTGGCGCCGACCGATCTCAAGGCCGGGCTCGACCGGCTCGCGCGCGCGGGATTCGCCCGTGTCCGCATCGACGGCGAAATCCACGACCTGGAGGAGGCCGCGCCGAAGAAGAAGGCCGCGAGCGTCGAGCTGGTCGTCGACCGGCTCGCCGTGCGGCCGGGTATCGAGAAACGCCTCGCCGATTCGCTTGAGATCGCCTCGCGCTACGGCAAGGAAGTCGTCAAGGCGGCGGTTGTTTATCCCGATGGCAAGCATGAAGATCTCGTCTTCAGCCGAAAATCGGTTTGTCTCAAGTGCGGCATTTCTTACCCCGAGATCACGCCGCAGCTTTTTTCCTTCAACAGCCCGGAGGGGGCCTGTCCGACATGCGGCGGCCTCGGCCGGCTCATCGACGATAAGAAAAAAGGCCAAAACGAAGAAGAAGAAAGCGAAGAAAACTATGCGTCTCTTTGTCAAGTTTGCAAAGGCGCGCGTCTGCGCAAAGAGGCGCTTTACATCTTGATCGACGGGAAAAACATCGCGGAGGTTTCCGCGAAGCCGATCAGCGCCGCGCTCGCTTTCTTCTCCGAACTCGACCTCTCTTCGCGCGAACGCGCCATCGCCGAGCGCATCCTGCGCGAGATCGCCGACCGCTTGAAATTTCTCGTGCGCGTCGGCCTCGACTATCTGAGCCTCGACCGTGCCGCCGCCACGCTTTCCGGCGGCGAGAGTCAGCGCGTGCGCTTGGCGACGGAGATCGGTTCTGGACTCGTCGGCGTGCTTTACGTGCTGGACGAGCCGAGCGTCGGCCTGCATCCGCGCGACAACGAGCGGCTGCTCGCGCTGCTCCGCGAATTGCGGCAAAGCGGCAACTCGGTCGTCGTCGTCGAGCACGACCGCGAGGCGATCGTCGCGGCCGACCACGTGATCGACATGGGCCCGGGCGCCGGGGTCGACGGCGGCGAGGTCGTGGCGCAAGGAACGCCGAAGGAGATCGCCGCCAACGCCGCGTCGCTCACGGGACGGTATCTCTCCGGGGACTTGGAGATACCGATTCCCGAGCGGAGGAGAAGTGGCGACAGCCGGCGGCTCACGATCGAAGGCGCGCGGGCGCATAATTTGAAAAACATCGATGTCGAAATTCCCCTCGGAACGCTCACCTGCGTGACCGGCGTCTCGGGCTCGGGCAAGAGCAGCCTCGTGATCGATACGATCTATCGCGCCCTCGCGCGCGCGCTGCACGGAGCGGAACTTGAGCCCGGGCCCTACGATCAGCTTTCGGGAGGCCAATTTTTCGACAGCATCGTCAGTATCGATCAGAATCCGATCGGCCGCACGCCGCGCTCGAACCCCGCGACCTATACCGATCTGTTCCCGCACATCCGCGATCTCTTCGCCCAGCTTCCCGAGGCGCGCATGCGCGGCTTCGGCCCCGGCCGCTTCTCGTTCAACGCCAAAGGCGGGCGCTGCGAGGCGTGTCAGGGTGAGGGCATGGTGCGCATCGAGATGCATTTCCTGCCCGACGTGTATGTTCCGTGCGCGATCTGCCGCGGGAGACGCTACAATCGAGAGACGCTGGAGATTTTATACAAGGGCAGGAACATCGCCGACGTTCTCGATCTTACGGTCAACGAAGCGCTGGAATTCTTGAGCAGCTTTCCTGCGATTCGCCGCAGGCTGGAGACGCTGCGCGACGTCGGCATGGGCTACGTGCGCCTCGGCCAACCGGCGACGACCCTCTCGGGCGGCGAGGCGCAGCGCATCAAGCTCGCGCGTGAGCTGAGCAAGCGGTCGACGGGGTCGACGCTCTATATCCTCGACGAGCCGACGACCGGACTGCATTTTGACGATATCAGAAAGCTGCTGGATGTACTGAACCGTCTGGCGGATGCCGGCAACACCGTCCTGGTCATCGAGCACAATCTGGACATGATCAAAGCCGCAGACTTCGTGCTCGATTTAGGTCCCGAGGGCGGAGCTGCCGGCGGTGAGGTCCTGGCCTACGGCACGCCGGAGCAAGTCGCCGCGGCCGAAAATTCGTATACCGGCAGATACTTAAACGCCGTCCTGAAATCTGCGGGGAGCGCTGGAAAATCCCTCAAGAGTCATTAACTTAACCCTACTTGATAATAAAAAGGGCCTTGGATATAGTTAAATAAGACCTACAAGGTCTACGATGCTTAAGCTGCCGATTTACTTAGATAATCATTCTACCACCCCGGTCGATCCGCGGGTTCTGGAAGCCATGTTGCCGTACTTCAATGAGAAATTCGGCAACGCGGCGAGCCGTAATCACGCGTTCGGCTGGGAGGCCGAGGCGGCGGTCGATCAGGCACGGGCGAACATCGCGGGGCTGATCCGCGCATCAGCGCGTGAGATCGTCTTCACGAGCGGCGCGACCGAGTCCAATAACCTCGCGATAAAAGGCGCCGCCGAAGCTTATCGGGAGCGTGGCGATCACATCGTGACCTGCGCGACCGAGCACCGCGCGGTGCTCGACAGCTGTAAGGCGATGGAGCGGCGCGGCTTCAAGGTTACCTATCTGCCGGTCGATCGCGCGGGTCGGTTGAATCTCGAACGGCTGGAAGCGGCCCTCACGGAGAAGACGATTCTCATCTCGCTCATGGCGGCGAACAACGAGATCGGGACGCTGCATCCGCTCAAAGAGATCGGCCGCATCGCGAAGAAGCGGAATATCGTTTTTCATTCCGACGCGGCGCAGGGGGTCGGCAAAATCCCGCTCGACGTTGAGGAGATGGGCATCGATATGCTTTCGATATCGGCGCACAAGATGTACGGCCCCAAAGGCGTCGGCGCGCTTTACGTCCGCTCGAAGGGACCGAAAGTGAACCTCAAGCCGATCATCGACGGCGGCGGCCACGAGCGCGGGCTACGGTCCGGCACGCTGAACGTGCCGGCGATCGTCGGCTTCGGCAAAGCGTGCGAGATCGCGCGCGCCGAGACGGCGCAAGAAGGCGAGCGGCTTACGTGTTTGCGGGAACGGCTCAAGGAGGGTTTGCTCCGCCAGCTCGAGGAGGTTTACGTGAACGGCGCGCCGGAGCGTTTGCCGGGCAACATGAATTTGAGCTTCGCCTACATCGAGGGCGAGTCGCTCATGATGGCGCTCAAAGACATTGCGCTCTCGACCGGCTCGGCGTGCACGACGGCGAGCCTGGAGCCCTCGCATGTGCTGCGCGCGCTCGGCCTGCACGAGGATCTGATTCACGCATCGATCCGGTTCGGTCTCGGACGCTTCAACACCGAGGAGGAGATCGATTATACGGTCGATCGGGTCGCCGAGGAAGTGACGCGGCTGCGCAAGCTTTCGCCGCTGTACGCGGCGGCGCGCAGAGCAGCGGCGGCAGGCACCGAGACGGTCTCATAGATATAGATTTGGAGGAACTATGGTTGGGGTCAGCATAACGGAAAACGCCGCCGCCAAGATCAAGCAGCTCCTCGCGGCAGACGAGCAAAAACAAAAAGAAGGGCTGCGGCTCAAAGTCGTCGGCGGCGGCTGCTCGGGCTTGCAGTATAAAATGGATCTCGACGCGGCGCGTCCCGGCGACAAGGTTTTCGAGAAGGACGGCGCGAAGATTCTCGTTGACATGAAGAGCCTGCTTTATTTGAACGGCACCGAGCTCGACTACAAAGAAGAGCTGATGCAATCGGGGTTCGTGTTCCAAAACCCGAACGTTAAGCGCGCCTGCGGGTGCGGAACTTCGTTCTCGGTTTAAGGCGGAGATAATGGCTAAGCCAGCGAACAGCGCAGAGATTCTCGCCGACCGCGAGTACAAGTACGGCTTCGTCAGCGACATCGAGTCCGAGTCGATACCGCCGGGTCTTAGCGAAGAGATCATCCGGACGATCTCGGCGAAGAAGACCGAGCCGGAGTGGCTGCTCGATTGGCGCCTCAAGGCGTATCGCCATTGGGAGAAGCTGGAGAAGTCCCAGGCGGAGCCCAAGTGGGCGAACATTCATTATCCGCCGATCGACTACCAGAAGATCGTTTACTATTCGGCGCCGAAGTCGAAGACGAAGCCCAAGAGCCTCGAAGAGGTCGACCCCGAGCTTTTAGAGACCTACGAGAAGCTCGGCATCCCGCTGCGCGAGCGCGAGCGGCTGGCCGGCGTCGCCGTCGACGCGGTTTTCGACAGCGTTTCGGTCGCGACGACGTTCAAGGAGAAGCTCGGCGAGATGGGCATCATTTTCTGCTCGTTCTCCGAGGCGGTGCACAATCATCCGGAACTGGTGCGCAAGTACCTCGGCTCGGTCGTGCCCTACACCGACAACTTTTTCGCCGCGCTAAATTCCGCGGTCTTCAGCGACGGATCGTTTTGCTACATTCCCAAAGGCGTGCGCTGCCCGATGGAGCTCTCGACCTATTTTCGCATCAATGCCGCTGAGACCGGGCAGTTCGAGCGCACGCTGATCATCGCCGACGAGAAGAGCTACGTGAGCTATCTCGAAGGCTGCACGGCGCCGATGCGCGACGAGAACCAGCTCCACGCCGCGGTCGTCGAGCTGATCGCGCACGACAACGCGCAGATCAAATACTCCACCGTGCAAAACTGGTATCCCGGCGACAAAGAGGGCAAGGGCGGGATTTACAACTTCGTCACCAAGCGCGGCAAGTGCGCCGGCGTGAACTCTAAGATCTCGTGGACGCAGGTCGAGACCGGCTCGGCGATCACCTGGAAGTATCCGAGCTGCATTTTGCAGGGCGACAATTCGGTCGGCGAGTTTTATTCCGTCGCGCTCACGAACAATTACCAGCAGGCGGACACCGGCACGAAGATGATCCACATGGGCAAAAACACCAAGAGCACGATCATCTCGAAAGGCATATCGGCCGGCCACGGGCAGAACACCTACCGCGGCCTGGTGAAGATCATGAAGGGCGCCACGGGGTCGCGGAACTATTCGCAGTGCGATTCGCTGCTGATCGGCGACCAGTGCGGCGCCCATACGTTTCCCTACCAGGAAGTCATGAACGCGACGTCCAAAGTCGAGCACGAGGCGTCGACATCGAAGATCAGCGAGGACCAGCTCTTCTACGCGCGGCAGCGCGGCATTTCCAGCGAGGACGCCGTGACGATGATCGTGAGCGGCTTTTGCAAGCAGGTCTTTCGCGAGCTGCCGATGGAGTTCGCGGTCGAGGCGCAGAAACTTTTGGGCGTCAATCTCGAGGGCAGTGTCGGATAGCCCATGAACCCGGTCGTTTATTTCGACAACAACGCGACGACGCGTGTCGCGCCCGAGGTTTTTGCCGCGATGGAGCCCTATCTGACGGAGCTTTACGGCAATCCGTCGAGCATCCACCGGTTCGGCAGCGACGTCGGGCGCAAGCTCCAGGAGGCGCGCGCGCAGGTCGCGACGCTGCTCGGCGCCGCCGATCCGGTCGAGATCGTCTTCACGAGCTGCGGCACCGAGGGCGACAACGCCGCGATTCGATCCGTGTTGGACGCGCGTCCCGAAAAGCGCCACATCGTCACGACGCGCGTTGAGCATCCGGCGGTCATGGGCCTCTGCCAGCACCTGGAGAAAAAAGGCTATCGCGTGACCTGGCTCGGCGTGGACGGCGACGGCATGCTCGATCTCGACGAGCTGAAGGCGTCGCTGACCGATGACACGGCGCTCGTCTCGATCATGTGGGCGAACAACGAGACCGGTGTGGTTTTTCCGATCGCCGAGATCGCCGACATGGTTAAGGCCAAAGGGATTCCCTTTCACGTCGACGCTGTCCAGGCGGCGGGAAAGGTAGCCCTGGGATTAAAGAAGCTGCCGGTCGATCTCCTGACGATATCCGCGCACAAGTTCCACGGCCCGAAAGGCGTCGGGGCGCTGTACGTCAAGCGCGGCGTCACGTTCCACCCGTTCCTGATCGGCGGCCACCAGGAGCGCGGCCGGCGCGCCGGGACCGAAAACGTCGCCGGGATCGTCGGCATGGGCAAGGCGGCCGAGCTGGTTTTGCAGACGATGGGCGAAGATAAGCCGCGCGTCCAGGCGCTGAGAGATCGGCTGGAGCGGTTGCTGCTGGAGTCGTGCCCCAGCAGCCGGGTGAACGGCGCGCGCGATAAGCGTCTCGACAATACGCTGAACGTGAGCTTCAAATTCATCGAAGGCGAGGCGATTTTGGTGCTGCTCGATCAAGAAGGCATCTGCGCCTCGACCGGCTCGGCCTGCACCGCCGGCTCTTCAGAACCGTCGCACGTGCTCCGGGCGATGGGCGTGCCCCCCGATTGGGTTCAGGGGGCGGTCAGGTTTAGCCTCAGCCGCTATACGACCGGCGAAGAGGTCGATTTTGTCAACCAAAAAGTGCCTTCGATCGTCCAACGCTTAAGCGGCCTTTCTTCCTTAGGAAAACTCGGAAAACAGGACTCCGCCAAGACTTTGGCGGGATAATTCCAGTTCTTCGTTACGCCATGGCCGGGCATATGTCCGGCTGATTTCCTGCTTTCGGACCTCCATTCGGGGACTGGCCGACCGGAAAATCGTGGTTAAATTACTTCTCTCCATCGGGTGCGGCGTGAATAACCGGCGTTCTGCGAACGTCAATAGAGCCACCAGGCCTCACCCGATAGGGAGGTGAATTATGGCAAATCCAAACGCATATAACTTGGACGAGCGCGTGGCGTCGTTGTTTCAACCCGACACGCTCATGCCCAATCAATATTTGGAAAACTATCGCCGGAACTTGCATCTGGCGCCGGAGACACATTTGATGCTGGCCGTGCTCGAAGACGCCGTGTCATGCTATCAGAAATATGTCCTGGCGCAGGACGAGCGCGGAGTCGAGCTTTTCCGCGACGCCGAGACGTGGATTATGAAAGAAGACTTCGAGTGGCTGTTTTCCTTCGACAACATCTGCGAGTCTCTCGGGATCAATCCGGCCTACATGCGCGACGGCCTGGTCCGCTGGAAGCGCGCGGCGCTGGATAAGCAGCCGAAGACGAAAGTCCACGATTTGGACCGGCGTAAAGCGGTCAAAGAAACCCGCCAGCGGCGCGATGCGGAAGAGCGCCTGCTGAAAGCCGCGGGCGACTGAGCTTACCACGCGCGCGAAAAAGGCGGCTGGGCCGAAGTGCCCGCCGCCTTTTTTGTTTCTTCTTCTTGCCGGGCCGGCGGAAATAAGTGTATAAAAAACTTCCCTCCAGCAAATGCCCTCGCCGAGAGAAAAGAAGCTTAGAAGGCTGAGCAAGCCGCCGAAGCGCGGACCGGTTACGGTCGCCTTCGATGGGCTGCGGTACCGTATGGGCGAATACTCCCTGCGCGGCTTTGTCGCGCTTTTGCCCCGGCTACCGGCAGGAGCGCTCTCGGCGCTGACGGCGGCGGTGAGCAGGGCGACGTTGGGCGTGCTGCGGCGTTATCCCGACCGCATGGAAAGAAACATCGCGCTCGCCATGGGGCCGGAGCTGCCCTCGCGCAAGGAGCGCATGGCGGTGGTTCGCCGGGCATGGAGAAATTTCGCGCAGTGTGTTCTCGAAACCATGCGTTTGATGGACGCGCCGAAGGACCGGATAGTCGCGGCCGTGGCGATCGAGGGCGAGGAGCATCTCAGATCCGCGCTCGCCAAAAACAAGGGGGTCATCGCGCTGAGCGCCCACGTCGGGAACTTTACGATTCTAGGCCCTCGTCTGGCGGCGGCGGGTTATTCGTTCACGGCGATCGTCAAGCAGCCGCGCGACCGGCGCTTCGCCGATCTAATGGACGGCTATCGTGCCCGCGTCGGGGTCGGCACGATTTCCGCCAAGCCGCGGCGCGAGGCGGCGCGGGGGATTCTCAGGGCGTTGCGCGCGAATCATGTCGTGCTGGTTATCGCCGATGAGTTCAAATCGGGCGGCGTGCCGGTCGATTTTTTCGGCGTCTCGTCGCTCGCGCCGCGCGGCCCGGCAACGCTCGCTCTGCGTACGCGTGCGGCCGTCGTTCCGATGTACGTTACCCGCGACGGCGCCGACCGGCTGACTCTCCACATAGATCCCGAGATCGAGCTGATCCAGACCGGTGACCTCGAAAGCGATGTGGCAGCGAATACCGTTGTATTTACGCGGCATTTGGAGGCGATAATCCGGCGCTATCCGGATCAGTGGAACTGGCTGGGCTTCAAGCGCGCTGACGCTGAGCTACGGAAAAGCGACTCGGAATCGGCCGATGTCGAAGAGCTCGAGGCTTAAGCGCTGGGCGCGACGTTGCGCGCGTTTCGGCGCTCCATTATAGTATAGATTCCATGATAAAGCGGCGCAAAACACGGCCCGTGCGGGTTGGCAAGGTCGTGGTCGGCGGCGACGCACCGATCACCGTCCAGTCCATGACCAAGACGGATACCCGCGACGTGCGCGCCACTCGCGACCAGATCTGGGCGCTAGAGGCGGCGGGCTGCGATATCGTGCGCGTCGCGGTGCCGGTACGCGAGGCGGCGGAAAAGCTCGGCGAGATCAAGAGCCGCATCCGCATTCCGCTCGTGGCCGACATCCATTTCAACTACAAGTTGGCTCTGATCGCGCTCCAGCAGGGCGTGGACGCGCTTAGGCTCAATCCCGGCAACATCGGCGAGCGCTGGTGCGTCGAGGAGGTGGTCAAGCTCGCCGCTGAGCGAAAAATTCCTATCCGCATCGGCGTCAACGCCGGCTCGCTGGAGAAGGACTTGCTAAAAAAATACGGCGGTCCGAGTGTCGAGGGCATGGTCGAGAGCGCGCTCCGGCACATCCACATTCTCGAAGACCTGAACTACCCGGAGATCAAAGTCTCGCTCAAGGCCTCCGACCCGCTCATGATGATCGAGGCGTACCGCATGCTGGCGCAAAAAGTCGATTACCCGCTTCACCTGGGAGTTACCGAGGCGGGCACGCCGGGGATCGGCACGGTCAAATCCGCCGTCGGCATCGGCACGCTGCTCGCCGAGGGTATCGGCGACACGATCCGCGTCTCGCTCTCCGCCGACCCGGTCGAGGAGGTGCGCGTCGGGCTGGAAATTTTGAAAGCGCTCGGGCTGCGTAAGCACGGAATGACCTTCGTCGCCTGCCCTTCGTGCGGCCGCGCCGATGTCGACCTCATTGCGCTCGCAAAGAGAGTCGAAGAGCGCATGGCGCCGTACTCGAACAAAGACATTCACGTCGCGGTCATGGGCTGCGAGGTGAACGGGCCCGGCGAGGCGCGCGCCGCCGAGCTCGGCGTCGCCGGCGGCAAGGGGATCGGCATCATCTTCAAAAAAGGCGAGGTGATCCGCAAAGTCCCCGAGGTTCAGATCGTCGACGCGCTGATGGAAGAAGTCGAAAAGCTCGTGGCTGAGAAGGAGGCGGCGACGGCGGCGTCTCTTCAAGACTGATCTCCCCGCCCGACCTCAACATACCGTGCGCTGGACCCGAACCCTCATTCCGACTCTAAAAGAGGACCCCGCCGACGCCGAGGTCGTGAGCCACAAGCTCCTTGTCCGCGCCGGCATGATCCGCCAGCTTACCCGAGGTATTTACGATTACCTGCCGCTCGCGCTGCGATCGTTAAAGAAAATTGAGACGATTGTGCGCCAGGAGATGGACCGCGCCGGCGCGCAGGAACTCCTGCTGCCGATCGCCTCGCCCGCCGAGCTCTGGCAGGAGAGCGGCCGGTGGGACGTCTACGGCAAGGAGCTCATCCGCTTCAAGGATCGCCACGAGCGCGATTTCTGCCTCGGCCCGACGCACGAAGAGGTGATCACCGATCTCGTCCGCCGCGTCGTGCGCTCGTACCGCGAGCTGCCGTTCAATCTCTATCAGATCCAGACCAAGTTTCGCGACGAGGTGCGTCCGCGCTTCGGTCTCATGCGCGGGCGCGAGTTCATTATGAAGGACGCCTACAGCTTCCATCCGACGGTGGAGGACTGCCGGCGCGAATACCAGAACATGTTCGAGACGTACCGACGCATCTTCACGCGCATGGGCCTCAAGTTCCGTCCGGTCGAGGCCGACACCGGCGCGATCGGCGGCAGCCTGTCGCACGAGTTCCAGGTCCTTGCGGAGTCCGGCGAGGATGCGATCGCGAGCTGCGACCGCTGCGACTACGCCGCCAACGTCCAGAAAGCCGAGATCAAGGCGCGGCCGCATTCCGGACGCGACCTCAAGGAGACAGCGGCGGCGCACAGAAAAGTCGCGACCCCGGGGAAGAAGACCGTCGCGGAGGTCTCGGAATTTCTCACGCTGCCGCCGGAGCGCTTCATCAAGACGATGGTCTATAAAGCGGACGGCGAGCTCGTCGCGGTTTTGGTCCGCGGCGACCATGAGATCAACGAAGTGAAGCTGAAAGACGCGCTCAGCGCCGAAGCGGTGGCGCTGGCGAGCGAGGCCGAGGTGGAAAGGGCAACGCGCGTGCCGACCGGCTTCCTCGGACCGATCGGGCTCAAGCTGCGCACGATCGCCGATCACGCGATCCAGGGGATGCGCGGGGCCGTGACCGGCGCGAACGAGGCGGACGCTCATTTCGTCGACGTCGATCAGGAACGCGAGTTCACGCCTTCGGCGTTCGTCGATTTACGCGCGGCCGTGGCGGGCGACCCGTGCCCGCGCTGCGACGGAAAGCTCGAAATCCACCGCGGCATCGAGGTCGGGCAGGTGTTCTATCTAGGAACGAAATACAGCGCCAAGATGGGCGCGACCTATCTCGACCCCGAGGGGCGCGAGCAGCCGATCGAGATGGGCTGCTACGGCATCGGCGTGTCGCGGCTCCTCGCCGCCGCGATCGAGCAAAATCACGACGCCAATGGCATCATCTGGCCGTTCGCGATCGCGCCTTTCGAGGTATTGCTGCTGCCGATCAACTATCTCGACGAGAGGATCCGCGCCGCCGCCGACCGCCTCTACGAAGAGCTCCGCGCGCGGGGCGTCGACGTGCTGCTCGACGACCGCGACGAGCGCCCGGGTGTCAAATTCAAGGACGCGGACTTGATCGGCATTCCGCTGCGCATTACGATCGGCGCCAAAGGGCTCGACAAGGGCTGCGTCGAAATGCGGCGCCGGCGCGATGGTTCGGTCGAGGAAATTCCGATCGATCCGGCCGCCGACAAAATACGCGACACGATCGCGGCGGGGCTTGGCCCCGCGGCGTGAGGTTCCCATGCCCTCCAATCTCCAGCTGGTGCGCCCGCCGCTCTCCATGCGTGAGCGGCTGATCGTCGCGCTCGATGTCGACGATCTCGCCGCCGCGAAAACCGCAATCAAGACTCTCGCCGGCCAGGTCGGCATGTTCAAGGTCGGCAAGCAGCTTTTCACCCACGCCGGGCCGCAGGCGGTGAAACTTATCCACGATCTCGGCGGCGAGGTTTTTCTCGATCTCAAGTTCCACGACATTCCGACGACGGTCGCGAAAGCGGCGATCGCCGCGACGCGCCTGGGCGTCAAGATGTTCAACGTGCACGCTTCGGGCAGCCTTGAAATGATGCGGCTCACCGTGCGCGAGGTGAACCGCGTCTGCCGGCAGGAGTCGCTCCGGCGGCCGATTCTCCTCGCCGTTACCGTGCTCACGAGCTTGAACGAGAGCGATCTCAAGCAGCTCGGCATCGCCGGCGAGGTCGGCGATCAGGTGGTGCGTCTCGCGCGCTTGAGCCAGGAGGCGGGAATGGACGGCGTCGTCGCCGCGCCGCACGAAGTCGCCGAGATTCGCGCCGCTTGCGGCCGCAGCTTCATGATTGTGACGCCCGGCATCCGGCCGGAAAAAACCAGCCACGACGATCAAAAGCGCGTCATGACGCCGACGGAGGCGGTGCGCGCTGGCGTCGATTATATCGTCGTCGGCCGACCGATCATGGAGGCGAAGGAACCCGCGCGCGCCGCGCGCGATATCATCGACGAAATGGAGCGGAGCGGCGCGAAAGTCATCGTCTAGGGGGCATTTTTATGTCGGCATTCACCCTGCATCTCGCGTTCAACCCGGCGGCTAACACGAAGGCGCTGTTCGACGGCTCGGTCGGCGTGAAAAACGCCGAACTCAAGCTCGAGTCGCAATTCGCCGAGGGCTTCGACAACGTCGGCACGCGCCATCGGAAGATCATCGCCGGCGAGTTCGACGGCGGCGAGCTTTCGATCTCGTCTTTCATCCTCGCGCGCCAGCGCGGCATGAAGCTGCGCGCGCTGCCGGTGTTCCTCTCGCGCAAATTCCGCCACCGCTGCATGTATTTCTCCGCCGCATCGCCGCTGAAAGACCCGTCCGGCCTTTCCGGCAAGAAGATCACGGTTCACCGCTACAACGCGACCACGCCGGTGTGGCTCAAGGGCATTTTGCAGAACGAATACGGCGTGAAGCCGGCGAGCGTCGAGTGGGTCGTCGCCGAGCCGGATATCGCCGAGGAATCGCTCAGGCCGCCGCCGCCGGAGATCCGCGTCCGGCTCGTTTCCGAGCCGCACACGCGCGAGCACGCGATCGAATTGGTCGAGCGCGGCGAGATCGACGCGGCACTGGAGCCTTACGACGCGCTCGCGACGAATCCGAAGCTTCGCCGCATGTTTCCCGACCACCGCCGCGCGGAGGAGGATTTCTTCCGCCGCAACGCCGTCTTTCCGATCAATCATCTTTTCGTTCTCAAAGAGGAGGTCGCCGCGCGCCATCCCGGCGTGGTCGGGGATATTCTCGATGCCTTCAACCGCGCCGAAGCCGCTGCCGACCGCTACCGCGGTGAAAAGCAAAAAGAAGAAGCTGCGTGGGAACGGAAAGTGATGGGCGGGCCGTTCGAATACAGCCTGAAGCGCGGGCCCGCGCGGAAGTCGCTGGAGACGCTCTTCACCTACCAGATCCAGCAGGGGATTTCGGACAAGAAGCCGGAGCTTGAGAGTCTATTTTTCCCAGAAATGCTGTCGGTCTAGTCAGCGGGTTTTCAGTTCGTAGAAGTGATTCACCGGGCCGTGGCCGGCGCCGATCGAATAGCTTTCCGCGATCGCGCGCGTCAGGTATCGCTTCGCGCGCCCGACCGCTTCTTCCGGCTTCGCGCCCTTGGCTAGATTCGCCGCGATCGCCGCGGCGAAGGTGCAGCCGGTGCCATGCGTGTTCCGCGTGCGCATGCGCGGGGCGCTGAACTCGCGAAACTTTTTCCCGTCGTAAAAAAGATCGGTCGCGGGTCCCTTGCGGTGGCCGCCTTTGATCACGACGGTCTTGGCGCCCATCGCGACGATGCGCCGCGCCGCCTCTTTAAAATCTTCCAGCCGCTGAAGCCGAATCCCCGTCAACTCCTCGGCCTCCGGCACATTGGGTGTGACGACCGTTGCAAGCGGGATCAGTTTGGACTTGAGCGCGGCGATCGCGTCCTTGCTCAATAGAAGATCGCCGGATTTCGCCACCATCACTGGATCGACGACGAGATTGCGCAGGCGATGCGCGCGAATTCTCGCAGCGACGGTCTTCACGATCGCCGCGTCGTGCAGCATACCGGTCTTCACCGCGTCGGCGCCGATGTCATCGACGACGGCGTCGATCTGCGCCGCGACGATCGCCGGCGGTAAAGGAAATATCTTTTGTACGCCCCGGGTATTCTGCGCCGTGATCGCCGCGATTGCGCTCGTGCCGTAGACGCCGTTCGCCGCGAAGGTCTTGAGGTCTGCCTGAATGCCCGCGCCGGCGCCCGAATCGGAGCCGGCGATCGTGAGCGCTGTGGGAATTTTTCGCATGTATGCTAGCGGGGAGAGCTAGAGGCTGCCGACGAGCACGACCGGCCCCGTCGCCTTCGGCACGCCGCCCGTCGGCTCCAGCGTCACGGCGAATTTATCGAACGCCTTCGATTCGGGAAGCTTCGGCAGACGGAAGACTACGCGGCCCTGCTCGTTGACGGTGAAGACGCCGGCGGGAACGGCCTCGGAGCCGGCGAGCCCCCAGAGCTCGTACGCCTTTTCCGCGGGCGTCTGCGGAAGGCCGATGGTCAGCAGGATGCCTTTGCGCGCGACCGGGTCCCACAGAAGCTGCGCTTTGCCGCCCGAGGTCGGCGGAACGCCGGTCAGGTTGACGACGCGGACCTGTGGATTCGAAAGGAAATCCATGACGTCCTTATTCTGCGCCTTCTCGGATTCGACTGCTCCGAGCCGACTTTGCGCATCCTCGAGCTTTCTGCGCGTGTCGATCAGCTGCCACGACAGAACGAGCACGAGCCCGGCCGCGGCGAGCGCGCCGACGCCGACGGGCCACGACCAGCGGAAGCGCCGCTCCCTCACGTTCGCAGCGGTGTCCGTTCCGATCCGGCTCAGAAGCTCGGTCCTCACGCGCGGCGGCGGCGCGACCGGGGCGAGCGACGCCGCGGCTTGCGCGAGCGCTTCGCGGCTGTCGCGCAACCGCTCCTCGCATTCTGCGCAGCCCAAGGCGCGGTGCGCCTCGAAATCCCGCAGCTCCGCGCCATCGAGGGCGCCGAGCGCGTAGATTTCCGCGCGTTCAAGCCATTCTTCGTGGTTCATAAAAGCTTCAAACCGTCTCTTTGCCCACGATGTCGCGCAGCCGCTGGAGCGCCGCGCGTATCCGCGTCTTCACCGTGCCGAGCGGCTCGTTCGTGCGCGCCGCGATCTCCGTCTGGCTCAAGCCGTCGAAATAGGC
Source organism: Binatia bacterium (assembly GCA_036522615.1). GTDB lineage: Bacteria > Desulfobacterota > Binatia > UBA9968 > UBA9968 > JAJPJQ01. Next base: position 2,691 of record DATDFN010000222.1, on the reverse strand, counting down.
CATTTCCAGCACCTGCCGCTGATTATCCGGGAGCCGCGCGAGCGCGCTGTTTACCATGATGCGCGCCTCGGACGCCGCCGCGCCGCTCTCCACCGCGGCGTCGTACGATTGTCCCGACGGCCGCTCCATCGACACGAAGCTCCTGTCTCTTCTACGTATGGAGCGGAGCTTGTCGATTGCGCGGCTGCGCGTCATCATGACGAGCCACGCCTCCGGGGTGCCGCGCTCGGCGCTGTAGTTCGGCGCGTCGCGCCACACCTGCAGAAAAACTTCCTGAAGCAGATCTTCTGCCGCGGCGCGCTCGCGCAGCAGGCGGAGCGCGAAGGTAAACACGAGCGAAGCGTAAGCGTCGTAGAAGCGGCCGAACGCGCCGCGGTCGCCGCGCGCAAGCTGCCGGACGAGGTGAATCGATTCGTCGGCCGGCAGTCCGCTCATGCGCCTCCCCCTATCATGAAGGCGCGGCAACTGCCACCCGAGCGTCTGGAGAAAAGTCATCGGCGCGTCGATTCCGTAAACCGCTGTTGCGTTGCGGCAAAAAATTTCCCTGACAGCTCTACGATCCGGAGGGCGAAACGGATTTTCCGCAGACATAAAATCCGTTTCACCGGCGACGCCGAATCCGAACGGCAAAGCCGGCGCGTAGAGTCGAACAAAGGGCGAGACGATGCGATTCAGAAAACTAATCGGTTTGGCGGTAATCGGAGCGCTGGTCGGATCAGCGGCGTCCCGGCTTCATGCCGAGGGCACGGCGACAATCGACATCCAGACCTTTCAGTTCCAGCCCAAGCAGCTCGAGGTGAAAGCGGGCGCGACGGTGACCTGGATCAACCAGGATGACATCCGCCATACCGTGACCTCCGGCGCGCCCGATAATAAAGACGGCCGCTTCGACGCAACGCTCGCAGGCAAGGGGGCGAAGTTCAGCTTCACATTTTTGCAGCCGGGAACGTATTCGTTCTTTTGCGACCGCCATCAGCACATGCGCGGCGAAATTACGGTGAAATAAAACAATTCGAAAAGTCAAAAAATCCAAACCGAAGGGAGAATTTCGATGGAGACGAAAATTCACAAACTGACCGGAGCGGTCGCGCTGGGCTTGTTGCTCACGACCGCGTGCGCGCCGATGGCGTCCAAAGCGGGCGCGGAATCGGATCATAAGATGATGATGCAGAGCAACGGTAAGGCCGCCGATCTGCGCACCGGCTTGAATATCCTCTTCGCCGAGCACGTGTCGCTCGCCGCGAGCGCCACCGGCGCCGCGCTCGGCGGACGCGACGCCGAGTTCAAGGCCGCGGCAGGCGCGCTCGACGCCAACTCCATCGCGATCTCGAAGGCGATCGGCTCGGTCTATGGCGCGGACGCCGAAGCGGCTTTCCTGCCGCTGTGGCGCAAGCACATCGGTTTCGTCGTCGATTACACCGTGGGACTCGCGACGAAGGATAAAGCGAAGCAGACGAAGGCGGTGAACGAGCTCGTCGGCTACACCGACGATCTCGGCGCGTTCTTGAGCTCGGCGAATCCCAACCTGCCGAAAGCGACCGTCGCCGAGCTTGTCAAAGGACATATCCTGACGCTAAAAGACGTTATCGACGCCCAGGCCGCGAAAGACTATAACAAGACCTACATGCTCCTCAGGACGGCGACCGGGCACATGCACATGATCGCCGATCCGCTGGCGGATGCGATCGTGAAGCAATTCCCCGATCGCTACGCAGGCATGTAGTTGCTCAACCGTGACGCGGATGCGGCCGGGGCTTCGCGCCCCGGCCGCGTTTTTAAAGAAGGATGTATGAGCGGATTTTTAGGCACCGGCGCTTCATTCGCGGCGGATTTGAATCTCGCGCTGCAGCTGTCGATGGCGGCGGCGCTCGGCGTCGGCATGGCGCTGGCGCGGCGGAAACACTACCGCGCCCACGCCGTGTGCCAGAGCGCCGTTGTGCTGCTGAACCTCGCTCTCATAGCCGTCATCATGCTGCCGGCGTTTCGCCTCGGCGTGCTGCCGGGACTCCCGGCGGAAATCACCAAGCCCTATTATTCGATCGCGACGCTGCATGCCGCCGCCGGCGGCGTAGCGCAGCTGCTCGGAATATACATTGTTATCGCCGCCGGCACGAAGCTGCTTCCGGAACGCCTAAGGCTCAGGAATTACAAGCGCTGGATGCGCACAGAGCTGGTGTTGTGGTGGACTGTCGTTGTTCTCGGCGCGGCGACGTATTACATCTGGCTCTAATTTTCTCATGGAGGGAAAACGATGAATCGCAAAAACCCGGCAAAAATAATCCTGCTCTCGCTCGCGCTTTTCCTCGCGAGCGCCTGCGCGTCGAACTCCGCCGCGCAGTCGAGCGCGCAATCCGGCCCGTCGCTTTACAAGCGGCTCGGCGGCTACGATGCGATCGCGGCCGTGAGCGACGACTTTATCGCGCGGCTCGCCGCCGACAAGCAGCTCTCGCGCTTTCTCGTCGGCATGAGCGCCGACTCGCAGAAGCGCCTGCGCCAGCACGTCGTCGACCAGCTCTGCCAGGCGACCGGCGGCCCGTGCATCTACACCGGCCGGCCGATGAAAACCGCGCACGCCGGTCTCGGCATCACCGAGAGCGACTGGCAGCTGACGGTCAAGCACCTCGTCGCCTCGCTCGATAAGTTCAAGGTGCCGGAGAAGGAGAAGCAGGAGTTTCTCGCGCTTGCGTCGAG
>DATDFN010000221.1:0-34157 GCA_036522615.1 Binatia bacterium | reverse complement strand
CCAGGTCTATCCGATCCCGAAAGAATGGCAGGGCGATCATACGCAGCAGTCGATGGTGAGCGCGTCGAGCTCGCACGTCGATGGAAAGGTCTGGACCAACAACCAGGACACGCACGCGATTTATCGTCTGGACCTCGCCACGGGCCAGTACGAAAATCTCGGCGAGTTCCCGATCCCCGGCGCGAACCGGACGATCAACGCGTACGGCATCCCTGCCGACGCGCAAAACAATCTCTACCTCTTGGAGTTCGGCGCGAACAACATCGGCCGCATCGACGCGAAGACCAAGGAGTTCAAGGTCTATTCGACCGTGACGGCGGGCTCGCGCCCGCGGCGCGGCCGTTTCGACGAGCAGGGCCGTCTGTGGTTCGCCGAATACGGGGCGAACGGCATCGGCATGCTCGACCCCAAGACGGAGAAGATCCAGGAGTGGAAGCTCGCGACGCCGTGGAGCGCGCCGTATCACGTTGTGCCGGACAAAAACGGCGACGTCTGGGCGGGATCGATGTGGACCGACCGCGTCGCGCGGCTCAATCCCAAAACGAGCCAGGTGACCGAGTATCTGCTGCCGCGCGAGACGAACATACGGCGCGTCTTCGTGGATAATTCGACGGCGCCGGTGACGTTCTGGGTGGGGAGCAATCACGGGGCGTCCGTGCTCAAGCTGGAACCGCAGGAGCGGAACGCCGAGACGGCGAGCCGTTAAGGGAGACACAAAGGCCCGAGCCTCGCCGGCTCGGGCCTTTTCATTTCTACAGGCGGGAGGAAGCCAAGCCATGTTCACGCGGCACGTCTTGAACGGACTATTCATCGCTGCGCTCGTCGTTCTCTTTGGATCGGCCGCTGCGGCTCAGGATCGCTCCGGCAGTTTGACAGGACTTGTCAAAGAAATGTCAAGTTCGCCGGTTGCCGGGGCGTTCGTTAAGATAAAAAACGAAGAGCGCCGGTTGACGTTCATGGTAATAAGCCAGGCGCAGGGGCGCTACGCGCTCGGCAACCTTCCGAGCGGGCGCTACATCGTGCAGGCGGTCGGCGGCGAGCGGCAAAGCGACTGGTCGGCACCTGTCGAAATCGCCGCCGGGAAGCCTGCCACGGTGAATCTCTCGCTCACCGCCGCGCGGGCGCCGGCGCTCGCGCCGGCGTGGCCCGGGCGTCTCCCCGGTGAGCAGGTCGGTGAAGGCGGCGAAGGCCCGCCGCCTCCGCCGCTCCCTGAGGGCGCGGGCAAACCGATCCTGGAAGCCAAATGCGTCACGTGCCACGACACGCAGCGGATCACGCGTGTGCGCGCGAGCCGCGAGCGCTGGCAGACGATTCTCAACAATATGCGCATGTACGCACAGGGCTCGACGGCGGCGAAGCCGCTGACGGAGGATGAGGCGAAAATTGTTTTCGAATACGCCCTCGCGAACTTCTCCGAGTCGAGCGCAGGCGGCCGGCCGAAGCCGGACCCGAACAGCCGCCTGCCGCGCGAGCTCGTCAAGGGCGACGCGATGAAATACGTCGCGGTCGAGTTCGAGCTGCCGAACAACGCGGCCGAGCCGCACGAAGTCGCGGTCGACCTCGAGGGCAACGGCTGGGTGACGCAGCGCGTCGGCGGCAAGCTCGGCCGCCTCGACGGCAAGGCGCTGATCTACTCCGAGATCGCGCCGCCGTCCGGCACCTCGCCGACGAATCGCCTGAACGCGATCAACCGTGCGCCCGACGGCAAGCTCTGGTTCATCGACGGCGGACCGAATCGCCGCTGGCTGAGCTACGAGCCAAAGAGCAAGCAGTTCGATGTCTACGAGCTGCCGAAGCTCAAGAGCGGATCGGCCAGCGGCAATACGATGCGCGTTCACCCCAACGGCACCGTTTGGCTTAATTCCATCGCGGGCAATCAGGTAATCCGCCTCGATCCGAAGACAAAAGAATTTACAGTCTTCGATGTTCCCGCCGGCGTGAAGCGGGGCAAGACGGCGAGCCCGTACGGCATGGCGATCTCCGGCGACGGGAAGGTCTGGTTCATCGAGAATGCCGTCAACCAGATGGGGCGCATCGATCCCGCCAGCGGCGCGATCGACGAGTATCCCATCTTCGTGAAAAATCCTGTCGCGCGAAAGGGCGGCATGGATCTCGAAGGCAACGTCTGGGTGGGGCTCCACGGCGTCGGCAAGCTCATGAAAGTCGATTACAAAACGACCAAGATGACTGTCTTCGATCCCCCGAGCGAGGACGCCGGCGTCTACTCGGTGCAGGGCGATCCTAAGGCGCCGGTCGTCTGGTTCAGCGAGCAGCACGTGGACAAGATCGCGCGCTTCGATCTGAAAACCGAGAAGTTCACCGAGTATCCTCTGGCGAGCGCGGAGTCCGACCCGCGCCGGATCGAGGTCGACCCGACGAATCCCAACCGTATCTGGTGGTCGGGAAATCTGTCCGGACGGATGGGCTACGTGGAGGTTCTCAAATAGCTCAAAGTACTTGGAAGGCCATGAGAGTGGTCCGCGATACGCTGCTACTGTCGTTTCTCTTCGCGTTTCATTCTTTCTATGTTCACGCGGCGGGCGCACCACAGGAGAAGTTTCCCTGGAGCCTACGCGCGCCGCTGCCAGCCGCGAATTCCGAGACCGGCATCGCCGAGCTGGACGGAAAAATTTATGTAATCGGCGGCTATCCGTGGGACCGAAAAACCGTCGCGACGGTTTTGGTCTACGATTCGCGCGCCGATAAATGGCAGACTGCCGCGCCGCTGCCCGTGCCGCTGAACCACGTCATGCCCGCCGCCTCGGGCGGCAAGATCTACGCCGTCGGCGGTCAGACGTCGGAGCAGAGCGAGCCGGACAAAGCGGGGTTCGTCAACACCGTCTACGAATACGATCCCGCCGCCAACCGCTGGACGACCAAAGCGCCGATGCCGACCGCGCGCAGCGGCGGTGCCGCCGCCGTGATCGGCGATAAAATCTACGTTGCGGGCGGCCGCCCGCCCGCGGGACATCATTTCGCCGTCTACGATCCGAGCGCTGATACGTGGACCAAGCTGCCGGACCTGCCGACGCAGCGAAACCATCTGGCGGCGGGCGCGCTGGACGGCAAAATTTATGTCTTCGGCGGCAGATTCGGCGGCGGGTTCCAGAGCGAGCGCACCGACGCTGTCGAAGTTTACGATCCGAAGACCAACAGCTGGAGCAAGCGCAGCAAGCTGCTCAAGCCGCGCGGCGGCGTCAACGGGATATTCGCCAACGGCTGTTTTCATCTGTTCGGCGGCGAAGGCAATCCGGACCACCCGTACCACGTCTTCCCCGATCACGATTATTACGATCCGGTAAAGGACACCTGGCATAAGCTCGATCCCATGCCGGTCGCCGTCCACGGCGTCACCGGACTCGCCTTCATCGACGGCAATATTCATTTGCCCGGCGGCGGTCTTACGCAGGGCGGCGCGAGCGGCTCGACGATTCATCAGGTGTATCGGCCGCCGATGAGTTGCCGCTGACGAAGCGATTGACACCGCGAGGCGCGGTTCGATAGAATTCGTCGCCGATGATCGTGGTCCTCCTCATCGCGCACGCGCTCCTGGCGGTCGCACTGCTAGGCGCGATCACCCACCAGACGATCGGCGTCTGGACGCCGGCGAAGCAGCCGGCGGAGTCGTTCGTCGCCCGGATGCGCTCGGTCTCGCCCTCCACTTACGCCGGCGCCATCATCGTCCTATACATAGCGACGGCCGCGCTCGGCGCAATCATCTATCCGAGCTACCGGCTGAACGTGCGCATCGTGCTCGAGCAGATGCAGCTCGCGAAAGCAAACGGCTCCTTCGAGCTGAAGGAGCATTTCGTCGCGCTCGGTCTCGGCATGCTGCCCGCCTATTGGTATTTCTGGCGCCAACCGCCGGCCGATTACGCGCGGACCCGCGCCGTTCTCACTGCGCTGCTCGCTTTCATCGTTTGGTGGGGTTTTCTCGTCGGCCACGTGCTGAACAATATCCGGGGTTTCGAGGCATGACTTCCGGGCGTTTTTTCGCGATTTTTTCGATTGCGTTCGCCGCCGCTTACGCGGTTCTCTATGTGATCGCAATCCAATACAACCTGGCACTTTTCACTTATCATCCAGCAAGCGAGGAATTTCACTGGCTGGTCGTACCCGCGGCGGATCAGCCCGCGATGTACTGGTACGGTTGGCTGGCGACGTCCGCGCTCGGCGCCCTCGCGTTCGCGGCGCTCGTCGCCTCGCTTCCCGCGACATGGACGGCTCGCGTCTGGCCAGGATGGTCATGGGCCGTCCCGCTGGCTGTCATGGTCGTCTTCGGGTATATTCTTAGAGGTTATTTCATCCGTTAAATAAGCTCCCTCATGCAATCATTCATCCTGCACCTGGTCGCCGTCGCTTTCCTGCTGCCTGTCGCCGCCTGGGCGGGAGGCAGTGATGATCAGCCGGACGTCCATGAAGACAACGGACCGACCTATTTCGGTTTCGTCAAGGATACGTCTGGAAGAGCGATCGGCGACGCCAAGGTGACAGCGGACATCAAGGGCCGCGGCACCGTGATTACGCGCACGACCGCGGCGGGCTCTTATAAGCTGCCTGGTTTCGGCAAGGAGATCACGCCCGATAAAGTCGTAATCTCGTGCAGCAAAGAGGGATACCAGCAGACGCGCTCGTTACGCCGTACCCCCGTGAGCAAGCAACCACTCATCGCCGTGGAGACCGAATGCACTATGCAGCGAGTCGGAGGAAGGTAATCACGCGCATCGCCAAGCTTTCATCCGGCGCTGGGTTTCTATTTACACTCATTTTTCCAGCATTGAGCGCGGTCGCTGATGGAGCGGTTCCGCTCCGCTACGCACAGGCGTATTCGTCGCTGCGCAGCGTCTTTTCCTTACCCATCGTGATCGGAGACCGCGAAGGTTTCTTTCGGCGCGAAGGTCTTGATTTCAAGGTCGTCGTGCCGATCCCCGGCGGGGCGGATAAGATGATCGACGCGCTGCACGACGATACCGCCGATATCACGCATGTCGCGACGCCGTTTCTCATCCGCGCGGCGCTCGCGGGCTCCGACGCCGCGGCGATTGCCGCGGAATTCAACAATCCGATCTATAGTCTCGTCGCAAAGCCGACCGTCAAGAGCTTTGCCGACCTCAAAGGAAAGCTTATCGGCCTGGCCGACGAGGCCGGCACCATTACGATCTCGACGCGAAAACTCTTAGCGCTCCACGGGCTTAACGCGGGCGATTTTCGCGTTAAGATCATCGAGGGAACTCCGGCACGCTACCAATGCCTCCTTCGGGGCGAGTGCGACGCGGTGCCGCTCGGGCAGCCGCAGGACTTTTCCGCTGTCGAAAAAGGCTGCCGCGTGCTCGGTCTCTCGACAGAAGTCGTTCCCGAACTGCTTTATACGGTGACCGCTGTGCGGCGCTCGTGGGCCGACGCGCACAAGGATGCGCTCGTCGGCTATACGCGTGGCCTGGCCGCGGCATTCAAGTTCATCCGCGACCCGGCCAAGCGCGGCGCCGTCGTCAAAGCGGTCGTCGAGGCCACGGATGCATCGAGCGCCGCCGCCGAGCGGTCGCTGAAGCTTTTTTTCGAACCGGAGCGAGGGGTGTTGCCGAAGCAGGGAGAGATCAACGTTAAAGGCTTGGCGCGGGTGATCGAATACATGGGCGAGGCGGGCACGCTGAAAAAGCCGCTGCCCGGCGCCGAGCGTTTTGTGGATCTGCGTTATCTCGTCGCGGCGGGTATCCAGTAAAATGGCGTCTTCGGTCGAAATAGAAAAAGTTCTCGGCGTAATCGAGCCGCCGGCACAGTCCGGTCTCTTTCGCGAAGTGCGCGGACTGTTCGAGTTGCCGCGCCTCATGTTTAATATTCCGTGGCTGGCGCGTTTGCCGCGCGGGAACGGCGAGCCGGTGCTAGTGCTTCCCGGCTACCGCGTGGGCGACGCGACGACCGTTCTGCTGCGGAATTATTTGCGCTTCCTGGGTTATCGGGTGAGAGGCATCGGAGGAACGAAATCCCAGGAGGTCCCGGAGCTCCTGATGCGCGTCTTGAGGCGCCTAGGATCGCAGCACCGCAACACCGGTCAGCCGGTGCAAATCGTCGGCTGGAGCCTCGGCGGCTATCTCGCGCGCGAAGCCGCGCGCGAGCGCCCCGACCTCGTCCGGCAGATCATCACGCTGGGGACTCCGGTTATCGGCGGGCCCAAGTACACGGTGGTGGCGCATGCGATGCGCCGCCGCGGCATCGACGTCGAGGCGCTCGCGGCGGAGATCGAGGTGCGCAATCAGATCTCGCTCACGACTCCGGTGACGGCGATCTATTCGCGCAGGGACGCGGTCGTCGCCTGGGAGGCGTGCATCGACCGCGACTGCGCCAACGTCGAGCACGTGGAGGTCGCGACGACACACGTCGGGCTCGGCTTTTCCCCGGCAGTTTACCGCATCATCGCCGAGCGGCTCGCGCGCGGCGCTGAAACGCTTCGTCAGCCCTGACGCTTCTCCGCTTCCGGGTTCGCTTTCTCTATCGCTTTCTCTTTTTTAATGCCGTCGCGCGTCGGCGCGGCGATTTCCGTCGGCTTGAGACCACGGCCGTACTGCGTGGCATACACGCGCGTTACCTCGGCGCCGAAAAAGAAAATCAGCGACGAGTAGTAGACCCACAAGAGGATCGTGACGAGAGAGCCCGCCGCGCCGTAGACGGCGGTCGCTGTGCCTTTGCTCAGGTAGAGACCGATCATAAGTTTGCCGATGCTGAAGAACAGCGCCGTCAGCGCCGCGCCGACCCAGACGTCTCTCCAGGCGATTTCGACGTCCGGCAGGAATTTATAGATCAGCGCAAATAGAATCGTCACAAAGCCGAACGAGATCGCGATATCGACGACGGGCCAAATGGAGCCGACGGCCGGCAGTATACTTTTGAGGTAATCGCTCAACGCGGAGACGGCGGTGGTAACGATCAGAGACACCAGCAGCAGAAAGCCGATCGCGAGCAGCATCGCGTAGGAAATAAAGCGCGCGCGGACGATCGGCCAGATGCCGATGTGCGTCTTTGTCACGACGCCCCAGATCGTGTTGAGCGAGGACTGGAGCTGTCCCACGACGCCGCCCGCGCCGAAGAGCAGCAGGGTGACGCCGATCACCGTGGCGAGCACGCCGCCGTTCTCGCGGTTGGCTTTTTGCATGATCTCGATCGCCGCCTTGGCGCTCTGCTCGCCCACCAGGCCGCTGACGGAGTTGTAAATATAGTTTTGCGCCGTTTCATGGCCAGCCAGCGACCCCACGATGCCGGTCATGATAATCAACAGCGGCGACAGCGAGAACAGCGTGTAATAAGCGAGCGCAGCGGCCAGTTGGAACGGTCCTTCGGCGAGCCATTGCTCGACGCAGGTCTTAAAAAAATTGAACAAGCCTTTCTTTTCCTTCATCGCGCGCATCGGCCGCCTGCTCGTAAAAGCGTGGCATTTTTCCGGAGCCGGAAAAAGATATGCGCCCGGCGAGGTATAGACATTTTACGTGTCTAGGGGTATTAAACCTGCGTTTGCCGAGCCACAACAACGAATCTTCCACGGAGGCCAAATGAAACGATCAAGTCAGTTTTACCCATGGTTCTGGGCGTTCGCCGTGCTGCTGCTCGCGGCCGGCACGCTTCCGGCGCAGCCGGCGAAAGAGGAATACAAACCGCAGGTCGGTCAAGAAGGTAAGGATGTCGTCTGGGTGCCGACGCCGCAGACGCTGGTCGATAAGATGCTCGACCTCGCGAAGGTGACGCCGCAGGATTACGTCATCGACCTCGGCTCCGGCGACGGCCGCACAGTCATCACCGCGGCGAAACGCGGCGCGCGTGCGCTCGGGATCGAATACAATCCCGATATGGTGGAGTTATCGAAAAAGAACGCGGCCAAGGAAGGCGTCGGCGAGAAGGCGCAATTCATGAAGGCCGATCTCTTCGAGACGGACTTCTCCAAGGCGACGGTCATCACGATGTTTCTGCTTCCGGATATCAACTTGAAGCTCAGGCCCAAGATTCTGGACATGAAGCCGGGCACGCGCGTCGTGTCGAATTCGTTCACCATGGGAGAGTGGGAGGACGACGAGACGGCCACGGTCGGTAACGGCTGCGCGTCGTGGTGTACGGCGCATTTCTGGCTCGTTCCCGCGAAGGTTCAGGGCACGTGGAAGCTGCCGCAGGGCGAGCTCGACATCAAACAGCAGTTTCAGATGATCTCCGGCACGCTGAAGAGCGGCGGGAAGAACTTCCCGGTCAAGGGGCGCCTGAGAGGCGAGCAGATCACCTTTACGGCCGGCGAGGCGCAGTACACCGGCCACGTGAACGGCGACAAGATGGAAGGGACGGCGAAAGGCGGCAGCGGCGGCAACTGGAGCGCGACGCGGTCGGGGAAGTAAGACTTAAAGAACGCAAACGTAAAAACGGCGAGGGGGCTTTGGCCCTCTCGCCGTTGTATTTCCAGCCCTACCAGAGTTTGTGCTCTACCGAGAAGTATAAAAACACGCCGAAGTTGTCGGCGGGTTTGGTGATGCCGATCGGCAGGCCCACGCCGCTCACGATCTGTAATTCCTCTTCGTCGACCACCGCGGCGCGGACGCCCGGCGATATCATCGACACGAAATCGCGCTTCGGCCGGCCGTTGCCGGTAAGATTCTCTTCGAACGTGCCGACCCATTCGAGCATCGCGTGGACGCGCGATGTGATCGCGTAGATTCCGCTCGCCCCGAGATTGTAGGAGACGAGCGAGTGCTTCGACGATAGTTCTCCTGTGTCGAGAACTCCGCGGACGCCGGGGAGGTAAGTAAGACCCAGGTTGGCGTGCGCCGCGAGACGGGGCGGAAACTTTTTGCTGAACGGGAGCTGCCACTGGTAGCCGACGACCCCGTTGCCGGTGCCTTTGCGCCGGTTGCCGGTCGGCAGGATCAGGCTGAAGCGCGGCGCGAAAGCCGGCATGCGCTCGCTTTCTTCCAGCAGTTGGTAGCGATAGTTGATGAGAATATCGCCGATGCCGCGAACGCGCTCGCCTTCTTGCCGCAAAGCGGAGGACGGGATCGTGTACGAGAGCTGATGTTCCTGCCCAAAGACCGGCCATTCCTGCGTGAAGCTGAAGGTCCAGCCGCGGTTTTTCGGATCGTTGACGTAGATCGCGTTGAAGATGTGCTGGACGACGCCGGGTTCCTGGTTGTATGCCTCCTCGATCAGAAAACTGTTGTCCTCGATCCCGTCGATCGGGGTCTTGGGCGGCGTCTCCGCCGCATGCGCCGTCGTAACGAGAGCGATCAGCAGCGCCGACGCGAGATGAGTGATGCCGGCCGGTCGGCTCATTACTCAGACGCCGCCGAAGCCTTGATCCTGCGCTTCGGCCAGGAGCCAGGGATCTTTGACTTCGGTCGTCGGCGGTTTCCCACTTAAGACCCGCGCGACCTCGCGCGCGGCGTGCGTCTGGCAATCGACGTAGGACTCGTTGGAATTCGCGGCGGTATGGCAGGTAACGATCACGTTCGGCAGCGAGAGAATCTTGTGATCCGCCGGCAACGGCTCGGGGTCGGTGACGTCGAGCGCCGCGCCGGCGATTTTTCCCGCGACCAGCGCGTCGTAGAGCGCCTCGGTGTCGACGAGGCCGCCGCGCGCGCAGTTGATGAGATACGCGGTCGGCTTCATCGCCGCGAACTGCGCCGCGCCAAACATCTTCCGGGTCTGGCCGGTGAGCGGCGCGTGCATGCTGATGAAGTCGGAGGTCCGCACCAGTTCTTCGAACGAGACCAGCTTCACGTTCATTTCATGCGCGATCTTCGGATCGAGATAAGGATCGACCGCCTGCACATTTAGTTTGAGCCCCTGCGCGCGCGGCGCGACCTGCTTCCCGACGTGGCCGAGGCCGACGATGCCGAGCGTCTTGCCGGCGATGCGCGAGACCGGGCCGCGATACGCGTGGAGCTCGGCGGTGTGGCGCCGCCAGCGCCCCTCGCGCACGTATTGGTTCATACGGACGAGCTTGCGTGAGACGGCGATCAAAAGTCCGATCGCCTGCTCGGAGACTTCAATCGAGTTGCAGCCCGCCGCGTTGCAGACCTTGATGCCGAACTCCTCGGCGGCCTGGAGGTCCATGCGGTCGACGCCGACGCCGGTGCGGCAGACGACCTTGGTCCGCTTTAGTTGCGCGATAATCTCGCGCGTGAACGGCACCGAGCCGTGCATGATGATACCGTCGGCGTCGCGGCCGGCCTCGGCGACCTCGGCCTCGCTCCGCGGGTTGGCGATGATCATCTCGGCGTTGATCTCGTCGAGAATCGGCTTGATGAGTTGGACGGGAACGTCGTTGCTGCCGAAATATTTGACGCGGAACTTCGCCATCGTCTACGCCCCCAAGCCGAACAACTGCACCGGGTTGTCCCAGAGAATTTTCTGCCGCGCCGCGCGCGACAGCTTGTCGTTGCGGCTCATGTCGCCGACGGTGCGGTCGGGAAACTTGTCGATCGCGTCGCTGTGCGGATAATCGGTCGCGATGACGAGCCGCTCGTCGCCGACGTGCTCGACGTACACCGGCGCGAGCTCCTCGCCCGCCTCGCAGCTCGTCCAGCATTGGCGCTTGAAATAATGGCTGGGCTTCTCCTTCGTCGTGCGCGCGGAGCCGTGCGACTCGTGCTCCCAGTGTTCGTCCATGCGCTCGAGCCAGAACGGCACCCAACCGCAGCCGGATTCCAAGTGAGCCACTTTGAGCTTGGGAAATTTCTCCAAGACGCCGTCGCCGCAGAAGTTTAAGCACGCGAGCATTTGCTCGAGCGGGTGGCAGGCCACGTGGCGGCCGAATTCGCTGTAACGGTCCCCGCCCGCCTGCGGCAGGATCGTGCGCGCGCCCTCGTGCACGCAGATCGTGACGCCGAGGTCCGACGCGGTCTCATAGATCGGGTAATAGTCGGGGCTCGCGAAGGTGCGGCCGCAGAATTTGTTCGGGCGCCAGAAAATGCCGACCAGTCCTAATTTCTCGCGCGCGTGCTTGAGCTCGGCGACGGCGCGCGCGGGATCCTGCAAGGGAATCAGCATGACGCCGTTCAGGCGCTTGCGATCGTAATCGCAGTATTCGGCGAGCCAGGTATTGTACGCGCGGCAGATCGCGGCGCTGAGCTCCGGATCGATGTCGTCGCGCCACATGATGTAAAGGCCGATAGTCGGGAAGAGCACGCTCACGTCGATGCCCTCACGGTCCATGTCTCGAAGGTTCGACGGCGGATCGAACTTGTGTTCATACGCGTCGGCGAAACATTCCCGCCAGCGCTTGGATGAGGAAAAGATATAGCCGTAGTCCTCCATGACGCGGCCCGGGCGCTGCGCAGAGTCGGAGACCGGCTTGCCGTCGACTTCGCGCACAGTCTGGTTCGGGCCGGCGAGCCGAACGCGGTTTTTGAATCTTTCCGGCAGATACTTTTGATACAAATCCGAAGGTTCGAGAATGTGCCGGTCGGCGTCGATGACTTTGAATCCGTCGCGCATAAATAAAGTCTCCTGCGGCCGCTGGCCGTGTCGTGAGTAAAAATTCTGCATTAAGAAATATGCCGAGTTGGCAAGCCTAGTCAAGGCGAGGCGCCCTCCTTGACTCGCCGTCGGCCTGCTAATATCTTCGCCAGGATACATGGGCGGCTTTGCGACGACGGTCGATCACCGGTATTTCGAGGATTACGTGCCGGGGTCGGTGCACGAGTTCGGCACGATCGCCGTCGACCCGGACGAGGTCGTGAGCTTCGGCAAGCGCTTCGTCCCGCTGAGCTACCACATCGATCCCGAGGCGGCGAAGAAGAGCATATACGGAGGCCTGATCGCGAGCGGTTGGCACACCGCGGGGCTCATGATGCGGCTTTATACGGATAATTATCTCTCCCGCGTCGCCAATCTGGGCTCGCCGGGAGTGGACGAGCTGCGCTGGGAGAAGCCGGTCTATCCCGGCGACGATCTCTCGATCCGAGTCACCGTCGTGGAAGCGCGGCGGTCCGAGTCGAAACCCGACCGCGGCATCGTCCGCTCGTTCGTCGAGGTCCTGAATCAAAAGCGCGACACCGTGATGAGTCTCAAAATGGTAAATTTCATCCGCTGCCGTGAAAAAGCCAACCGCAAGGAGCATTAAATCGTATGGCCGCGAATGAATTGGTCGTCGACGTGCATCATCACTTCATGCCGCCGGCGCTTTTCGACCGGCTCGCCGCGCAGGCGGGCGGCCGGCGCATCGTCACGAACGAGATCAGCCTGACGCTCAACCCGTCGCGCAAGGACCTTGAGGCGCACATCAAAGTCATGGACGAGGCGGGCATCAAAACCGCCGTGTTGACCGATCAGGTGCAGGTCATGGGCGCCGACGTGGCGCGCATGCTCAACGACGGCATCGCCGAAGTTCAGCGCAAATATCCCGACCGCTTCGTCGGCGCGGTGCACCTGCCGGTCCACGAGAAGGGCGCGGCCGAGCGCGAGCTCAAGCGCGGCGTCGAGGAGCTGGGGCTGCGCGCGGTCGCGCTGCTCGCGTGCCATCTCGACATCCAGCTCGACAATCCGGCGATGACCCCGCTCTTCGAGCGCATCCAGCGCGACAATCTGCCGATCGTGATCCATCCGCAGTCCAAGCCGACCGGATCGGAGACGATTTACAACCTCGACCGCTGCGTATTCCGGCCACTGGAGACGACGCAGGCGATCGTGCGCGTGATGGCGAGCGTGCTGCCGCGCTTTCCGGGCCTCCGCTTCGTGATGCCGCATCTCGGCGGCGGTACGTCGTCGCTCAAAGGCCGTATGATGGCTTTCTTTGAGCCTGAGGATGCGAACGTTCCGCCGGAGCTCAAGGGATATCTGAAGACGCAGTCGGAGCAGAAGCGGCTCGGCCTCGCCGAGCGCTTCGAAAAACTCTTCCGCGGTCTTTACTTCGACACCGCCGGGACCGGCGCCTGGCGTCCGGCGCTTCAGGCCGCGTTTCAGATCGCGAATCCCGACCGCATCATGTTCGGCACCGACTATCCGCTCGAATGCAAGAGCGCGGCGAATATTGTGGAGGCGCTCGACGTTGTGCGCGAAGCGCCGTGTTCTCCCGCCGAGCGAACGGCGATTCTCGGCACCACGGCCAAAGCGCTGTTTGGAATCTCTTAACGCCGTGCGCCGCGCGATCATTTCCATCTCGTTTGTCTTCTTCGCCGCGACGGCATTCGCGCAGCCGCCCGTCGCACACCAGCAGCTCGCGCGCGAGATTTACAAAGAGCTTATCGAGATCAATACAACCGCCTCCAGCGGGAGCACGACGGTCGCCGCCGAGGCAATGCTCAAGCGTCTCCGAGAGGCGGGTTTTACCGCCGCCGACGTGCAGCTGCTCGGGCCCGACCCGCGCAAGGGCAATCTCGTCGCAAGACTGCAGGGCACGGACGCGCGCCGGCCCATGCTCCTGCTCGCGCATCTCGACGTTGTCGAAGTACGCCGTGAGGAATGGTCCGTCGATCCGTTCAAGCTCACCGAGAAGGACGGGTACTTCTACGCCCGCGGCTCGTCGGACGACAAGGCAATGGCGGCGATCTTCGTAGCGAATCTCATTCGCTACAAGCAGGAGAAGCTCGTTCCCGACCGCGACGTCATCCTGGCGCTCACAGCGGACGAAGAAATAGAAAACTCCCCGACCAACGGCATCGACTGGCTGCTCAAAAATCACCGGCAACTGCTCGACGCGGAGTTCGCGCTCAACGAAGGCGGCGGCGTCACGCTGAAGAACGGCAAGGCGATCGCGAACCGGCTGCAGGCGAGTGAGAAGATTTCCGTCACCTACCGGCTCGAAGCGAAATATCCCGGCGGGCACAGCGCGGTGCCCGGACGGGAAACGTCGATCTATCTCCTCGCCGACGCGCTGACGCGCATCTCGAAGAATGCTTTCCCGGTCAAGCTCACCCAGGCGACGCGAGGCTATTTCGAGAAGATGGCGGCGTTGGAGAGCGGCCAGGACGCAGAGGATATGAGAGCGATTGCGCGCGATCCGATGGACACCTCCGCGGCGTCGCGCCTGTCGACGCGGCCTTCGTACAACGCGCAGCTGAGGACGACATGCGTCGCGACGCGGCTCGAGGCCGGACAAGCACTGAACGCCGTTCCGCAGACCGCGCATGCGATCGTCAACTGCCGCGTGCTTCCCGGCGAATCGGTCGCGGAAGTGCAGCAGCGGCTGGCGGAGATTATCGGCAACGACAAGGTCAGCGTGACGCCCATCGGTCCTCCGACGCTGAGCCCGCCATCGCCGCTTCGGCCCGACCTGGTCCGCGCCATCGAGCGGCTGACGGCGGAGTTCTGGCCCGGCGCGGCGATTGTGCCTTCGATGTCGGCGGGCATGACCGATTCGCGCTTTCTCCGCAGCGCCGGCATTCCGGCGTACGGTCATTCGGGCCTCGCCGGCGAGCCGAACGAGAACCGCGCTCACGGCATCGACGAGCGGCTGTCGGTGAAATCGTTCTACGACGGGCTGGAATATTTGTATAGGCTCGTGAAGACGCTCGCAGCCGGCGAGTAAACGCTCAGCTTCTCTCCAGACGCTCCAGCGTCCGCGCCAAATCGACCGGCAGATCCGCCGTCCACTTGCGCATCTTCCCTCGATGCTCGAAAGCGATCATCGACGCGTGAAGGAACTGACGCTTAAGCCCGAATTTTTTCCTGAACTCTTTATTGAATGCGAAATCGCCGTGCTCGTCGTCCATGACGACGGGATGATGGATCGAGGCGAAGTGCAGCCGGATCTGATGCATGCGTCCCGTGTCGATGCGCACGCGCGCGAGCGCCGCGCCGGGAAATTCCCGCTCGGCTTTGTAATGCGTCACGGCCGTCACGGGCCGGCCCTCGCGGCCGGGCAGGGGAGTATCGATCGTATCCCGCTTTGCGGGCAGCTTCCCGGCGACGAGCGCGAGATATTCCTTTTCCACGTCCCCGGTATCGAAAAGCCGCTCCAGCCGCTCGGCGGTTTGGTCATTCTTCGCCGCGACGAGCAGGCCGGAGGTGTCCTTGTCGATCCGGTGGACGAGCTTCGGCGCGATGCCGCGCTGACGATACGCGGCTTCTAGTTGTCCAAGGACGGTGTCGCGCTTGAAAATTCCTTTGCCCTCGTGCACGGCAATGCCCGCCGGCTTATTCAGGACGAGAAGATCGTCGTCCTCGAAGAGGATGTCCAACCCGCCGGCCGGCCGTGCGTCGGGCTTCGACTTCTCGTACGAGATGAAGAGCTGGACGCGGTCGCCAGGCCGGACGATATCTTCCGCCGCGGCGCGCTTGCCGTTAAGCCGCACGCCGTTTTTGCGGAAAAGCTTTCTTACATAGCCGATGTTAAAGCGCTTCTTGAGATAATTCTCGAGCCGCTTTGGCACTTCTCCGGCGGGTATCACGATCTCTTGCGGCATGCGGCAGTTTTAGCCGCCGCCTGAGCCGCGGTCAAGACGAAAAGATTTGCAATTTCTTTTTAATTAGGATAGGTTAGATCACTTCGCTTAAAGGTTCCGGATGAGGTTCTCTATTGAGCCGTAAAGAGTCGCTGGATGCGCTCAGGAAAAAGATCGATCACGTCGATGCGAAGCTAGTTGAGCTGCTGAACGAGCGGGCATCTCTCGCCAAGCAAATCGGTCATGCCAAGAGTCTAGACGGCCAGGATGTTTTCGTCCCGGGCCGCGAAAAGCAGATCTTCAAGCGGATCACTGATCTGAACGGCGGACCTCTGCCGGAAAAGTCGATTCATTCTATCTACCGCGAGATTCTCTCCGCCTCGCGCTCGCTCGAGGCCCCGCTGACTGTCGCCTACTTCGGCCCCGAGGCGACCTACACGCACATGGCAGCGCGCGACCGCTTCGGCTCGTCGACGAATTATGTCCCGATGGCGAGCATCGCGGACGTCTTTCAGGAGGTAAAGCAGGGGCGAGCCGACTACGGCGTCGTGCCGATCGAGAATTCGACCGAAGGCGTCGTGACGCACACGCTCGACATGCTGGTCGAGGCTGACGTCAAGATCTGCGCCGAAGTCGTCCTTGACGTCCATCATTGCCTGCTCTCGCTCTCGGGCAAGGCCGAGGACGTCCGCGAGATCGTCTCGCATCCGCAGGCGCTCGCGCAGTGCCGCCGCTGGATTACGACGAATCATCCGAGCGCGCGCGTGGGCGACGCGCCGAGCACGGCCCAGGCAGCGCAGATGGCGGCGAAAGACGGCAGCCTGGCCGCGATCGCGAGCGGCCTCGCGAAAGAGCTTTACGGCTTGGAGGTCGTCGCGCGCAACATCGAGGACCAGGCGAATAATATCACGCGCTTCCTCGTGATCGGCGGACGCTCACCGAAGCCGAGCGGCGACGACAAGACGTCTATCGTCTTCTCGGTCAAGGACGAAGTCGGCGTGCTACACCGAATGCTCGATCCGTTCGCGAAGAATCGCATCAATTTGAGCAAGATCGAATCGCGCCCGCTGAAGCAGAAGCCGTGGGAGTATCTCTTCTTCCTCGATCTCGAAGGCCACATCGAGGAGGCGAGAATTCAGAAGGCGATAAAAAAGTTGGAAAAGATTTGCCTGTTCATCAAAATTTTAGGCTCCTATCCGGCGGGCGTATGAGCATTCTCGACCGCGTGCCGGAATATATTCGCTCGCTCGTTCCCTACGAGCCGGGCAAGCCGATCGAGGAGGTCGAGCGGGAGTACGGCATCGAGGACCCGATTAAGATCGCCTCGAACGAGAACCCGCTGGGGCCTTCGCCGATGGCGGTGAAGGCGATCGGCGAGCGATTGAGCGCTTTGCATCTCTATCCCGACGGCGACTGCTATCAGCTGCGGCGCGCCGTCGCGGCGAAGCTCGGCGTCGCCGAAGACCGGCTTATCTTCGGCAACGGCTCGAACGAATTGATCGAGTTCGCCGTGCGAACCTTCATGCGCCCCGGCGACGAAGCCGTCATGGCGCGCCACGCTTTCGCGATCTATCACCTCGTCGTCAAATCGGCCGGCGGCATGTCGAAGGTCGTGCCGATGAAAAATCTGACGCACGATCTGGAGGCGATGGGCGAGGCGACGACGGCGAACACCCGGATTGTTTTCCTCGCCAACCCGAACAATCCGACGGGGACGTCGTTCAAAAAAAAGGCGTGGGAGAAATTTCTCGGCCGCGTCGGTCCCGAGACGCTGATCGTGGTGGACGAGGCGTATTTCGAGTACGTCACCGACCCGGAGTATCCGAACTCGATCGAATATCAGACCGACGGCAGGATGATCATTACCTTCAGAACCTTCTCCAAGCTCTACGGGCTCGCGGGCTTGCGGCTCGGCTACGCCGTAGGGCCGAAAGAGATCATCGGCTGGATGCACCGCGTGCGGCAGCCGTTCAATGTGAACTCCATCGCGCAGTGGGGCGCTATCGCCGCGCTGGACGACACCGACCATGTCCGGCGCAGCATCGAGACCAATCGCGCGGGCATGGAATATCTCACACGCGAGGTCGGGAAGCTGGGGCTCGAGCACGTGCCGAGCCAGGCGAATTTTATTTTGCTCCGCGTCGGCGACGGCGCGGCGATCTTTCAGAAGCTCCTTCAGCGCGGCGTCATCGTGCGCCCGATGGGCGGCTACGAGCTGCCGGAATATATCCGCGTGACCATCGGAACGGCGAAGGAAAATGCTAGATTTATAAATGAGTTGAAAAGTATAATCGCGGGTCGCGCGTAAGGATTCACATGATCGTCGTCCTAAAGCCGCATCTCAAGCCGGAAGAAATCCAGAAAGTCATCGACCGTATCGAGAGCTTCGGGCTGCGGGCGCATATTTCGGAAGGCAAAGAGCGCACCATCGTCGGCGCGATCGGCGACGAGCGGTTGCTTGCGGACCAGAGCCTCGAATCGTTCCCCGGCGTCGAAAAGGTCCTGCCGATCCTCAAGCCCTACAAGCTCGTGAGCCGCGAGTTTCAGGAGCACAACACCGTTATCCAGGTCGACGGCCATGAGATCGGCGGCAAGAAGATCCATGTCATGGCGGGGCCGTGCTCGGTCGAGTCGCGCGACCAGGTGCTGGAATCGGCGCTGCCGGCGAAGCAGGCTGGCGCGACGTTTCTCCGTGGCGGCGCCTTCAAGCCGCGCACCTCGCCCTACAGCTTCCAGGGCCTCGGCGAGGAAGGTCTCGATTACCTCGCGCACGCGCGCAAGGTGACCGGCATGCCGATCATCACTGAGGTGCTCGACCCGCGCGATCTCGACCTCGTCGCGCGCTACAGCGACGTGCTCCAGATCGGCGCGCGCAATATGCAGAATTTCAAGCTCCTCACCGAAGTCGGCAAGCTCGGGAAGCCGGTGATGCTGAAGCGCGGCCTCAGCGCGACGATCCAGGAATTTTTACTGTCCGCCGAATACATCGCGGCGGAAGGCAACCGCAAGATTATTCTCTGCGAGCGCGGCATCCGCACCTACGAGACCGAGACGCGCAACACGTTGGACTTGAGCGCCGTGCCGGTATTGAAGCAGCTGTCGCACCTGCCGGTATTTATCGACCCGAGCCACGGCACGGGCCGCTGGGATTTGGTCGCGCCGATGGCGCTCGCGGCGGTCGCCGCCGGCGCGGACGGATTGTTGATCGAGGTGCATTCCAATCCCGAGGTCGCGCTCAGCGACGGGCCGCAGTCGCTCAAGCCGAAAAAGTTCGCCGCACTCATGGAAAATTTGAAAAAGGTCGCCGCCGCAGTCGGGAGGGAGATCTAATGGCGGCGCTGTTTCACAAGATGGTTGTTGCCGGCGTCGGCCTGATCGGCGCGTCGCTCGCGCTCGCCGCGCGCGAGCACGGTCTGGTCGAGGCGGTTGTCGGCTACGGGCGAAGCGAAAAGAATCTCCGCTTCGCGCTCGATAAGGGAATCATTGACAGCTACTTTCACAAACCCGAAGAGCTCCCGAAAGACACCGACTTCCTCATGTTGGGGACGCCTGTGGCCGCGATCGCGCCGCTGACAAAAGAGTTTCTGCCGTACATGCGAGCGGGCTGCGTCGTCAGCGACGTGGGCAGCGTCAAGGCTGTGATCGTCCGCGATATCGAAAAGCTCCTGCCGCCATCGATGGCGTTCGTCGGTGCGCATCCGATTGCCGGCGGCGAGCAGTGGGGCGCCGAACCCGCGCGCGCGGACTTATTTATCGGCCAGCGCTGCATTTTGACCCCAACGAAAAAGACCGATCCGGCCGCGCTGGAGAAAGTCTCGACACTATGGAAACAGGTCGGGGCTAAAGTCGAGGAACTCGACGCCGACACGCACGACAAGATTCTCGGCCTCGTGAGTCATCTGCCGCACGTGCTCGTCTATGGACTCGTCAATCTCATGAATCGTGCGCACGTGGGCTCGACGGAAGTCATCGAATACTGCGGCGGCGGCTTCAAGGATTTCACGCGCATCGCGTCGAGCCGGCCGGAGCTCTGGCGCGACATTTGTCTGCTCAACCGCGAGGCGGTGAGCGGCGGCTTGGCCGATTACATCAAGGAGCTCGAAAAATTGAAGCGCCTCGTCGACGAGGGCAAAGGGCCCGAGATCGAGCGGGAGTTCGCGCTCGCAAACGAGGCGAGGAGGCGGTTATCTTAAGCGCGGCTACAGAGCGCGGAGCGCGCAGGATCGAGCCGGTCAAACGGCCGCTCCAAGGCGAGCTCACGGTTCCCGGCGATAAGTCGATCGGCCATCGCGCGGTGATCTTCTCCGCCATCGCGCACGGTACCAGCCGCATCACCAATCTCTCCGGCGGCGAGGACAACCACAGCACGATCGAGGCGTTCAGGACGCTCGGCGTCAAGATCAGCGGCGACGATCGCCTGCTCTCCGTCGAAGGCAAAGGATGGGAAGGCCTCTCGGCGCCGAAGAAGGTTATCGATTGCGGGAATTCCGGCACGACGATGCGGCTTCTCTCCGGTATTCTTGCCGGCCGTCCGTTCGTTTCGACCCTCGACGGCGACGCATCGCTCAGGCGCCGGCCTATGAGGCGAATCGCGGAGCCGTTGGAAAAAATGGGCGCGCGCATCGTGAGCAGCGACGGCCGCGCGCCGCTAGAGATTCACGGCGCCGGACTCAAAGGCGTTCGCTACGCGACGCCCGTCGCCAGCGCGCAGGTGAAGTCGGCGATTCTCCTGGCCGGGCTCCAGGCCGAAGGCGTAACCGTGGTCGAGGAGCCGCAGCAGTCGCGCGACCATACGGAGATCATGGCGCGCGCGCTCGGTGCGAAGCTCGAAGCGCGCGGCAGGGCGGTCATCGTCGAAGGCGGCCGCAAGCTCGCGGCGTTCGATATCAGCGTTCCGGGCGATCTTTCGTCCGCGGCTTTTTTTATGACGGCGGCGGCGATGATTCCGGGCTCCGACGTCGTCATCCGGGGCGTCGGTTGCAATTCGACGCGCAGCGGAATCATCGATGTTCTCCGCCGGATGGGCGCGTCGATCGAATTGATCGATTCGCGAACCGCCGCCGGCGAGCCGGTGGCTGATATACGCGTCCGCGGGACGAAGTTGCAGGGGGTAGATATCGGCCCGGAGATGGTCGCGCGGACGATCGACGAATACCCGATCCTCGCCGTGGCGGCCGCCCTGGCTGACGGCGAGACGGCTATTTGCGGCGCTAAGGAGTTGCGGTATAAGGAGTCCGATCGAATCGCGGTCATGACCCAGCAGCTCAGGCGGCTCGGCGTCGAGGTCGAAGAGCGGGACGACGGTATGATCATCGAGGGCCGCGGAAAGCTGAAGGGCGCAGCCGTCCAGAGCGCCGGCGATCACCGCGTCGCGATGTCCCTCGCAGTCGCCGGGCTTTGTGCCGATGGCGGCGTCGAGATCGACGATACCGCTTGCGCCGACATCTCGTTTCCGGGATTTTTCCGGATTCTGGAAAGGATCGCCGGCGCGTAAAGTGAAACCGATTATCGTCGCCATCGACGGCCCGGCGGGGGCGGGGAAGAGCACGGTAGCGAAAACGTTGGCAAAAAAGCTCAGTTACACGTATATGGATACCGGCGCTATGTACCGGGCGTTCGCGCTCAAGGCGGCGCGCGACGGCATCGATCTGGAAAACGAGGACGCGCTTCGGGCCTCGCTCGCCGCGACGAATATCGAGCTTCACGAGGACGCGGGCCGGCCGAGAGTAGTTCTTGACGGCCGCGACGTGGCGGGCGAGATCCGGACGCCCGAGCTGAGCCAGTCGGCGTCGAGAGTATCGGCGCTGAAGCCGGTGCGCGAGAGAATGGTCGAGCTGCAGCGCGCGATGGGCGCGCGCGGCGGCATTGTCGCGGAGGGCCGCGATATCGGCACGGTCGTTTTTCCCGGCGCCGAGGTCAAGGTTTTTTTGACGGCTGGATCCGAAGAGCGCGCGCGAAGGCGTTTCGCCGAGCTCAAAGGCAATGGCAAAGGGGTCACTCTGGAAGAGACGGTCGCGGAGATGGAGCAGCGCGACCGGCGCGACCGGGAGCGCGAGTACGCGCCGCTGCGTCAGGCCGATGACGCGATCGCGATCGACTCGACCGGAATGACCGTCGATGAAGTCGTGGAGCGAATTATGAAAGAGATCAAAAAGAAGACTAGATAAGGAAGGAAAACAATCTAATGGCGGATAATCAACCCAACAACCCAACAGCCGATGATTTTCAGACGCTCTTCGAGGAGAGCCTGCGCTCGGTAAAACCGGGCGGGGTCGTCAAAGGTAGAGTCGTCGGCATAACCTCCTCGCACGTGATGGTCGACGTCGGCTACAAGTCCGAGGGGCAGATTCCCCTGCACGAATTTCTCGACCGCGAGGGAAAGCCGCAGGTCAAGGTCGGCGACGAGATCGATGTCTACTTCGACTCTTCCGAAAGCGAAGGCGGAGGCATCGTGCTGTCGCGCCAGCGCGCCGAGAACATGAAAGTGTGGGAGGACATCGAAAAAGCCGCGCAGGACGGAAGCGGCGTCGAGGGCGTTATCGTCGCCAAAGTCCGCGGCGGGTTTAAGGTTGATCTCGGCGTCGCCGCGTTTCTGCCGGGCTCGCATGTGGACATCCGGCCGACGCGTAACCTCGATCGGTTCCTCGGCCAGCGCGACAAGTTCGCGATTCTCAAGTTCAACCGCGCCCGCGGCAACGTCGTGGTCTCGCGCCGCGCGCTGCTCGAGAAGGAGCGCGACACGCTGAAGAAGGAGATCCTTAAAGTTCTCGAAGAAGGCGTTATTCTCGAAGGAACGGTCAAAAACATCACGAGCTACGGCGCGTTCGTCGATCTCGGCGGCATCGACGGCATCCTCCATATCAGTGACATGTCGTGGGGCCGCATCGGCCATCCCTCCGAGATGGTGAAGGTAGGGGACCACATTAAAGTCGTGGTCCTCAAATTCGACGCCGAGCGCGAGCGCATTTCGCTCGGAATGAAGCAGATCATGCCCGACCCGTGGAACACGGTCGCAGACAAGTATCCCATCGGGACCCGCCTGCAGGGCAAAGTCGTGAGCCTCGTCGACTACGGCGCATTCGTGGAGCTCGAAAGGGGCGTCGAAGGTTTAATCCATATCTCCGAGATGTCTTGGACCAAGAAAGTCGCGCATCCATCGAAAGTCGTGCAAGTGGGCGAGACCGTCGAAGTGATCGTGCTGAACGTCGATCCGAATCACCGCCGCATCTCCCTCGGTCTAAAGCAGGTGATGCCCAATCCCTGGGAGCAGGCGAAGGAGAAATATCCCGTCGGCACCGTCATCAAGGGACCGGTTCGGAGCGTCACCGACTTCGGCATCTTCGTGGGAGTCGAGGACGGCATCGACGGTCTGGTGCACGTCTCGGACCTTCACTGGACCAAAAAGGTCAAGCATCCATCGGAGCTGTATAAGAAGGGCGACATCGTCGAAGCGAAGGTGCTCGGCGTCGACGTGCAAAACGAGCGCTTCTCGCTCGGCATCAAGCAGCTGTCCACCGACCCATGGCATGTGATCGCCCAGAAATATCCTGTCGGTTCGAAGGTGAAAGGCGAGGTCGCGAGCGTCCCCGATTTCGGCGTCTTTGTTCGGCTGGAAGAGGGCATCGAGGGCCTCATCCATGTCTCGCAGCTCAGCACCGAGCGCGTCGACAAGCCATCGAGCTTGTTCAAGCCCGGCGACAGCGTCGAGGCCGAGGTAATCAACGTCGATCCGCACGAGCGCAAGCTCGGCCTCAGCATCCGCGCCCTCAAAAAGACCGAGGAGCGCCAGGAGATGGAAAATTATCTCAAGCGCGAGAAGGAAGGTGGCCGTTTCTCCTTCGAGGCGATCCTGAACGAAGAGCTGCGGCTCGACCGCGACGAAGAGCCGCGGCCGGAAAAGGGCAAGGGAGGCAATCCGCAATAGCGGATTGCTGTCGCGATGGCGCGCGGACGCTCGCTGCTGAAAGGGTTGGGAATTCTCCTCGTTCTCGTCCTGATCTTTTTCGTCTCGGTTTTCTTCTACGCGTACCTTACCGGCGGCGAAGCCGGCGTCCTGACCGCGCTCGGCGGCGACAGCATCGGCGTCGTTCAGGTCGAGGGCACGATCAACGATTCGCGCGACATCATCGAAGCGCTGAAGCAGTTCGGCGACAGCAGCGGCGTCAAGGCGATCGTGCTGCGCATCGATTCTCCGGGCGGAGCCGTCGCGCCGACTCAGGAGATCTACGAGGAAATTGAAAAGCTCAAAAAGAAAAAGCCGGTGATCGCCTCGTTCGGCGGCATGGCAGCGTCCGGCGGTTATTACATCGGCAGCGCTTGCGATGAAATCGTCGCGAACCCGGGAACGCTGACGGGCTCCATCGGCGTGATCATGCAGCTCGGCAATGTCGAGGAGCTGCTGAAAAAAATCGGCGTCCAGGGTTATAGCGTGAAAAGCGGCGCCAACAAGGACATTGGCTCGCCGTTAAAGCCGTTGACGCCCGAGGGCAAAGTAATCCTGCAGGGCTTGGTGGACAACGTTCACGCGCAATTTGTCCGCGCCGTCGCCAAAGGCCGCCGCCTCACCGAAGATAAGGTGAAAACTTTGGCCGACGGTCGCGTTTATTCCGGCGAGCAGGCTAAAGGTTTGGGATTGGTCGATGTTTTAGGTAATATGGAGGACGCGGTGGATCTGGCGGCCAGGCGGGTTGGCATGAAGGGCAAGCCGCAGGTCGTCTATTCCCGGGCGGAACAGAAGGGCTGGATGGATATGGTCGCCTCGACGTGGCTCCGCGGCTGGACGAAGCATGAAAGCCTGGGGCTCCGGTACGAGTGGTCCCCTTCTTTGCTGCCGTAAACCGGATTCCTTGAAACCTGCTCTCAAACCGTTCGGGAAGATGCGTTCTGCCGGAGGGCTCTTATGACGAAGCGGGACCTCATTGACGAGATCAATAAACGATTCCCCCACTTATCGCACCGCGATTCGGAGGTGATCGTCAACGCCATATTCGACGCCATGGTCGACGCGATGGGCCAGGGCGAGCGCATCGAGATTCGCGGTTTCGGGAGCTTTGTCGTCAAACACCGGCGCGCGCGCGAGGGCCGCAATCCGAAGAGCGGCGAGATCGTTTCCGTGGCGGCCAAGCGGGTCCCGTTCTTCAAGGTCGGAAAAGAATTGCGCCTCCGGGTCGACGGCAAGCCGGTCCCCGAAGGCACCGAATGAAGCAACTCTGGGCGCCATGGCGAATGTCCTATATCGCAGAAGAAAAGCCGGCAGGGTGCATCTTCTGCGAGAAACCGAAGGGAAAAGATTCCCGGGCGGAATTGGTGCTGGCCCAGAGCGCGCATTCCGTAGTCATGCTCAACAAATATCCTTATAATAACGGCCATCTCTTGATCGCGCCCAAGCGTCACGAAAATACCTTCGCCGCGTTGCCGGACGTGGAATACCGCGACTTGGGCGATCTGCTGAAGCTCTCGCTCGACATCCTCGCGCGCGCGTTCAAACCCGGCGGCTTCAACATCGGGATGAATCTCGGGCGCGCCGCCGGCGCGGGCGTCGAGGACCATCTCCACTGGCATATCGTGCCCCGGTGGGACGGCGACACCAACTTCATGCCTGTCGTCGGCGAGACGCGCGTCATCCCGGAGCATCTGCTTACAAACTACGACCGGCTGAGCCCGATGTTTCTTCAGGCGATGGCCGCCAATGCGTAACGGCGGAAGATCAGAATTTGCCAGCGACTTCTTCCGTCTTGGATATCCATGCTCTATGTTACTAGCTGGAGGGAGGCACTAGCGTGAATGAGCCAAGAACTTTAGGCGAGCTTAAGAAAAGCGGACAGCAGGTCCTCACGGTGCGCCAGGAAATGCGCAAGAACCTGGTCCACTGTTTGGAGACCAGCAAGCGGATTCTGCCGGGAATCCTCGGCTACGACGAGACGGTCATTCCGGATATCGAAAATGCGATTCTCTCCGGGCACCACATGGTGTTTTTGGGCGAGCGCGGCCAGGCGAAATCGCGAATTATACGCGGCCTCGTGTCTCTCCTGGACGAGCGTATTCCGATCGTCCAGGGATGCGAGATCAACGACACTCCCTTCGAGCCGATCTGCCGCGCCTGCCGGCGTCGCGCCGCCGAGGAGGGCGACGCGCTGCCGATCGAATGGATCGGCCGCGATCAGCGCTACGGTGAGAAACTCGCGACGCCCGACGTATCGATCGCCGATCTGATCGGCGAGATCGATCCGATTAAAGTCGCCGAGGGGCGCTACCTGGCCGACGAGGAGACGATCCACTACGGGCTCATCCCGCGCACGAACCGCGGCATTTTCGCCATCAACGAGTTGCCCGACCTGACCGAAAAGGTTCAGGTCGGTCTGTTCAACTTGATGGAAGAGAAAGACGTTCAGATCAAAGGCTACAAGATCCGGCTGCCGCTCGACGTGGTTATCGTCGCGAGCGCCAATCCCGAGGATTATACGAGCCGCGGGCGTATCATCACGCCGCTGAAAGATCGCTTCGACGTCCAGATCCGCACGCACTACCCGCAGAGCATTCAGGATGAAGTGGCGATCATGGAGCAGGAGTCTGCGCCGATGAGCCACCGGAGCCACGCCGTCACGGTGCCGCAGTTCATCAAAGAGATCCTCGGCCACATGACGTTCGAAGCGCGCAAATCGAACGAGATCAACCAAAGTTCCGGCGTCAGCGTGCGCGTGACGATCAACAATTACGAGAGCCTCGTGAGCAACGCCGAAAAACGCGCGCTGCGCTTGAAGGAAACCGAGGTCGTGCCGCGCGTCAGCGATCTCCATGCGGTACTGGCTTCCACCAGCGGCAAAATCGAGATGGAATACGTCGGCGAGGACAAGAAGGAAGACGATCTCGTGGAGAAGCTCGTCAACCGCGCGATCTTGAAAGTCTTCGATCAGTATTTCACGGTCAGCTCGCTGCAAAAAGTCATCGATTATTTCAACTCCGGTTGGGGCGTCGAAGTCTCCGACGTCATGCCGTCGCAGGACTACCTCGAAGGCATCAAGGAGATTCCCGGCCTGAAAGAGGCTCTGCGGACCCTCGGTCCGATGGAATCGCCGGCCCTTATGGCGACGGCGACGGAGTTCATTCTGGAAGGTCTGCATCTCCACCAGAAGCTCAACAAAGAGATCGAGGGGGGAAGAATCACCTACGGAAAATGAGATAGAGACAGGGACTGGTTCTCTGTCTCGACTCTCTGTCTCTGTCTAACCATGCGCAAGTTCCGCTATAGCCGCTGGGACACCACTGCCGCGGACGCCGTCCAATCCGACAGCGTTTTCGATCAGCTGAACGACTACATGAACGACACGGGCGACCTGCAGCAGGCGATGCGCCGCCTGATGCAGCGGGGCCTCAAACAGGGCGAAAACCGTGTGCCCGGGATGGAGGATCTGCTCTCGCAGGTCGCGCGCGAGATGCGGAAGCTCTACGAGCAGTATCGCCTCCAATCGGCGCAGGACGAGGTCAAGCAGGACCTCGACGAGATCGTCGCCGAGGAGCGCGAGACGCTGGAGCAGGCCGGCGACTCGCGGCCGGAGATCGAGGAAAAGAAAAAATTCCTCGACCGCCTGCCCGGAAAAACGAGCGACGCCGTCGAGCGGCTGGCCGAATACGACTTCGAGAACCAGCAGGCGGCGGACAAGTTTCAAGAGCTGCTCTCGATGCTCGAGCAGATCCGCCGGCTGGAAAACTCCATCCGGCGCGAAGGCAATCTCTTCCGCGGGCAGAAATCGCTGCAATTCCAGGAAGCGCAGGATTTGATCGATAGGCTCGAGGAGCTGCGCCGGCTGGAGGGGCAGCTTTCGAGCATGCGCCCTGACCAAATCGATTTGGAGCTTCTGCAAAAGCTCCTCGGCGAGCAGGCGCTGAAAGATTTCGAGGGCGTCTCGCGCCTGGAATCGATGTTGGAAGACGACGGCTACGTCGTCGCACGCGGCGACCATTTCGAGCTCACGCCGCGCGGCGTGCGCCGCATCGGCCAGCTCGCCCTGCGGGATATTTTCGAGCAGCTCCGGCGCGATACGATGGGGCGCCACGCAATACGGAAGCGCGGCTCGCAGGAGCTCCTGACGGAGCAAAGCCGCCCCTACGCCCAGGGCGATACGCTGCACCTCAATATCATCGATACGCTGAAAAGCGCGCTTCTCGCCGAGGGCCGCCTGCCGATCCGGCTCCGGCCCGAGGACTTCATGGTCTATGACACCGAGCACTCGACGCGCGCGGCGACGGTCCTGCTGCTCGACATGAGCTGGTCGATGAGTTGGGACGGCCGCTTCGCGGCCGCGAAAAAAGTCGCGCTCGCGATGGACAGCCTTATGCGTGCAATGCACCCGCGCGATTATTTCGGCATCGTTGGTTTTTTCACGCGCGCCGTCGAGCTCAAGGCGAAGGACCTGCCCGAGGCGACCTGGAACATGGGCGACCCGTTCACCAACCTGCAGGACGGCTTGCATCTCGCCTCGGAAATGCTCGACCGCAAGCCGAGCCAGAACCAGCAGATGATCATCATCACCGACGGCCAGCCGACCGCCTACTGCCGGCAGGGGCGGCTCTACTGCGAATGGCCGCTCAGCTTCGGCGGGATCAGCCAGCGCGCCGCGGAAGAGACGCTGCGCGAGGCCGAGCGCGTCACGCGCCGCGGCATCACGATCAATACCTTCATGCTCGACGACAGCCCGGTGCTAAAAGAGTTCGTCGACGCGCTCACGCGCATCAATCGCGGCCGCGCGTTTTACACGCGCCCGGAGCGGCTGGGCGAATATTTGCTCGTCGATTACGTCACCCGCCGCAGAAAAAAAGTTTAAACAAGCAATGGCGGCCGCGGGCCAAAAACGCGTCGTCGGCATTCCCGCCCCGCGCGTCGAAGGGGAGCAGAAAGTCTCCGGCGGCGCGGTTTACGCGCTCGACGTCGTGCTTCCCGGCATGCTGTGGGCGAAAGTGCTGCGCAGCCCGCTCCCGCACGCCCGCATTAAGAAGATCGATACCGCCAGAGCGCGCGATCTCCCCGGCGTGCGCGCGGTGCTCACCGGCGAGGATTTATCCGGCGCGAAGATCGGCAAGAAGATCGTCGATATGCCGCTGCTCGCGGAAGACGTGGTGCGGTTCGTCGGCGAGAAGGTCGCGGCTGTCGCCGCCGACACAGAGGAGATCGCGGCCGAAGCGATCGAGCTGATCGACGTAGAGTACGAAGAATTGCCGGCCGTGCTCGATCCGCTCGAGGCGATGCGCCCCGGCGCACCGTTGATCCATCCGGAAGTCGCGTGCTACTCCGGCCTCGTTCATCCGATCGAGCGGCCCGGCAACGTCATGGTCCATCTTACATGGAAAAAGGGCGATGTCGCAGAGGGCTTCAAGCGTGCGGATGCCGTTGTCGAAAATACCTTCAGCGCCGCGCGCGTGCATCATGCTTACATCGAGCCGCACTCGTGCGTCGTCTTGGCGCAAAACGGCGGCGCGGAGGTGTGGGCGTCGACCAAGAGCCCGTATAACTTGCGCGACCAGCTTGCGGCGGCCTTCAAGAGCGCGCCCGACAAGTTCGTCGTGCACCCGTGCTACATCGGCGGCGATTTCGGCGGCAAGGGCGATCACAACGACGCGGCGCTCTGCTACGCACTGTCGTCGCGGACCGGCCGGCCGGTCAAGTTCGTGATGGACTACAACGAGGAGTTCGCCGCGGGCAATCCGCGCCACAGCGCCGTCGTGCGCATCAAGACCGGCGTCAGGCGCGACGGCGCGCTCGTCGCGCTGCACATCGAATTCGTCTTCGACAGCGGTGCCTACGCCGCGTTCAGGCCGCAGGGATTTCTCGTCGGCGCGCACGACAGCGCCGGT
This sequence comes from Binatia bacterium, assembly GCA_036522615.1. Taxonomy (GTDB): domain Bacteria; phylum Desulfobacterota; class Binatia; order UBA9968; family UBA9968; genus JAJPJQ01. The sequence continues at coordinate 4,959 of DATDFN010000221.1, read as the reverse complement.
CCGTACCGCATTCCGCACGTGCTCATCGAGGAGAACTACGTCTATACGAACCGCGTGCCGTGCGGGTATATGCGCGCGCCGGGCCACACGCAGGGCTTCTTCGCGACGGAGAGCCAGATGGATCTCGTCGCGAGAAAGCTCGGCCTCCATCCGGTCGAGTTCCGGCGTAGGAACTTGATGCGCGACGGCGACGTCGCGCCGCTCGGCGAACCGATCGAGCACATCCGCACCGAAGAGACGCTCGCGCGCGCCATCAAGGAATCGGGCTTCAAAGAAAATAAACCGAAAAACACCGGGCGCGGCGTCGCCGTGGCGCAGTGGGTCTCGAAAGGCGGCGAATCGTACGCGTACGTCAAGATCGCCGCCGACGGCGGTGTGACGCTTTCCGCTGTCGTCATGGATGTGGGCTCCGGCGCCTATACCGTCATGCGGCAGGTCGTAGCTGAAGAATTAATCGTACCGTTGGAAGCGGTGAAGGTCGAATCGCTCGACACGACGAAAGTCTTGAAGGATACCGGCGTGCGCGGCAGCAGCAGCACACGCGTCCACGGGAGTGCCGCCTATCTGGCGGCGGCGAAAGCGAAGGAAATAATTCTCGGCGCCGCCGCCGAGGCGATGGGCGCCCGGCCTGATGAGATGGTGCTCCACGGCGGCGCGGTGATCCACGCCCGCGCCGAGAGGAGAATGACTTTCGCCGAGATCGTCGAGGCGAAGGGCGAGGCGATCGTCGCCGAAGGCCATTACCTCAACATGAAGGACGGCCCCGAGGCGTCGATGGTCGCGCAGGTGGCGGAGGTCGAAGTCGACCGTGAGACCGGCGTGGTGAATGTCAAAAGAGTCACGACCGCGCACAATACCGGCACGGTAGTGAATCCGCTGGGTCATCAGGGGCAGATCGACGGTGCGGTCGTGATGGGTATGGGGCAGGCGCGCATGGAAGAGGTCGTAATAGACGACGGCGGCAAGGTCGCGACGACGAATCTCGGCGACTACAAGATTCCGACGATTCGCGATATTCCCGAATTGAAAACCGCGATCACCGAATCTGCGGCGGGCAGCGGCCCGTATCACAGCATGAGCATCGGCGAGACTGCGATCATGCCGATCGCCGCCGCGATCGCCAACGCGGTCGAGGACGCCGTCGGCGTGAGGATCAAAGATCTGCCGATCACAGCGGAAAAAGTGCTGGCGGCGTTGAAATCAAAATAAGCAAATTTCTGCGGAGGCTTCGATGGCGCAATCTCAAGACTGGCGCAACCACGGCGTGCGCATCGTGCGCGCGAACGAATTCGACTCCAACACGCCGCAGACGCCGGGCATGACGCGCGCGGCGGCGATCAACCGCGCGATCGCCGGCGCGAACAAGCTCTGGGCCGGCAGCGTCGAGATCCATCCCAACGCCAAGACCGCGCCGCACCACCACGGCGCGCTTGAGAGCATCATCTACGTCGTCAGCGGGCGCGCGCGCATGCGCTGGGGCGAGAAGCTCGAATACGTTGCCGACGCCGGCCCCGGCGATTTCATCTTCGTTCCGCCCTATGTGCCGCACCAGGAGATCAACGCGCTCGCCAAGGAGCCGCTTCTCTGCGTCGTCGTCCGCAGCGACCAGGAGCCGGTCGTCGTCAATCTGGAGATCGACTCCGTCGAGAAGTCCGAAGAGGTTGTGTGGGTCGATCCGGGGCACCCGAGGACGAAGTAATGGAAAAACTCATCGTCCTCGTTTTGCTGCTATTGGTATGCAGCTGCGGTAAAACTGAATTTCAAGGCATCCCAGCCAAAAGCTATGCAGGATTTGTAGAAGAATTCACGCGGGAGCTCGGAATCCCCAGCTTGGACACTGCTCCTTCGGAAAATGCTGGCAGTGAAGTCCGGATTTGGGTTCAACCTGCGTTAATGCGGCTTCAATATTTTGTGCGGCTTATATCCGACGGAAACAAAGTCTCCGGCGATGTAATCCTCTGGTGGCACAACCAAGACCTTCCTCAGGTCGATTTTTTCAGGTCGGAGTTTTACGCTCACAACCGATGTAAAAAGAGCATAGTAGGCGAAACTTTCGACTTTTGTTACGTCCCCTTTCGGAAGTCTCGCAATTGGCAAGAGGCACAAACGTTTTTCGAAGACCATTCTATTTGGACTCTAGGTTTGCAAAGGCCGCGCCCTTGGATCACATTTGACGGAGTTTCACTGCTTGTTGAAGCCCGCAATTCGAGAGGCCACTATCTCTATTTTTTCGATAATCCCGTTTTCTCTTACGATGTCCAAGATGCCAACGCAGCGATGATCATCGAGTACACGAAGAGCCTCTCGCCGCTCCATTTTCCTTGACAATGCCTCCCATCCCTCCTATCCTGCGCTGAAAACATTGTTGTTTTCATTTGGGGAGGCGGGATGGATGCGTTCGACAGCAAGACGGTAAGCCGGATCGTCGGCGTGAGCCTGCGTCAGATCCAGTATTGGGACGAGCGCGGCTTCATCCGCCCGTCGGTCAAGACCGCGGGTGGGCGCGGCACGAGGCGGCTCTACTCGTTTTCCGATCTCGTGCAGCTGAAAGTCGTCAAGGACCTGGCCGATCACGGACTCAGCCTGCAGAAGATCCGCCGCTGCTTGAGCCATCTCAAAGACTGCTTTCCCGGCGAGAGCGAGCCGCTGCGCTCGCTCCGCTATCTCACCGACGGCGAGAAGCTCTTCGTCCTCACGAGCGACCGCAAAAAGATTCTCGAAGCGATGGAGCGGCAGTTCGTCTTCTCGCTCGGCATCGGCAGCCTCGTGCGCGAGCTGGGCGGGGAAGTTCGCCGCGTGGTTGGGCGCGATGTCTCGCGCGAGCGGACGCGGGAAGGGAAGAAGACGGCCGCCTGAAGATGGAACCAGCCAAGCTCACGCCGATGATCCGGCAGTACCTCGAAATTAAGGAGAGGTACCGCGACGCGATTCTTTTTTTCCGCCTCGGCGATTTCTACGAGATGTTTTTCGACGACGCCGAGAAGGCGTCGAAGATCCTCGACATCGCGCTCACCTCGCGGAGCCGGAGCGACGACGGCGCCGTGCCGCTCTGCGGCGTCCCGTATCATTCCGTCACGCCGTATGTCGGCAAGCTCCTCGACGCCGGCTACAAGGTCGCGATCTGCGAGCAGGTCGAGGACCCCAAGCTCGCCAAGGGCATCGTGCAGCGCGAGGTCGTGCGCGTCGTCACGCCAGGGACGGTCACGGACGGCGACGCGCTGGAAGCGCGCGACAACAGCTTTCTCGCGGCGGTATCCGGCGGGCAGAACGGCTACGGTCTCGCGCTCACCGATGTAACGACCGGGGAATTCCGCTTCACCGTCGCCGCGGATTACGCGGCGCTTGCCGACGAGATCGGGCGCGTTCAGCCGCGCGAGCTGATTCACGACAGCATCGAAGAAGCGCTCGCGGCGGACTTGCACCGAGACTTTCCCGCGCTCCATCTGAGCCCGGTGACCGCGCAATCCTTCGCCTCCCCCGCGGTCGAGCGGCTGAAGGCGCTTAAGCTCTGGTCCGGGCCGCCCGACGCAGAGTGGGAGCAGGGCGTCCGCGCCGCGGCGGCCATCGTCGCGTTTCTCGAAGAAAACCTGCCGCCCCACGTCAAGGCGCTGCGCGACCTGCGCGCTTATTCCAGCTCGCAGCATCTGCTACTCGACGATACGACGCGGCGGAACCTCGAACTCACGGCCGATTTTCAGGGCAACAAAAAGAATTCTCTGCTCGGCGTCATCGACCGGACCGACACCGCGATGGGCGCGCGGCGGCTACGGCAGTGGCTGCTCTACCCGCTGCTCGACGAGCGGACGATTCGCGCGCGGCAGGAAGCCGTCGAGGAGTTGGTCGAGAATTACCGCGAGCGCCAAGACCTCAAAGAGATGCTCGGCGGCGTCCAGGACCTTGAGCGGCTCGCCGGCCGCATCGTCGCCGGCAGCGCACAGCCGCGCGATCTCGTCGCAGTGAAAGAGAGTCTTCGCGCCGTTCAGCCGATCAAAGCCACGCTTGCGCAGCGCGCGGCAGCGATGTTCGTATCGATGGCCGGCGATCTGGCCGACCTCCCGGAGGTCGTTGCGATCGTCGAGCGGGCCATCGCCGACGAGCCGCCCGCGGTCGTCAAGGACGGCGGCGCGATCCGGCCCGGATTCAACACCGAGCTGGACGAGCTGCGCTCGATCCGCAAGGACGCCAAGCAGTGGGTCGCGTGTTTCGAGGCGGCGGAGAAAAAACGCACCGGCATCCAATCGCTCAAAGTCCGCTACAACCGTGTCTTCGGCTATTACATCGAGGTCACGCGCGCCAATCTCGGCGCGGTGCCCGTCGACTACATCCGCAAGCAGACGCTGGCGAACGGCGAGCGCTACATCACTTCGGACCTAAAGGAGTACGAGGCGAAGATCCTAAGTTCGGAAGACGAGATTCAAAAGCTCGAGTTCGCTCTATTCTCCCAAGTGCGTGAAAGCATCGCAGCATATTACGCCGAGATGAAACGGACCGCTGACACGCTCGCGAGCCTCGACGCACTCGTGTCGCTGGCGGAAGTCGCCCATTCGCATCATTTCATTCGGCCGCAGATCGACGGCGGCCGCGAGATAGTCATCCGCGAGGGTCGCCATCCGGTAGTCGAGGCGGCGATCGGCCGCTCGGCGTTTGTTCCAAACGACTGCCGGCTCGATCCCGACTCCTGCCAGATCGCCGTTCTTACCGGTCCCAACATGGCCGGCAAATCCACCTACATGCGCCAGGTTGCGCTTATCGTCGTCCTCGCGCAGATGGGCGGCTTCGTTCCGGCCGCCGAAGCGCGCATCGGGCTGGTCGACCGTGTTTTCACGCGCATCGGCGCGGCCGACTATCTCGCGCGCGGCGAATCGACGTTCATGGTCGAGATGCGCGAGACCGCGCACATCCTGCGCCACGCCACCGCGCGCAGCTTGATCCTGCTGGACGAGGTCGGCCGCGGCACCA
>DATDFN010000220.1:0-23999 GCA_036522615.1 Binatia bacterium | reverse complement strand
TGCACCTCCTCTGACGTGGTAATTACGGCAAGCTAAAGCAGGATTTGTGCCGAGACAGCCGGTGGTGAAAATCGGCCGGGAAGTACGGTCTTACACCATGTTTTTCGGGCGGAATTCCGCAATCGAGTGGCAAAAGACGTTACCGTGATCCGCCGACTGTAGGTTTGTTTCTCGAATAAGCGGGAAATTCCTGCAGTTCACAAAAAAGCAGAAAAAAGATTGATCGCTGCCGGCGGGTTCAAATTACCGTTTGCGCCAGCGGAAAAACCCTTCTTTTTCGAGTTCGGCGAGTATGCTTGTATCGATGAATTCGGACGCCCTGCGGCCGCGCAGCTCCGGCACCGTCGCGCTGAAATCGCCGATGTCGGAATCGAGCGCGGCAGCGAGCGGGCCCGCGTCGCGAGGCTCGTTCCCGAAAAAATAGCTCTGCCTGTAAAGCGCCTCGATAAGCTTCGGGTTCGTTTCTTTCAGAACGCCGCGAACCGCGCGCGCGAAGAGTTCCGGATTATCCCGTCCCAGGCGAATCGCCTCGCTCACCGCCCTGAGCGCCGCCTTGATTCGCGCCGGTCTGTTACGCAAAGACTCGCGCGTGACGAAGAAATCGCCGCCCGAGCCGTCGAGTCCGTAATCCGTCGTCGATGCGACGACGTTGAGCTTCACGCCTTGCGCGCGGATACGCTCGACGTTCGATTTGTTGGCTAGAACGGCGTCGATTTTTCCCGCGGCCATCATGTTCATGCGGTCGTAGGACGCGGTCGAGCCGACGGGAAGCAGGGTTACATCCTTGTCCGGGATTAATCCCAGCTTCGGCAACAGCCGGAGCAGCACAAAGTAGTCGCCGCTGGTGAAGCCGGCCATGCCGATCGTTTTACCCTTCAGCTCGCGCGGCGAGGCCAACGAGCCGCTGACGAGGTCGTATTTGATCGGCCCCGTGGTGGCGATGATCACGATCGGCGCGCCGCGCGCGGCGGCGACGATCGCGAAGCTTCCCGATGCCACGGCCATGTCGATCTCGCCGGCGACTAACGCAGCGATATTCACCCCCGCGCCGCGGATATGCACGATTTCCGCGTCGAGACCGTACTTGGCGTAAAGCCCGAGAGCCTTGGCCATGTACAGAGGCATGCGGCTCTCAGTGATCGTCGAGTTGGACAGCAATAAGCGATCGAGCTTTTTTTCCTGGCCGTACGCAGGCACTACGAAGGCATTGACGATGAAGGCGAGCAGGAGCGTCAAACGGACGAGCGGCGCGGTCTCGATCATGGAAGAAGGCGAGGTTAAGCAACGGCGCGTCGCGAGTCAAGCATTATCGGGAAACCGCACCCTTCAAGCTTGGGATCAGTTCTCCGATGAGCGCGATAGGTGGAGCGGCAAAATCTTTCCCCGCGCGCTCGCGTGCGGCGCCTCGCGGCGAACGCGGAAGGTGCCGGCGTTGTCCCAGACGCGGATTTGAAATTCTTTCTCCCATGAGCCGCCGGAGAGATGCTCCCTCAGTCGCGCGATGATCTTCGCCTCGTCGAGGTTCGCGATCATCGGGTCGACCCGGAGCGTCAGCCGGGTCCGCCCTTGCTCCTCCTCCTCTTCGACGAGCTGGTAGTCGCCGGGGCCGCCGCCGAATTCCGCGGGCAGGCGCTTCTCGAAGATATCGAAGAGATCGCCGTAAAAATAATTCATGCCTTCGCTGGTAAACTTTTCGTAGCTCCGGATGTGATGCAGATGCAGCTTCAGCCCCGCGCGCTCCAGAGCGCATCCGCAATTCCGGTCTTCCAGAATTCCATAATCGCCGTTCTCGACGTTCAAAAGCAGCCGCGGGTCGGATGGCAGCAAGCTGGTAAAGAGAAACGGCCGGACCGAAGCGCCGCGCGCGGGATGGCCGTCCGGCGCGGCGATGAGCGCCATCGTGTGCCGGTTCACGTGGATGTCGTCCACGTGCGCCGGCTGGCCGCAGCCGTACCCGACCGAGCCGCCGGTGACGAAGCCGTAGTGCGGCGTGGCCGATGCGCCGGCGCGCCTGATCGTATCCCGCTTGGCGTCCGTGAACGGCTCGCTTCCGCAGATGAACGTCGTGCCGTCCAAAGTCGCGCCCAGCGCCTGCGCGGCCTGCGCTACGCGCGTGGCGTTGCTCGCCGTGGTTTTGATGCTGCATCCCCTCCCCTGCGCGCGCTGCGCCGCGACCCAGCGGACGATGCCGGTGAGATCGTTGATGTTGACGAACTCCGGTCGGGGAAAGCGCGCGCCGTTGCGTCGCGCCATAGCGACGATGAAATGCGTGGCGAGATAATTATACCAAGCCCCGGCGCCGCTTTTAGCCGGAACCGGGCGCGCGAACCAGCGCTCGGTCTCGACGCCGAGCTTCGCGTTCATCATCAGATTGCGCAACCCGCTCCCTGCCGGCAAAATGGCGTCGTAGAGTGCATGGGCTTTGTGCCACAAGCCGTGTGCGGAAAACAGCACGGCAAGCTCGAGCGCCTGAACGGCCACGCGCTCGAGCGAGATGATCGAGGAGATCGGCGCGTTGTTCGTCCCGCTGCTCTGGGTCATGAAACCCGGAGCTGGATCGGGATGAGCAAAATCGCTGCTGGCGATACGGAACGATTCGCCGCCGCGGCGGACCTCGGTTTTTCCCTTATACTCCTCGACGGTAAGATAGACGCCGTGGCGCGCGAGCGCGGCGAGCGCCGCGTCGAGGCCGTGGCGGTGCACCTCGGCATCGAGATCGGAAAATTCACATCCGGCAATGCGCAGGAGCTTGAGATAGACACTCGTCGAATCGGCGTAAATGCGCGTGCGCGCGAGATCCAGGAACCGACGCTCGCGGTCATCCAGCAGCCGGCGAATCCGTTCTTCCGCCTCCGCCGGCGCAATGCGCTCGCGCAAAAAGTCGGGCAGCGCCTTCGCCAGGCGGTAGTTTTGCCGTGCGCGCTGACGCAGCTCCGATGCGAACTCGCGGTACGATCGATCAAAGGGCATTGGTGACTCTTAAGGCTTGACTATGAGCGACGGTTCCTCCTTGGCTTTCTGCTTCGCCTGCGCGAGATAGTACGCGATGCTTTTCTGCACGAGACCGGTGAGAAACGCGATATCGAGCATCCCGGTCTCGCCTTCGGCGAGCTGAAGCGCAACGGCGAAGGCGAGCAGCGCCGGCTCGCGGCGGCCGGCTTCCGCCAGGCACCAGGACGCGTCTTCCAGCCGCCGGCGGAAAATCGCGCCGCTCTCGCCGGAAAATATTTCCCGCGCCGCGTCGCGGACGATCGCCGCCAGCCGCTCTTCTTTTTGAGCGTCGTTCAGCACGAGCCGGCTCTCCTGCGCTTGCCCGATGCGGTCGAGATACGGCTTCATCCAGTCCTCGTCCACAAGCCAGAAGCGGAAGGCGGGCTCGTCGAGAAGGCGGCGCGACTGGCTGCGCCAGTCTTCGGTCTGCGCGGATTCTTTGGCCAAGCGGCTGTACACGGGATGCTCGACTTCTCTCGGCTTCGTCGCGTTGAACGCCGCTCGCATCGAGGAGAACTGCGCGGTTTTCTGGCCCGCGGCCTTCGCCTTCTCGTAGGCGTCGTAGAGAATTCCGTCGGCGTACTCCCACGGCACCGGCGCCATCGGCAAGCCGCCGTTTTTTTGAATCTCCTCCGCCTGCGCGCGGAGGTCTTTTCGCTTGACGACCCCGCCGTCGGATCGGAGAAGGCCGCTGCGGTCGCTGACGACGCCCTGGAGCAGCTGGAGACCTCCGCCGGCGTGCGGCCGCAGGAGCCATACGAGCCGGTCGCCGGTGCCGTCGATGACAGAAAGATACCCCTCGATCTCGGAAATCGACCCGACAGCCGGACGCTGGCCGCCGGACGCGTCTTCGCGCGGAATCGGCAAGCCGCGCTGCTCGAGCTTGAAGAGCGATCGCCGCGCCTCGCGCTTGAGATCTTTCGCCGTCGCGCCTCGTTCGATTTTAATCAGCGCGTCGACGGCGGCGGGATCGGCTACGCGTCCGAGAAGAAACGCGACAGCGAGATCGACGGCGGCATTTTCTCCGAGCCGCCGCGTGAGCGGCTCGATCGACGTTGCGGCGGGAGCCGTCCGGTCGAAGCCGGCTTGCTGAAGGTCTTCCAGCCCGCGTTTCAGCGCGGCTTCGCGTGCCTCTTTCTTCGCCATGAGATTGGATCGCGCATCGCGCCGTCCATGTTGCAGCGATGCGCGAGGGTTTCGAGCTCGAGCGGTTCTTAGCCGAGCTTCAGCAAATCCGCCTTCTTGCCGCGGCGGCCGGCGATCGTGAAGTTCGGCCACTCCTCGACGTTCGCGTCGCGATAATTCTCGCGCACCCATTTGGCGATGTCGCCGGCACGGGCGAACCAGACTTTCGAATGGCCTTTGGCGTAGCGGATGAATTCACGCAGCAGGATCGCGCGGAACGGCCGGCCGCCGACGAACGGGTGATTGCCCCAGATCATGAATTTGGGGTCGCTCTCCCCCTCTTCGTACAGACAGTCGAAGGTATCTTTCCACATTTGCAGCAGGTCGCGCGGCGTGCGGCCGGCGCGCTGGTAGCTCGAATAGTCGTTGAGATCCTGAAAATACGACAGCACCGTCAGTTCTTTGTTTTTCACCTTCAAGGTGTAGGGCGTCTCGTTATGCTGCGGGTCCATCCAATACGTGTATCCGAGCTCGGCGATGATCTCGACCGTATCCGCGCTCGGCGCCACGCCGGTGGATAGGTAACCGACCGGCGCCTTGCCGACGACCTTCTTCACGACCTCGACGGTGCGCTGGAGGTCCTTTTTTTCCTGAGCCGGTTTTTTCATGTAGCTGTAATCGTGGATCCACGTCTCGGTGCCGATTTCGTGACCGGCGGCCACGGCTTCTTTGATGACATCGGGATAGTTCTCGATCGTGATGCCGGTCGGAAACCAGCTTGTCTGAATGCCTTCCTTGCGGAAAACTTCCAAAAAGCGAAAAACGCCGACGCGCTCGCCGAATTCGCGGTCGGTGATCGTCGCGAGGCTTTTCTTCGTGACCGCGTCCTTGGGATAGCCGCGGCGGTTTTCCTGCTGCTTGGAGACTGCGGTCCCAAGATCCTCCGGCCAGGTCTCGAACGCGACGCAAGGCGTGATCGCGATGCGCGCGCCGTCCGGCCATTTGATCGGCGCTCTTCTCTTCATCTCGTCCCCTCCCCGATGTGAAATCCTCCCGATACTGGCTCTTGTGTCACACTTGCCGCGTGTTGCCAAGCGGCTGGACATTGCCTCTGCCGTAAGATAGTGCAGGGATTCAGGAGGCCTGCCATGGGCATGTTACAAATCGACGGCGTGACGCACTGGTCGATTCCGGTCAACGATCTCGACGAGGCGGAGCGGTTTTACGGCGAAGTCCTCGGGCTGCAACATAAGGGACGCCTCGGCAGTTCTAAGATGTCCTGCTTCGCCGTCGGCGGTCATTCGATTCTCCTCTGCCAGCGGAAGGAAGCGCTCAAACGGACGCCCGAACAGGACAACCGTCTGCATCACGCGTTCGACGTAAGTCCGGAAATGTTCGAGCAGGCCTGCAAACTCTTCGAGCGTATCGGCGTCAAGATCGCCGAGCCGATCGTCTACCGCGCGAAAGGCCACTTCACCGGCCGGGAGCTTTATTTTCTCGATCCGAGCGGCAACATGCTGGAGCTCCGCGACGCTAGTTGGAAAACCGGCATGCCGACACCCACCTTCGAGGATATCGTCAAGAACTAGATTCCGGCGTGTGAATTGGATTTTCCCGCCGACGACTACGGGCGGCTCGAAAACCATTTATCGTAAATCCGCTGGTAGCCGCCGTTCTCTTTCAGCGTCAGCAAGGCATTGTTGACGTGCAGGCGATAGGGACTGTTCTGCGGAAAGACGATGCCGTAGCTTTCTCTTCGGAAGATAGGTCCGACGAGTGTGACTTTTCCTTTTCCCTGATGCGCCGAATAGTACAGCAACACCGGCGAGTCGAAGACGACGGCGTCGGCCTGCCCGCTCGAGAGCGCCTCGTACGCCTGCTCGATTTTGGGAAATTCCATAACCTGAACGTTTTGCTGGCGTAAATACAGAGCCGAAGTGCTGCCCGTCGTCGTCGCGACTTGTTTCCCGGGAAGATCCTCCGGGCCTTTGATATCGCCCTGCAGCTGCTGCACCGTCAGCGAGCTCGTGACGCTCGCGGTGAAATACGCGACGAAGACGACGCTCGTGAACATCCAGAGCACCGCGATCGCGCGGCCGAAAGCGCTTCGCGGCATCTGGTCCGCCTGCGTCGCGAGCGTCGACGCGGCCCACCAGCACGCTTCGAAGATGCCGGGAAAATAGGCGTGGTTTTCGATCATGCCGCGCGGATGGCGCCGCTCGGACCACCAGACGAAATGCGCCGGCACGAGGATAAAGAGCAGCGTCAATCCTACGAAGGGCAGGAATGCGAATGACAATAGCAGCCGCAAGGTCTCGCCGGCGGAGGTGCCGCCGGGCTGGTCGCGCACCATGATCTGCAGCCCGGCGTCGAACATCGGCTGCGAAAAATCGAACTCCGTGCTGCGCTCGGCGGTGATCGAGATGGCCGAGATGCCGAGATCCGCCTTCCCGGCCTTGACCGCTTCGAGCAGGTCCTTGACAGTCGAATGCTCCACGAGCGTGCCGCCCAGGCGCATCTCTTCGGCGATCGCCTGCCAGAGCTCGACGCTGAAGCCCGTCAGTCGGCCGTTTTCTTGATAAACAAAAGGCGGGATTTCGCGCGTGGCGACGCGCAGCTGCTTCGCGGGCGCCGCGTCGGCGGGGCCTGATAACAATCCGCCGAGCGCCAGCGCGAGGATTAAGCCGGCTGCGCCTTCAATAATCCTCATCTGCCCCGGCGGCCGCCACACCGGCGACTTTTTCGTCTGCCGCCGGCTTCTCTCCGTTAACAACCACATTCTCCGCTTTGGGACCGAAAATCTTCAGAGGGTCCTGACCGGTTTTGAGCGCCGCGGCGATCTTGTCCAAAGCGAGAAACCTCTCCGGCGCGGTAGGATGCGTCGAAAGAAAGCCGCGCTCGGTGCTGCCGGGCATTTCGATCGCGATGCGCTTGAAGACTTCTTTTCCTTCGTCGACATTAAAGCCGGCGCGATGCGCCCACAGCAGGCCGTACATGTCCGCTTCGCGCTCGCGGTCGCGGTCGAACTTGGCGGTGGCGAGCTGAACCATGCGGGCGGCGACCTGCTGCCCGATGTTGCCGCCGAAAATGCCGGCTGGTATCGAGAGCGCGGTGCCGAAAACGTCCTGCACCACGCCCTGACGGATGTGCCCGCGGAGCGCATGCCCCATCTCGTGGCCGAGCACGGCGGCGAGCTCGTCGTCGTTTTTGAGAAACCGCAGCATGCCGCGCGTGATCCACACAGTCTTACCGTCGGTCCACGCGTTCACCGCGTCGAGGTTGATCTGCGACGCCTTCACCTGGTCCGTCCGCGCCGCAAAGACGAACCGGATCACCGATTGCGTTCCGGTGGCCTCGATAAGCCGGCTGGCTACTTCTTCCACCCTCGCCTGCTGCTTTTGCTGCCATTCTTTCGATTCCGCCTCGAGCTGCTCCTTCATTTTCTTTTCCTCTTCCGAGCTGATCCGCGGGATATTGTTGACGCACGCGGACAGCGCGCAAATCAGCAGGAAGAGCACTATTTCGAAGCGGCGGCCCATGACTTTACGGTCCCCATCTTAGCACAGCCGATGCCGTAATAAAGCGCTAATAAATAGGCACAATTTCGCCGATTTACGCAGGCGCGGCCTTGACTTACCGGGAGTTGACGGATACAGAGTATTGAAACTTACCAGCGGAGGTCGGGCCACAATGGCGAACGAAAAGGCGGTGGAGTATCGCGCGGAGAACGGTGTTGCGCTCATTGAGCTCAACCGGCCGCCCGTGAACAGCTACACACACGAGCTCCTGCGCGAGCTCGACGATGCCATCCTCCAGGCCCGCTTCGACGACAACGTCCATGTGCTGGTGCTGACGGGAAAAGTCGAAAAGTTTTTTTCCGCCGGCGCCGATATCAACATGCTCGCCAACAAGCCGCTCTCTTTCAAAAATAATTTCGCGCTGCACGGGCATGAAGTGCTGATGCGGCTCGAAAATACGCCCAAGCTCGTGATCGCGGCGATCAACGGCCACGCCGTGGGCGGCGGCCTGGAGATCGCGATGGCATGCGACATTCGCATCGCGCGCAAGGAAGGCGGGCGCATGGGTCTCGCGGAGATCAATTTGGGCGTCATGCCCGGCATGGGCGGGACGCAGCGGCTGCCGCGTTTGATCGGCAAAGGGCGCGCGCTCGAGCTCTGCGCGACAGGCCGCACGATCGCATTCGAGGAGGCGCTCGAATTGGGTCTCATTCACTACATCTACGAGCGCGAGAACTTCCTCGGCCAGGTCATGGATTACGCGCGCCAGTTCGTCACGCCCAACAAGGGGAGCCTCGCCGTCGGCAAAGTAAAGCGCGCGGTGCAGACGGGCTGGGAGCTTTCACTCCCCGACGGCCTCGCGTTCGAGCGCGAGCTACTGGCGCAGACTTTCGGCAGCGAAGACGGCAACGAAGGCGTCAAAGCTTACATCGAGAAAAGAACCGCGCAGTTCAAAGGCAGATAAGCAAGGCAAATTAAAAAGTAAAAAGGCAAAACTCGCGCAGCCTTTTTACTTTTCCCCGGTCCCGTTTTTTACTTTTTACTTTTAACTTTTGACTTCCATGGAGGTTACGACATGGCGAAGATGTTGATCGGCGGCGAACAGGTCGATTCCGTAAGCGGCCAGACTTATGAAGTGCGCAATCCTGCGACCGGCGAGGTCGTCGATAAGGTTCCCAAGGGCAACGAGAAAGACGTCGAGCAGGCGATCCAGGCGGCGGAGACGGCTTTCAAAGAATGGTCCGACGTCACTGCCGAAGACCGCGGCAAGATGCTCGAAAACGCTTGCGACCTGATCAAGCAAAAGCAGGGCGAGATCGCTCAGGCGCTGACGAAGGAGCAAGGCAAGACGCTCTTCGAGGCCGGCCTCGAGATTCACCATCTCCTGCACGGACTGGAATTCTACGCGGGGCTCGCTTCCAAAGTGCGTGGCGCGCATGTGCCGCTGCCGCAAAAGAACGCCTACGGCATGGTCGTGCGCCAGCCGATCGGCGTCTGCGCCGGCATCGTGCCGTGGAATTTTCCGCTGACGCTGATGGGGACGAAATTGGGCCCGGCGCTCGCGGCAGGCAACACGATTATCATCAAGCCCGCGAGCACGACCCCGCTCGCGACGCTGCTTGCAATCGAGCAGATTCAACAAGCGACCTACGGCGAGGGCAAGCAGCAGAAGACGCTTCCCAAAGGCGCCGTCAACGTCGTGACCGGCCCCGGCGGCACGGTAGGCGAGGAAATTTTGAAAAATCCGCGCATCCGCCGCATCGCGTTCACCGGGTCGACGCCGGTCGGCAAGCACGTCATGGAAGTCGCGGGTCGCGAGATCAAGCGCGTCACGCTAGAGCTCGGCGGCAGCGATCCGATGATTGTAATGGACGACGCCAATCTCGACGTGGCGATCAAGATGGCCGACATCGGACGCTTCTTCAACTGCGGCCAGATGTGCCTCGGCGTCAAGCGTCTCTTCCTGCAGGAATCGATTGCCGAGTCGTTCGTCGGCAAGCTGACCGAAATCTTGAAAACCAAGACCGTCGGCAACGGCGCCAACAAAGAAACGCGTATGGGACCGATCCATATCGAATCGCAGCGCAAAGAGATCGAGGAGCAGGTCGAGGACGCGAAATCCCGCGGCGCGAAAGTCGTCTTCGGCGGCGAGCGGCCGAAGGGCGGCGATTTAGACAAGGGCTGGTTTTATTTGCCGACGCTGCTCACCAGCGTGCCGGAAGATTCGAAAGTCAGCACGGAAGAGACGTTCGGACCTGTGCTCCCCGTCTTCACGTTCAAGACCCTGGACGAGGCGATCGAGAAAGCGAACCGCTCGATCTTCGGCCTCGGCTCGTCGATCTGGACCAGGAGCCTCGCCAGCGCCAACAGGGCGATCGACAGGCTCCAGGCCGGCAACGTCTGGGTCAACTCGCTTCACTACGGCTACGACGAGCTGCCGTTCGGCGGCGTGAAGCAGAGCGGCATCGGGCGCGAGCACGGCCCCGAGGCGCTCGACTATTATCTAGAGCCCAAGGGCGTGGTGATCGTAAACGTATAGCGGGAAGAGTCGTTCGAGTGAAAAGCCCGACCGGCTCCGCCGGCCGGGCTTTTTTATGTCGCTCGGCTAACAACTAAAGTATAATTGTTTTTGCCTAGGAGGAGGAAGATGTCGGATTCGAAAATGAAAGAATTTTTACAACCGAAAGGTTTTCTCTCACTCGCAAAAAATATCGGAATCAAAGATGACACGCTGGACCTGACGGTTATCTACTCGGAAACCCGCGCGCGCGGCGCCGCGATGTTCACGAAAAACCGCTTTCCGGGCGCGCCGGTGATCGTCGGCCGCAAGCACATCGCCGACGGCTTCGCGCAGGCGCTGGTCGTCAACAGCAAGAACGCCAACGTCGCGATGGGACAGCCGGGCATCGACAACGCGCGCGAGATGTGCCGGCTGGTCGCAGCTGAACTGGGGATCAAGGAGCGCGATGTGCTCCCCTTCTCCACCGGCGTCATCGGCCGGCCGCTGCCGATGGAGAAAATCCGCGCGGGGTTGAAGGGCATCCGCGGCGAGCTTAAAGAGAATAATCTGGAGTTAGCGGCACAGGCGATCATGACGACCGATCGCTGGCCGAAGTATATCTCCCGCCGCGTCGGCAACGCCGTCGTCGCCGGCATCGCCAAGGGCGCGGGCATGATCGAGCCGAACATGGCGACGATGCTGGTCTACCTTATGACGGACGCCGCGCTGCCGGCGGCTACGCTCAAGCCGATGCTCAAGCACGTCGTCGACCGGACGTTCAACTCGATCAGCATCGATACGGATACCAGCACGAGCGACACCGTAGTGCTGATGGCGAACGGTCTCGCGGGACCGGTGAAACCCGCTCCATTCGAAGCTGCATTGCTCGAGGTCTGCGAATATCTTGCCCGCGAGATTTGCCGGAACGCCGAGGGGGCGACCAAGCTCATCACGGTCGAAGTCTCCGGCGCGAAAAACGAGGCGCAGGCGAAGCGCGTCGCGAAAGCGGTCGTCAACTCGCCGCTGGTCAAGACGGCGGTGTACGGCTCGGACCCCAATTGGGGGCGCGTCATCGCGGCGGTGGGGAAAACTTTCGATCCGGCGATCGACCCCAAACGCGTAACGATCCGCTTCGGCGACGGCAAGGTTTTCGAGCGCGGCGCTCCGGTCGATTGCGACCTGGAAGCGCTGCGGAGCTATTTGTCACAGCCCGAGGCCACGATCGGCGTTCATCTCGGCATCGGCAAGGCGAAGGCGCGGGTCTGGGGCTGCGATTTGACGGAGGAATATATTAAAGAGAACGCGTATTATACGACGTGATCAGCATGTGTTGGCGAGCAGTATGGATATAAAAGCTCTGCCGAAGACGGAATTGCACCTTCATCTTGAAGGAGCGGTCCCGCACTCGGCTCTGCTGGAGCTCATCCGCAAATACGGCGATGGGAAAACGTTTCCGGACACCGACGCCATTCGCGCGAAGCTCCAACACGGCAACTTCAGCCAATTCGTCGCAGCGTGGCTCTGGAAAAATAAATATCTCCGGGAGTATGAGGATTTCCGTCTCATCGCCGCGGATCTGGCGCGGAACCTCGCTAGCAACGGCGTGTGGTACGCGGAAGTGTCGTTCAGTCCCGGCGATTTTCAAAAGCACGGCCTCCTGCTTCAGCCCCTTGCGCAGGCGATCCGACGCGGTCTCCAGGAATTTGGTGCGGGCGACAACGGCCCAACGTCGATTCGAATCAACCTGATCGTCGATATGGTGCGTGATTTCGGACCCGAAAGGGGTCTACGCTGGCTCGAAGAAACACGGGAGATAGCGCACGACACCGGGATTGTCGCTGTCGGAATCGGCGGCTCGGAAGCTGAGTTTCCGGCAGCACCATACGCGCGGCTCTTCCGCCGTGCGGAGGAGTTCGGGCTGCACCGCGTGGCACATGCCGGCGAGTGCGCCGGAGCGGCCAGCATTTGGGCCGCATTGAACGAGCTCGGCGTCGAACGCATCGGCCACGGCACGCGAAGCTTCGAAGACCCGGCTCTACTCGTGCGTTTACGGCGGGAGCGGATTCCATTGGAGATTTGTCTTACGAGCAACGTCTGTACAGGCGTCGTGCCGGCGATTCGCCAACACCCTTTCCTGCACTATTTTCGCTCCGGCTTACGCATCACGCTGTCGAGCGACGACCCCGCGATGTTCGACACCGACATTGCGGCGGAGTACGCCAGGGCGCAAGCCGAATTCGAACTGAGCGATAACGAGCTGGTTCGGATCGCGCGCACCGGGTTCGAAGCAGCTTTTTTACCGGAACCGGATCGCGCGGCGTTTCTAGCGAGATTTGACGCCTTAGCTAAGCCGTGGACGTAGGACGTTAAAGGATGTCGGAAAACAAACCCATCTACGTCGATATGGACGACGTGCTCTGCGAGACGGCGCAGGCGCTGCTGGGGATCGCCGCGCGGGAGTTCGGCAAGACCATTCCCTACGATCAGCTGAACACCTTCGAAGTCGGCGAGGCGTGCGGCCTCGAAATGAGGGAGATCGAGGAGCTGTTCCGCATGGCACACCACCCCGAGGAGATGCTCGCGATGGCGCCGATCTCAGAGGCCATCACAGTCCTGGCGGATTGGGCGAGAAGCGGCCATGAGATCGCGATCGTCACCGGCAGGCCGCCGGCGACCTACGATGTCTCGCGCGCGTGGCTCGCACGCCACGAAGTGCCGCATCATGATTTCGTCATGGTCGATAAATACGGCCGCTTCCCAACCGAGAATACGGTCGCGATCACCTTGCCGGAGCTCGCCGAGCGGCGCTTTTCCTTCGCCGTCGAAGATTCGCCGACAATGGCCAGGTTTTTATCGAGCCGAATGAAGGTGCCGGTTGCCCTGCTCGATCGGCCGTGGAATCAGATGGAAGATCATCCGCTAATCACGAGGTTAAGCGACTGGCGCGAGATCGCAGATATTTTTGCCAAAGGAAGCTCCGGCATCATCGAAGCTCGGAGTCCGGCCGACATCGACGCTGCCCGCGGGCTTTTCCAGGATTATGCCAGCTCGCTCGACTTCAATCTCGACTTCCAGGATTTCGCCGCCGAGTTGGAGAACCTCCCGGGCGGTTACGCGCCGCCGGAAGGCTGCATCCTCCTCGCGCAAGAAGCCGGCCATAGCGTCGGCTGCGTCGCACTCCGAAAACTTGACAGCGAGGCGTGCGAGATGAAGCGCCTTTATGTTCGCCCGGAAGCTCGCGGCCGCGGCATCGGCCGCAAGCTGGCGGAGGCGGTTATTCTCCGCGCCAAGGAGATCGGCTACCGGCGCATACGCCTCGATACCGTTAAGTCGATGAAAGCCGCCAACAGTCTGTACGCATCGCTCGGCTTCACGCGGATCGCGCCGTACCGCTTCAATCCGCTCGCCGGCGCGGAATATTACGAGCTGGAGTTATCGCGGTGAGCACGACCGAGTTTCGCATCGAGCCCGCGACCGAGAACGACGTGCCGGTAATATTGAATTTGATCAAAGGTCTGGCTGAATACGAGAAGCTCGCGCACGAAGTCGTCGCGACCGAAGAAGGATTGCGCGCATCGCTCTTCGGCTCGCGCCGCGTCGCCGAGACGCTAATCGGCTACGCCGACAAAGAGCCGGTGGGTTTTCTGCTTTTCTTTCATAACTATTCCACCTTCCTCGGCCGCCCCGGCCTTTATATCGAGGATCTTTTCGTTCTGCCGCAATGGCGCCGGCGCGGGCTGGGCACAAAACTGCTCGCGCGCGCGGCGGAGATCGCCGTCGAGCGCGGCTGCGGCCGCATGGAGTGGTCGGTGCTCGACTGGAATGCTCCGGCAATTAGTTTTTACAAAAAGCTCGGCGCGCGCGCGATGGACGAGTGGACCGTGTACCGTTTGACCGGTGCTGCTTTGAAGAATCTCGCGAAGCGATACCCCGAGAAGCCTTGATGCAGAATCCGCCGGCCAAGCTCGATCTCGCTCGCGTTGTCGTGGTCGGGATCAGCTGCTCGGGGAAAACGACTTTCTCGAAGCGGCTCGCGACGATTCTTGACAATCCTCGCTTCGAGCTCGACGATTTTTTCTGGGGGCCGAACTGGCGGCCGAAACCGGCGGCCGACTTTCGCCGCCTCGCGGCGGAGGCGGCGGCTTGCGAACGTTGGGTGATCGATGGGGGATATCGGCCCGTGCGCGAGCTTATCTGGCCCAGAGCCACGGCGGTCGTTTGG
This sequence comes from Binatia bacterium, assembly GCA_036522615.1. Lineage (GTDB taxonomy): Bacteria > Desulfobacterota > Binatia > UBA9968 > UBA9968 > JAJPJQ01. The sequence goes on along the minus strand of DATDFN010000220.1, from coordinate 9,643 downwards.
CTCAATCTCGGCTTCGCCACGGTCTTCGGCCGCGCCGTCGTCCGTTCCTTCAGGCGCGGGTTCACCGGCGAGTTGCTGCATGCCGCCGGAAATCGCGCATCGTTCCGCCGCTCATTCTTCAGCCGCGGGTCGATTCTCTTATACATTATACGGACCTATTCGGCGCAGCGTCGAGGCTACCGCGATCTGCGCGATTCCGGACAATTCCCGCAAGTCGCGTGGATTGAATGCCGTAGACCGATCGAAGCCGAGGAGTTTCTCCGTAGTTTGTATTCCGCCCGAGGAAAAATCGTTATGTCCGCTTTTCTCCTCGCATCGCTGATGTAAAAATGCCTAAGCCGCTGGCGGCCAAACCGGCCAGCAGCGTCGCGTTCAATGCCGCGACGAAGGCGGCGGCGTTCTCTGTCGTGGGACCGGCGCCAGACGTTCCCGTATGGCTTTCGAAACCGAGCGTCATCAACGCGCCGCCAAGCGCGATGCCAAGCACATTACCGATGCCGAAGACGACGTGATTGACGCTGGTGGCGAAACCGCGATGCTCCCTCGGCATCATGCTGATCATGCTGACCGAGTTCGCGGGATTGAACAGACCGTTGGTGATCCCGCCTAGCGCCACAATGACCGTGGGCAACAGCCAGTGTGAGTTCACCTGCAGGAAGCCGCCCAGCAGAAACGAGACGCACAAGAATGCGATGCCGAGGCTTGCGGGCAGCCGCGGCCCAACCCGATCCGAGAGATAACCGCTTACGGGCGCGAATGATAGCGTCAGCACCGCCGGCGCCATGAAGAGAATGCCGATGGTGGAGGGCGAGAGACCGAGAACTTCCTGCATATAAAACGGCAGCAGGAAACTGCACAGCGCATAACACGTCGCCACGATCAACAGGCTTATGGCGCTCATCGTGAACATCCGCGTCTTGAAGAGCGACAAGTCGACGAAAGGATGCGGCGCTCTTTTCTCGTGCGCGAGAAAGGCGCCGAGAAAGAGAAGAAAGGCGAAGCCGAAAACGATCCGCGCCTGGGAACCAATTACTTGCAGCGCGCGGCGGTCGAGCAGCAGAATGAGCGTGGCGATCGTAGCGAAAACGAGGAGCGCGCCCAGATAATCGATCGGGCGGCGTTCCACCCGCGCGCGCTGCTGTTTCGTATTCGCCAGTGTCAACACGGCGCCGACCGCGCCGATCGGCACGAGAAAGAAAAACGCCCAACGCCAACTGAGATAATCGATCATGATGCCGCCGATCGCCGGTCCGAGAAGAAATCCGGTGTGATGCGCCGTCGTCATGAAGCCCTGCGCGCGCCCGGCCAGCGACTCCGGCACGGCCTCGGCCGCGAGCGCGCGACTCGACGATTGCAGCATCGAGGCGCCGATTCCCTGCACAAGCCGGAAGGCGATTAATTGAAAGATGCTTTGCGATAAGCCGCACAGCAGCGACCCGGCGGCGAAAACCGCAAAGCCCGCGCCGAAGATTCGGTCTCTCCCCCACTGGTCGCCGAGGCGGCCGAAAATCATGGATAGCCCGATGTTCGAGAGCTGATACGCCAACAGCGCCCACGAGATTCCCAGCAGATCGGTATGCAGCGCCGACGCGACCGTCGGCATGGAGATGTTAAAAATCCGTGTGGTCGTGCCGGCGAAGAAGGTGCCGAGCAGGGCGGTCGCGAGGAGAAGGCGGTTGATCTGTGGGTTCATTCACCCTTCGTGCTGCGAATCAATGCTGCAGTAGTGAACTGACCGCTTACTGCCCCGCGACCTGGCCGCGTCGGCCGAACCACCAGAACGCTGCGATCAAGGGCGCGAGCAGCACGGTCATCAGCAGCGTCACCGCCGAGGCCTTGTTCATCCCGCCGGCGTACCAGTAGCTCCAGATGACCGCCGGAAAAGTGATGTTGTCGTGCACGCCGAGAAAGACCGCCACGGTGAGCTCGCGATAAACGAGCAGTGCGGTCCAGATCCATACGGATAGCAGCGTCGGGCGCAGCAGCGGCAGCAGCACGCGCCAAGCCGTCCGGAACGTGGATAGACCGGAAACGAAAGCCGCCTCTTCCATCTCGCGGTGAATCTGCAGCAGCGAGCCGTTGAGCGCGCGCGTGGCGAAGGCGATCCGCGCCGCGACGTAGACGATCGCGATCAGCCAGACCGAGCCGTAGAGCGGCACCGCCTCGCCGAGCACGAAGAGCGCCAGCAGCAGCGCGCCGATGGCGAGAATCACCTCCGGCAGCGCCTGCGGCAAAAAAGCGGCGAACTCGATCGCGTAGCGCACGCGGTTGCGCGAGCGCACGACCAGCCACGAGATGGCGAACGCGAACAGAAGCACGAGCAGCGGCACCACCGCGACGAGCAGCGCGGTGTTGCGCGCGCCGCGCAGCACGAGCCCCCATTCCATGTTGGCGAAATGCACCAGCGAAAGATGGCGCATCATCTCCATCGACGGCGGCGCGAAGTACGGCGTGAGCGCCGCGTAAACGATCAGCAGGAGCGGCAATATTTTCGAGACGAAGGCGTAGAGTCCAATGAAACACCATCCGGCGGCGGACCAGCCGCCGAGCTCGATCTGCGCCGGGCGATAGCCTTTGCCGGTGACGACTTCGAAGCGGTGCCCGCTCCGCAGCACCTGGCCGTAGAGTAGGGTCAGCAGCGCCGCGACGGCGATCATGCAGGTGCCGACGGCGCCGGTGATGCCGTACTCGGGAAGCCCGCTGCCCTGCGGGTGGACCTTCAGATAGATGAACGTGCTCAGCATGTATACTCGGTTGCCGAGTCCGACGATCGCGGGGATGTCGAACGTCGCGATGCCGATCGTCACGACGTAAATCACCGCGGCGAGAATGCCCGGCAGCGCGAGCGGCAGCGTGACGCGGTGGATCGTCCTCAAGAAGCTAAGGCCGTGGACTTTGGCGGCCTCCTCGAGCGACGGATTCATCGCCCGGAACATCTGCGCGGTCAAGATAAAAACGACTGCGGCGAGACTGAGCCCCTGGACGAAGCCCATGCCGATCGGCGTCGCGATGTTGAGCGGCGCGTCTTGCAATCCCAGGAGATCGACCAGCCAGCGGTTGAGAAAGCCGATGCGCGGATGGGCGATGAACGTCCAGCCCATCGCGGTATAGATGCCGGGGATCAAAAGCCCCAGCGTCATGATCGCGTAGATCGCCGTCTTGCCGGGAATCGTCGTGCGCTCCGCGAGCCACGCGATCGGCAGTCCGATCGCGAGCGCGACGACCGTCGTCGTGGCGGTAAATACCGCCGTGTTCCACAGGACGCGATAGAGAAAGGGGTCGCCCAAGATCGCCAGATAATTTTCCAGCGTGTAAACCGCGCCCCCGGTGCCGAGCATGCCGCGCTGAAAGCTCACCCAGATCATCACGGTGACGAAGACCGCGATCACCGCGATCGGCAGCGACGCCAGCACGAGCAGCCCCGGCGAAGTCCCGGAGCGCCGGGCGAAAAAGATCGGCGACTCGATCGATCTCGCTTTCATCGGGAAACCGGACGAAGCTATTTGCCGCCCTCGCGGAGAATTTTCTCCAGCTCCTTTTGCGTCTCGGCGTAGCCTTTCAGCGAAGCGAGCCACTCCGGCGTGTTGATGACGATTTTGCCGCCGGCCGCGCGCACCTGATCGACGTCCTTCTTCATGTGCGATTCGGGAAACAGGTGGAGATCGAGGCCGTCGTGCTTCCACAGCAGCGCCTGCCCTTCGGGCGTGAGCCAATACGCCGCCATCAGCGCGGCGGCGTTCGGCGCGCGCGAATTCTTCGGTATCGCCGCGTAGCGCATGTGGAGCACCGTCCCCTCCTGCACGATCGTCTGCGCCAGCGGCGCGCCGCTTCGCTGGAGCACCGTGGCGTCGTTGCCGCCGCAGGTGAGCACGAGCATGGCGAACTCGCCGCTGGTCAAGCGCTCGGCTTCGCCGCATCGGATCAGGCCGGCGATCTGCCCGGAAAGCTTCTTCGTGAAATCGATTATGTATTCGCGGCCGAGAAAACCCGGCATGGCGAGCTCGCGGAGACCCGCCGCGTAGGGCGTGGACGCGATCTTTCCTTTCCACTTGGGATTGAGGACGTCGGTGAGGCGTTTCGGTATGTCGGCGCCTTTGACCAGATTGGTATTGTATTCGATGCCGACGACCGCTGTCGCGATCGCCATGTGCGTTCCGTCGGCTGCGACCGCATCGAAGCCCTGATCCTTCGGCGGCCGGCGGTCGATGATCGCACCCCATTCGATGGGCTTCAGCACCTGCTGCTTCAGCCCGTCGAACAACGCCTGTGCGTTGCCCATATATAAGTCAGTGCTCGCCGGCTGCCCGGCCGCCGCCTCCTGCGCGATACGGACCATCAAAGCCTGCATGTCGGGCCCCGGCGTGAACTGGCCCTTTAGAGTCAGACCGTATTTTTTGTTCATCCCGGCGAGAAATTCGTTGAAGCCCTCGCCGCCGCCGAAGGTGTTCTGCGACCACTGCGCGCGAAAGACCCCTTCTTTCTTCGCGCCTTCGATCATCTGCGTAAGCGTGGCGCTGGCGGCATACACGGCCGTCGACCAGCATAGAAGCAAGACGAGGCCGAGCGATGCTAATCGAATGGGCTTCAGCTGTGCGGACATACACGCCTCCTTTCGCTGCCGAGATGCGGTTGGAAATTTATGCGATGGAGCGGGGGAATGCAACGCGAGGCTATACCGCCGCGCGGGCGCCGGAAAGAGCATCGGTAACGGCCCGGCCGGTCCGCCGTCCTTCCGAAAAGACCATAACGTCGGCGGGATCGATGCGCACGCGCAGCGGAGCGTCGCCGTCGAGATCGACGGCGCGGCATTTTGCGGCAAGGACGCGATCGGCGATGGCGAGCGTCAAAAGCGATTGGTCGCCTAAAAACACGCTCGATTTGAGTCTCGCGGGAAAGACATTCGGCTTTTCCGGCGCTGCCGCATCCACCAACGCGAGGCATTCCGGACGGAAGCCAAGCAGAACGCTCGCGGATAGCGCGGCGTCGCCGGCAAACCGCAGCTGCCCGATGGCGGTCTCGGCGACGCTCGGCGCCGCGATTTTCCCCTCGAGCCAGTTCATCGTTCCGAAAAAGTCGGCGACGTCCGTCGTTACGGGATTATGGTAGAGTTCGGCGGGCGCTCCCACCTGGAGCAGCTCGCCCGCCTGCATCAGCGCGATGCGGTCGGCCATCGCCATCGCCTCGACCTGGTCGTGGGTCACGTAAAGGACGGTCGAGCCCAACTGCTTCGCCAGCTCGCGAATCTTGCCGCGGACCTCCTCGCGCAGCCTCGCGTCGAGGTTCGACAGCGGCTCGTCCATAAGAAGAATGCCCGGATTGACGGCGATCGCACGCGCCAGGGCCACGCGCTGCTGCTGTCCGCCGGATAAGAGCGTCGCCGATCGCTCGGCGACTTCTTCGAGCTGCACGAGGCGCAGCGCCTCGCGCGCGCGCTTTTCCACCTCGCCGCGCCGCACCCGATGCGTTCCGTCGGTGAGCGGCAGCGCGACATTTTGATATACCGTGAGGTGCGGCCAGACGGCATAAGACTGGAAAACCATGCCGAGCTTGCGCTGCTGTGAGGGAATCCATGCGGGCGGATCGTCGGAGGAGACGACGCGGCCGCCGATGCTGATCGTGCCCCGGTCGGGGACTTCGAGGCCGGCGACCGCGCGGAGCAGCGTCGTCTTGCCCGAGCCGCTCGCGCCGACAATGACGAAAAACTCGCCTTCCGCGACCTCGATGTTAAGATTTTTGATTGCGGCGACGCGCCCGCCGCCGGCGGCAAACTCTTTGGCGAGTCCGCGGACGGAGATCATCGACTAAAAACTGCGCCGGGTGAAAGCTTTAATAATACTCGGCGCCCGGCAGCGGGTTGGCGACGGCGTCTTCGAGCGTCGTCGCGCGCTTCCACTCGTTCCCCGGCCGGCTCTTTCCGTCGGTGCCCACTTGATCCATCGAGGCGTAGACCTCGATTTGATAGCCGTCCGGGTCGTAGAACTCGACGCCGGGATTACCGCCGGGGCCGCGGCGTCCTTCGTAGAAAATCTCGACGCCATTCGAACGGAGAAAATCGCGGATTTTGAACAGCTCCGAAACGCTTCCCACTTCGAAAGCGACGTGGTCGAAGCCGACTTCGCCGCGCTTGGGCAGCTCGTTTTTGTCGTTGGCTTGCAGCAGCGCTATCGTGTGATGGTCCGTGCCTGAGCGGAAAAAGACCATGCCTTTCTCGTTGCGGTCAGAGAATTTAAAGCCCATGATCTCCGTCCAGAACCTGCTCGTGCGCTCGATGTCGCTCACGCTGAAGACCACGTGGCCGATTTTCTTCACGTGAATCGGCGACGATTCCTGCTTTCCCTCCTCGGGCCGCCAGCCGCTTTTCATCTCCGACATAAAGCCTCCTTGGGATCGTTTCTCGATGCTCACGAGATTCTGGAACATGGGGGCGGAGTTGTCAAGATTCGCTTCGCGTCAGAGAAGCCCCATCCATTTGGCGGGCTGCGCCACACTCCTGAATGTTACACGAATAAAGCTTATGCCCCTCTTGAGGCTTTTCGGCGTCACGGCCAGAATTTACCCATGGGTAACGTTAAATTCGGCTGGAAAGCCGGCACGGAGCAATACGCACCGCAGGAGCTCCTTCAATACGCCGTCGGCGCCGAGCAGGCGGGATTCGATTCCATCGAGGCGAGTGACCACTTTCATCCATGGGCCGAAAAAGGCCAGGCGTGCTTTGTCTGGACCTGGCTCGGCGCCGTGGCCGCCCGCACGAAGCGAATTCGGCTGGGCACGGGCGTGACCTGCCCCATTTTCAGATATCACCCGGCGATCGTCGCGCAGGCAGCCGCGACGCTCGATTGCCTCGCGCCCGGCCGCACATTTCTCGGCGTCGGCACCGGCGAGGCGCTGAACGAATACCCCGTCACCGTAGAATGGCCCGATTACAAAATCCGCCGCGAGCGGCTCGCCGAGGCGATCGAGCTGATGCGCAAGCTATGGGGCGGCGAGAAGGTCACGCACCGAGGAGTCCACTATCAGACGCGGCAGGCGAAGCTGTATACACCGCCCGCGGAGCCGATCCCGATATACATTTCCGCGATGGTCCCGAACAGCGCCCGCTTCGCCGGAAGGCACGGGGACGCGCTGATCACAGTCGGCGGCGAAGAACCGGAAACTTACCGGCAGATTTTCGAGAACTTCGCCTACGGTGCGGCCGAAGCGGCGAAGGACGCGCCGCGGATGCCGCGGATGATCGAGCTCGCGGTCGCCTTCACCGACGACGAGGACGGCGCGATCCGCGCGCGGAAAGAGTACTGGGCCGGGACTTTCGTCCCGGCGCTGTTTACGGAGCGGATTTACACGCCGCAGATGTCCGAGCATAACGGCAGCGTCGTCGGCTCCGACACGATCCGCCGGGCGGTCTGCATCTCGGCCGATCCCGACGCGCATGTGCGCTTCGCGCAGCATTACATCAAACTGGGCTTCGATCACCTCGTCTTTCACTCGGCCGGCCCGGATCAGCAGGCCTTCCTGGAAGCCTATGGTAAAGAAGTGTTACCACGCCTCCAGCGCGCCCAGCCGGCTTCCGCCGAGCGTTCTTCTGCCGCGTGATCGGTCAGAAGCGGGGTCGACGAACGTATTTAAGGGCTTGAGCGGCAGCTAACCGGGCTACAGACTCCGCGTGAGTAAATCGTCCAACGTCCCGCCGATCAGGAGCATCAGCCAGAAAATACTAGCGGCGGCGATCACCCAAGTGAAGCGGTCGCTGTATCGGACATGCATGAAGTAGAGCACGACGAGCATCGCCTTGAGTATCGCGATCGTGAGCGCCGCGAGGTTGTTGAGCCCTCGGCCAAGGTCGACGAACGCGACGGCGGTCGTGAGCGCCGTGAGGCTGAGAAGAATCAGAAAGACCACCAGATAGCTTTTTACGGTTATGTGCGCGCCGTTGTTCATAGGTGTCTTCCCACGAGGTACAGCAGCGGAAAAAGAAAGATCCAGATGAGATCGACGAAATGCCAATACAGCCCCGTGAGCTCGATGGGCGTATAGTAGACTGGCGAGAAACGCCCGCGCCGCGCCTTCAGCGCCATCCACGTTAACAGTCCGATGCCGATGATCATGTGGAGCGCGTGCAAGCCCGTCATCGCGAAATAGAGCGAGAAAAAGATTTCCGCGGGGCGCGCGAGCGGCCCTTCGAAGCGAAACGCCGGGCCCGGCACGAGATGCTCGACGAATTTCTCGTGATACTCGTAAAATTTGATGCCGAGAAACACGGCGCCGAGGAGCATCGTCAGCAGCAGGAATCGGATCGCCGCTTTGTTCCTTCCCATTTGCCCGCTGTGGACCGCCAGCGCCATCGTGAAGCTGCTGCCGATGAGAACCGCCGTGTTGATCGCGCCGAGCAGGACGTCGAGACGATTGCTGCCGGCGGCAAACGCATCCGGATAGCCGACACGGTAATAGGCGTAACCCGCGAACATGCCGCCGAAGAACATCACCTCCGTCGCGAGAAAAACCCACATGCCGAGCCACGACGCATGGTGCTGCTGCTCGATATCTTCGAACTGATGCGCCCGCACTTCGATCGCTTCAGGCGCGGCTGGCACTGCCGAATTCATAAACCTCCTCAGGTTCTTTATCGTAGGCGTAGGCTTCGGCGACCACGCGCGGCGTGACGTCGAAATTGTGTGTCGGCGGAGGCGACGGCGTCTGCCATTCGAGTCCCCAAGCCCCCCACGGATTCTTGCCCGCGACTCGGCCGTAACGGAGCGACCAGATGAGATAAATCAGCGGCAGCACGTAACCGACCGCGAGAATCGACGCGCCGGCCGACGACATCACGTTCAACACCTGGAATTCCGGCGGATACGCATGGTAGCGCCGCGGCATGCCGAGATACCCGAGCACGAACTGCGGGAAGAAAGTGAGATTGAAGCCCAAAAAGACAATGAGCGCTGCGATGCGGGCGAGCGGCTCGGGATATGTCCGGCCCGTCATCTTGGGCCACCAGAAATGAATCCCACCGAGATAGGCCATGACCGAGCCGCCGACCATGATGTAATGAAAATGCGCGATGACAAAATACGTGTCGTGAACGTGGACGTCGACGCCGACCGACGCGAGAAACAGGCCGGTCAGGCCGCCGATCGTGAAGAGGCCGATAAATCCGAGCGCGTAGAGCATGGGCGCGTCGTACGAGATCGATCCGCGGTGCAGCGTGGCGGTCCAGTTGAAGACCTTGATCGCCGAGGGGATCGCGACAAGAAAGCTCAGCAGCGAGAAGATGAGGCCGGCGTGGACCGACTGCCCGGCGACGAACATGTGATGCCCCCAGACGAGAAAGCCGATCACTGCGATGGCGACGCTCGAGAACGCGACGAACGAGTAGCCGAAGACGCGCTTGCGCGCGAAAGCCGTGACGAGCTCGCTCTCGACGCCCATCGCGGGCAGGACCATGATGTAGACCGCCGGGTGCGAGTAAAACCAGAAGAGATGCTGGAAGAGCACCGGATCGCCGCCGCGCGCCGGATCGAAGATGCCGAGATTGAAGACGCGCTCCAGGCCGACGAGGAGCAGCGTGATCGCGATCACCGGAGTGCCGAGAATAAAGATGATGCTGGTCGCGTAGATCGCCCAGATGAACAGCGGCAGGCGAAACCAG
>DATDFN010000219.1:0-23653 GCA_036522615.1 Binatia bacterium | reverse complement strand
ATAGGCGACGTTCTCGAAGACCGTCATGTGCGGCCAGAGCGCGTAGGATTGAAAGACCATGCCCATGTCGCGCCGCTCGGGCTTAACGAAAAGTCCTTTCGCGGGCGAGACGAGGCAGCGATCGGCCATGTGGATCTCGCCTTCGTCGGGCTTTTCCAGCCCGCCGACCATGCGCAGCGTCGTCGTCTTGCCGCAGCCGCTCGGCCCCAGCAAGGTAAAGAATTCGCCCTCCCGGATATCGAGATTCACCTGGTCGACGGCCGCGACCGCGCCGAAGCGTTTGGTTAAATTCTGTATGCGCAGAAAGCTCATCTGTTACTCGGCGCGGATGCCGACTTTGAGTCCGAAGGAGCGTGCGATGAGGGCGACGCCGAGCGTGAGCGCCATGATGAAGACGACGGTGATGCTCGCGACCTCGCGATGGCCCGAGAACACTTGATCGAGCGCGAGCAGGATCAGCGTCCGCGTCTCGGAGGTGGCGAGCAGAATGATGCTCGAGGCATGCTGCGCAGCAAACATGAACTTGATGACGCCGACCATCACCATCGTCTGAGCCATCAGCGGCAGCACGACCGTCCAGTACGTGCGCCAGAAGCCGGCGCCCGACATGCGCGACGCCTCTTCCAATTCGTTGCCAAGCTGCACGAAGTTCGCTTTGAAGATCTGCGTCGATAGCGTGATGCCGCCCAGGATGTACGCGACGATAATCAAAAAGATTGTGCCGTAAAACGGCCTGAACACCGGCGTGCCGAGAAAAAGCCATAGAAGGCCGAGGCCGGAGAGCACGCCGGGAATCGCCGATGGCAGCCAGCAGATCGAATCGAGAATCGAGCGGCCGGGAAGCTTCGTGCGCACGATGACGTAGCCGATGAGAGAGAACAGGGCCGCGCCGATCACGGCCGCGCTGATCGCGACGATCAGCGTGTTCTGCAGCGCGTTGGTGAGCCGCGGATCGCCGATCGCCATTCGCCAGTACTCCGTCGTCCAAGTCTTAGGCAGATGAAAAAACCCGAAGCGCGTCATGAAGCTGCCGCCGAGCACGCTGAGGATTGGTACGAAGCAGAGGATGAAGACAACCAGCGCGACGAACGCCGTCGCCGGATACCGCCACGGACCGAGATCGACGATGCGCGGCTTGAAGTGGCCCGTCACGGTCGTGAACTGGCGCCGGCTGATCAGGCGGCGCTGCAGTGGAATGACGGCCGTGAGGAAGACCAGAATGATGCTGCCGAGCGCGGCCGCCTGGTTGACGAGCGGCGGCTCCTGGCGCGCGAGGTCGACGATCTTCGTCGAATAGACATAAAATCCCCAAGGCACGCCGAGCAGCAACTCGGTCTCGAAGCTGCTGAAGATGCGGATCACGCTCAGGAGCACGACGACGATGATGACCGGCGTCATCATCGGCACCGTGATACGCCACATCGTCGTCCAGGTGCTCGCGCCGGACATGCGGCTCGCCTCTTCGAGCGATGAGTCCATGCGGCGGAACGCCGGCGTCATCAGCATGACTTTGGTCGAGATGCCGTTGGAGACGAGATGCGCCCAGATGATGCCCCAGAAAGAATAAATATCGAACGTGAAGTTGCGGACGATGGGCCAGCCGCGGATCGTCGTGTTGACGAGCCCGGTGTTGGGATCGAGCAGCAGCATCCAGCCGAAGGTCGTCGCGACGCTCGGCATGATGAACGAGATCCAGAAAAACAGCTCGAAGACGCCCGCGCCGTAAATGTTCGTGCGCGCGAGGAGCCACGAGATGCAGATGCCGATCGGCAGCGCGACGATCTGGAGTGTCACGCCCACGCGAATACTGTTCCACAGCGAGCGCCAGATGCCCGGCTCGCTGAAGGCGTCGCGCCATGCCTGCAGGCCGTAAACCGGCGGCTCGGCGATCGTCGCGGTGTTGAAGCTGTTGATGAGGATGAGAACGAGCGGGTAGATGACGTAAAAGCCCATGACGCCGATGAGCAGCGCCATGAGGATCACCCCGCCGTTGAGCGAGCCGCGCCACGCGCGCAGCCGGGCGCCGACGGCGGGAATGCGCGGCCCCGCCATCGGGCTCGTCGGCTTTTGTGCTCCGGCTATTTCCACTCGGCGTTAACCTGCTTTCGCGGCAACCCGCTGGCTGCAGCGCGGGTGATGCTCGCCCATGCGGCAGACGGCGCCGGCCTTGCGTACGGCCTCCTCGAAGTCGCGGTGAATCTGCGGATCCTCGTCGTCATAATCGATCTGCGAGCCGCCCTGCTTTATATTGGTGTAGGTCGAGCCGTCGCTGTCGGTAAGCCTCATGAAGCGGTAGCGCCAGCTGCCCCAGCGAAACGCCAGGTAACGTGCCGGCATCGAGCCTGAGTTGAAGTGCTGGTGAAACCACTGGTTCGGCGGCACGACGACGCTCCCCTGCCGCCAGTCAACGCGCCGCATCTCCTGGCCCTCCGGCCAGAGGATCGAGTAGCCCTGTCCGCCGAGGATGATGACGTGCGCGCCCGGGCCGTGGCGGTGACCCTTCTTGTAAGTGCCGACAGGGAATTCGGAGATGTGGCAGCCCATGGTCTGGCCGGCGAGGTCGAACTTCATGTTCGTGCCGCCGGCGCCGCGCTCGCTGTAATCCTTCAGTGTCGCGGTGTGCGTGTCGGCGACGAAGTTCGTGGTCATGAAGAAGCGGCCGAAGATCTCGCCCTTGCCGCTGAAGTAGTCGTCCACCTCCGGGTTGAAGCGGTCGGTGAACTCGTAGTCGTCGTTGAAGATGAAATCGAGATTATGGAACAAATTCATCATGAAGCAGCTGTTCGTTACGGAGAAGTAGCGCGCCGGCTCGGTGCCGCTGCCGTTGAAGTGCTGGTAGCGCGCGTTGAGCGGGATGGCGAAGATGCTGCCCGGACCCCACTCGAAGGTGTGCTTCTTGCCCTCTTTCTGCCAGACAGTGGTCGCGCCGTGCCCTTTGACGACGTAGACCATCTCCTCGTAAAGATGCTTTTGCGGCTTCAATTTGCCGCCCGGTGGGATCTCGCAAACGTAGCCGTCGTTGACGCCGCCGGTGCCGTCGAGCACGATGAAGGAGCCCAGTCCACCCTTCAAATCCCACGGCTCGACCGGGACGGTCTTTAAATCCTCCACGAAGAAGCCGGTGATGACCGGGATCTTCTGCGCCGCCTGCCAGTTCTTGTACGTGTCGATGCGCGGCAGCGCGTTCATGTCCAACTTTATGGGTTTTTCGTCTGCCATACGATTCTCCTTCTCTCGAGGTTGTAGTTAGGCGACCTTCTTGTCCGTCGAGCGGAAAAGGCCGATGCGTTCGTTGATGACGTCCAACTCGACGATCTTGTTCTTCTGCGGGTCGCGGATCATACCCATCGGCTCGCCGCCGTTTTTAACGAGGTCGATCTGCTCTTTCAAGAGCTTGCGCAAAAAGATAACACCCTTGTCGCCGACGCCCAGGTTTTCCAGCGAGCGGTCGGCGATGCCGCCCTGCGTTTCCCAGGCCATCGCGTCCTGCGCCGGAACCGTGCTCAAGTCGAAGCGGCCGTCCGGTCCCTTAAGCTGCGAATACTGAAACGGCGGATCGACCTCCTCCGGCGAGCGGTCGGTTTCCGACGGGACGAAGCTCACGCGAAATACACGCGTATGCGTGTCGTCGACCGGCACACGGATCTGCAGGTTATGGCGGAAACCGCCCTTGTATCTCGCGACATGGCGCAGTGTGCATGGAAACAGCAGCGGATGCTCGTCTCTCTGCGGCGGATCGCCGGGTTTTTTTCCGGGAGTCGTGCGGTGCTTCCAGATTCCATACTCGAAGCGGATAAAGTCGTGCGTCTCGCCGTAATCCGGCACGTGGCCCATGAGATGCGCCGAATCGCCGTGGAGCCAGTAGAGATGCGACGGATCGACGGAATTCTCCATCGGCTGGAGCCAGTTGCAGTCGATCATCGATTCTATCACCGTCCACCGTTTCCCGTCCTCGCGCACCAGCACGTCCCAGCGCGGCAGCAGCGGCGCGGGCTCGGGACCGAGATAAGCCCATAAAAGCCCCGCGAGCTTTTCTACCGGGTAAGCGGGCTGGCGCACGCGATCCTTATAGGTGCTGTCGTCTGGCTCGGCGGGCTGCTGCAGACAGCGGCCGTTGTGATCGAACTTCCAGCCGTGATACGCGCAGCGGATGCCCTCGGCGTCGACGCGTCCGTAGGCGAGCGAGGCGCTCCTGTGCGGGCAGCGCTCGGCGATGAGGCCGTACTTTCCAACGGTATCACGGAAGACGACGAGATTTTCCCCTAAGATCCGAACCGCCTTGATCGGCTGCTCGTCGGTCAGCTCGCCGGCGACGGCGACCGGGTGCCAATAGCGGCGTAGCAGTTCGCCCGCCGGCATACCGCGTCCCACGCGGGTCAAATAGTCGTTCTCTTCTCTGCTCAGCATTCCTCCTCCTACTTCGCGTCGCGGTTCTTCGCCAGTTCGCGGACGAGTTGAAAGATCGGCGCCATGTCCTGCCACTCGGGCTTGCCGACGTCGAGATATTTCCGCCCTTCGACGATGCGATTTTCCGGCGGCACGTCGTCCTTCGGGATGTCGATGCGCCGGGAGTTCGGCGGATCGTCGGGATCGGACAGCTTCTGCATCGCGATCTGCCCCTTGCGTGAGAGCAGCCAGTTGATGAAGATCTTTGCGGCGTTCGGATGCGGCGCGCGGTTGACCAGGCTCAAGCTGCCGCCGCCGGTCGAAAAGCTTCCGCCCTCCTTCCAGAGGCTTGTGTCGAAACCCTCGACGGGCAGTCCTTGGTGCCTAGCTCGATCGCCGTCCTTGCAGCCCATGCACAGCGCGAACTTTCCCTGCCCGAGCCAATCGGTCATCTGGCTGAACTGTTTGCTGTACGTCATGTCCATAGTGCCGAAGAGTTTTTTGATGAACTCCGGGCCGAGGTCGGGGTGATAATAGAAAAACTGCATCGTCTGCCCCAATCCAGTGAGCATCGGATCGAGCGCGACGATGCGCCCCTTCCATTTGGGGTTGAGAAGATCCCAGTGCGACTTGAATTCTTTTTCCTGGACGAACTTGCTGTTGTAGTAGAGCTGCGCCGAGCTCGGGTTGGCGAGGTAGCCGAAGATGTACTTGCCTTCGGGATCGATGAAGTTGAGCTTGCTGCCGTACCATTTCGATTCGTCGGTAACCTCCGGTAAAAGCATCGCGGGTCGGAGCGGGTCGAGAACCTTCGCTTTGTATAGAATGTTGAATGCGGAATTGGGCCCCGTGCTGAAGACATCCGGGATAAATTTGTCGGCGCGTCTCTCAGTAACGATCCGCGTGCCGAGCTGATTTCCCGTGCCCGCGACCGAGACGACCTTGATCTCGGGATACTCCTTCTTGAACGCGTCGAGCATGCGCTCATAGCGGTAGATATAAATAGTGAACTGCCCTTCCTTCTTCGCGGCGGCGAGTGTCGCCTCCCATTCTTTTTTCCAGTCCTGGGCGAAGGCTACCGGAACTAGACAAAGAAATGTGCAGTACGTAACTGCCGCTGCCAGGTATTTGGTGAACTTATTTCGCTGCGACATCGTCAGTCCGCGTACAGCCGGTCGATGTAGCCGCTGTCGTCGAGCTCGCGCAGGTGGTGCAGGTCCCACATCGCGAGCGGATTGAAAGACGCGATCTCGGGATTGCGCTTCACCGCCAGCGCGAAGACATTCCGGACGGCATCGAGCGTCGGATAGGGCTTCGGCTCCAGCGACTTCGCCTGGTTTTCGTAAAAGATCGATTCCTCTTCGTCGGATTGGAATTTGAGCAGATCCTTACAGGTGCGGTCGATGATATCGAGTGTGTCGCGCCGGCGCGTGCGGAAGAAGTGAATCGCGTCGACCAGCGCTTTGAGCAGACTTCGGACTTCATCCTCATGGCTGTTCACGTATGTGGTCGTAGTCGTGAGCGTTACGCCTTCGATCATCGCCATCGACTCCGGGAGGTCGAGCACGCGCGCGCCGATCGCACGCGCGCGCAGCTGGTCGACCGCGCGCACGAAGGTCGCGTCGTATTCGCCTGCCATGACTTTGCGCACGCGGTCCAGCCCTTTTCTGTCGCCGTCGACGAGCTCGACGTCGCGCCCTTCCTCGAGGCCGTTGAGCTTGAGATAGAGCCAGACGTTGAGGCCGGTGTGGCCGTCGAAGTCGTCCATGACGACGCGCTTGCCTCTCAAATCTTTGACGCCATTGATGCCGTCGCGCGCGACGAGCCAGTTCTCTTTCCAGAGGTTATTCGTCTGCGCGATATGAACGAACGGATCGCCGTTGAGGGCGCGGTGCGCGTAGAGGTTGTGATGGTTACCCGAGATAACGTCGAGGTCGCCCGCCCGCAGCCCCTCCATCGCGCGCTGGCGCTTGCCTTCCATCGAGCCGAGGTCCACCTCGAGCCCGTGCTTCTTCAGGAAGCCGCCCTCCTCCATGACCTTCCAGAGCGGCACGTGTCCGGCGGCGCGATAGTAGATCCGAATTTTCTTCGCCATATCCTCGATATTCCTTTTACTTATTTTTTCGCTTCCTTCATCAGCTTCCAGACCTTTTCGCGATAATCGTGGCGGCCGGTGACGATCCAGTTCCAGTCGGTGTCGTCGAAATATTTCACGTTCGCCTTGGGGACGTTGCCGGCACTCAAATACGATTCATCGATATCGGTGCGCAGCGTCGCGCTGCCGTAGCCGCGCGCGTATGTCTCGAGCCCTTCCTTCCCGGCGATCCAGTTGACGAAAACCTTGGCCGCATTCGGATGGGGGGCGCGATTGGCGACGCTCAGCATCCAGGGGGAGCCGTTGATGCCGGGCGCGAGATCGGCGAGCTCGAAGATCTCCAGCACCTTGTAGCCTTCTTTCTCCAGCGGCCGCACGTCGTCTTCCCGGCAGTTGAGGCAGATCGGCTGCGTGCCGCGCGCGAGCCAATCGGTAAACTGGCGCCGCTCGCGCGTGCCGACGGTTTTCTGATCGACGTAGAGCTTTTTCACGAAATCGGCCCCGAGCTGCTGGTAGAAGCGCGCGGCGAGATTCGCGCCGGCGCCCGTGGTCGTGATGTCTTCGGTCGAGATCTTGCCGCGCCATTTGGGGTTCAAGAGATCCTTGGCCGAGCGAATCTCGTTAGGCTTGACGAAATCCGTGTTGATGAACAAGAGGCTTGAGACGCTGTTGAACGGGCGCAGGACGAAACGCTCTTCGGGGTCGACGAACCAGGGCTTGCCCTTTTTCCATTTGCCGCCGTCGGTGACTTCCGGCAGAGCCAGCAGAGGCTTCAGGGGATCGAGCATCTTCTCGGGATAATAGACGGTCGCTGTCGTGTCCGGGCCGGAAAGGAAGACATCGACCGAATAAATACCCGCGCCGCGCTCGGTCCGCAGGCGCTGCGCGGTTTCGCTCGAACGCCCGGCGAGGAACTCGACCGGAATGCCATAGCGCGCGGTGAACTTCGGAATGATATCGCTCCGCATGACAGGATCGGGCGAGCCCACAACGACGACCGAGCCCTCTTTTTTCGCGGCGGCGAGCGTCTGCTCCCAGCCTTTTTCCTGCGCGGCGGCGACGCTCGCACAGAGGAGGAGACACATGAGCGGCAGCATTCGATGCATCATAGGTTTCCTGTAAGCGGGCGGACGAATTTTCGGCCGACCAGCATCATTACAGAGACCATTGCGGTGATCAACAGTCCGAGCGCTGCGGCGCGCTCGACCTCTCCGCTGAAGCTGTATTCCATGAGCAGGATAGCCAGAGGCCGCGACCGAGGGCTGTAAAGCAGCACGGGCGTGCTGATGCTCGTAAGCGCGTTGCCGAAGCTGATGAGGCCGACCGTCGCGGCGACGGGCGCGACGAGCGGCACGAGAACTCTTCGATACATGTAGCGCCACGAAGCGCCGCTCACGCGGGCCGCTTCCTCGAGATCGGGGCCGAGCTGGAGGAACGCGGCTTTGAACGCCTGCGAGCAGACCGGGCTCTCCTTGATCGTGAGCGCGAGCGCGATGCCTAAGACCGATCCGTAGAGCACGGAGCGCACCGGCGTCGCGAGAAACAGCCACAGCAGCCCGAGGCTCATCAGAATGCCGGGGACGACCCATGGCATCCAAGTCATCATTTCGAGCATCGGCGCAGTCTTTATCTTTCTGCTCGCCAGCAGGTATCCCACGGTCGAGTAGAGCGCCACCGCGGCGACCGCGGTGATCGCGGCGATCACCAGGCTGTTTTTCAGCGCGAGAAAGAAGATCGGGTCGCCGAAGAGACTCCGCCAGTGAATCAAGCTGAAAGGCTCACGCAGATGAAAGAAACCGTAGCGCCGCATCACCGAGCCGAGGATAAGGAAGCCGAGCGGCAGCAACATCATGATCGCGATATAGGCCGCGCATGCAGCGGACGCGATATATCTCCATTTGCCGAGCTTCACGCGCAGCGTCGAGTAGCCTTGGCCGGTGACGACGGTGAAGCGTTTTCCCTTGAGGCGCCGCTGATAAAAATACGCCAGGATCGCCAGGACGACGAGAAAGACCGAGCCCAGCGCCGTCGCTTCGCCGTAGGCCGACGGCTCGTGCCGCGTGTAGTCGTAGATGCGCGTCGCGTAGACGTAAATGCCGACCGGCGTGCCGAGGAGCAGCTCGGTATTGAACGATTCCAGACCGCGGATGAAGCTGAGCGCCGCGACGGCGAGCACGGCCGGCATGATCACGGGCAGGCTCACGCGCCGGAGCACGGTGAAATAATTCGCGCCTGCGACGCGTGCGGCTTCCTCAAGCGTCGCGCCGACGCGGCGGAAAATAGGCGTCAGCAGCATCACCTTGAACCAGATGCCGCCGGTCGAGAGATGCACCCAGACGATGCCCCAGAAACTGTACGGATTGAATATCGGTCCTTGGACGAACGGCAAACTCTGCGCGGCGGTGTTAAGAAAGCCGAAATTGGGATCGAGCAGTAGAATCCAGGCGAGCACCATCGGGAAATCGGGCACGAAATAAGCGAACCAACAGCAAAACTCGATGAACCCGCGCCCCGGCATGTCGGTGCGCGCGATCAGCCACGCGACGGCGATCGAGAGAAGCATACCGGGAATCAAATACGTGATCGAAAGCAGAAAGCTCATCCACAGCGCGCTCAGCGTGCCGGAATCGCTGAACGCCCGCACCCAGTTGTCGAGGCCGTAAACCGCCGGCTTGCTCGGCGGCGCGATGTTGAAGCTGCTGATCACGAGAAACGCGACCGGCAATCCCATGACGACCGCAAAGAATAGCAGTGCGCCGTATTCCGCCAGGCGGAAGCGACGCACTTTCATCGCCGGCGCTGCCGGCATCGCGATCGTCGTCATGGTTCGATTCGAAGCAGCGTCAGACGCGCGGGGTCGAAGGCGAGCCGGATCGCCGCGCCGGCCGCATAGCGCTCGCGTTTGCCGGAGACCACCACGATGCTGCGCCCGCAGGCGTCCACCGTGTATTCGAGATGGTCTCCCAGATAGGCGATCTCATGGACTGTCGCCCGGACTTCTGTCGCGTCGACGGGGCCGTCGGGGAGAATGCGCACGTCCTCGGGACGGCAGACCACGCGAATGGCGTCGCCGTCGGAAAAATTTCCATTGTGATTCTCGCCGACGCTCAGGCGCTCGCCGCCGCGAAATTCGAGCGTGAGCTGTCGTCCGGTTTTTTTCAGCGCGCCTTCCAGCACGACGGTGCGGCCCAGGAAATCTCCGACGAACGCCGTCGCCGGACGCTCGTAGATATCCACCGCATTGCCCAGCTGTTCGATCCTTCCCTGCCGCATGACGGCGATGCGGTCGGACAGCGTCATCGCCTCGGTCTGATCGTGCGTCACATAAAGGACCGTCAGATTGAGCCGCCGCTGCAGGGCGCGCAGCTCGAAGCGCATCTGCTCCCGCAGCTTGGCATCGAGGTTCGAAAGCGGCTCGTCGAGCAAAAGGATCGTCGGCGTGTACGACAGCGCGCGAGCCAGCGCGACGCGCTGCTGCTGGCCGCCGGAGAGGCTCGTCGCGCCGCGCTCGTGCAATCCGTCGAGGCCGACGAGCGCCAGCGCGTCGAGCACTTTCTTTCTTAAGCTGTCCGCCCCCTCGGCGCGGACGCGGAGTGGAAACGCGACATTTTCGAATACGGTCATGTGCGGCCAGATGGCGTAGGACTGGAAGACCATGCCCATCTGGCGCTTATCGGGCGGGACGAGAATACCGCGCTTCGGCGAGGCGATCGGCGCTCCGTTCAATAGGATCTCGCCGTCGTCCGGGTCTTCGAGCCCGGCCACCAGCCGCAGCGTCGTCGTCTTGCCGCATCCGGAGGGACCTAGAAGCGTGAAGAACTCGCCGGCGGTGAGCTCGAAGCTCAGGCGGTCGACCGCGGTATAATCCCCGTAGCATTTGAGGACGTCGCGGAACTGGAGGACCGCTTGCGGCATTCTACCCCCGGCTGGATTTGTCCGAGCCGGGCGAGATTACGGGTTCGTCGAGGAGAGTGCAATAGTAGCGCCAGGCCGACTCGACGTAAGCGCCGCTAGCCTTCATTCGTTCATGAGTAGGCAGAAAACTCTTGATGTCGTCGTCACTGATCGGCTGCGGCTCGCCTAGGAGCCGCGCGCGGTAATTTACTTCCGCGATCTCGTTCAGCTTGATGGCGGTGAGCGTCGCGTCTTGGACACTTTTGCCCGCCGCCGTGATCCCATGACCGCGCATCAGACATGCCCGCTGGTTTCCCAGGGCGCCTGCGAGGTCCTTACCGAGCGTGTCGTTGGAAATGAGGATGCTGCGCGGATAGGTCGGAATCCCTTCGGTGATGAGCCTGAGCGCGCTCGGATCGTACGCGCCGGTGAGCGGCAACAGCGGCAGGTTGCAGATCGTGAACAGCACGACGGTCAGCGGGTGGACGTGGATCACGCTCTGAACCTCGGGCCGCGCGCGGTAAACCGCGGTGTGGATATAAACCTCCTGCGGCACGTCGAGGTCGTCGGGCCCGTCGAGCTTTTTGCCGTTCGCGTCGACGGTGATGAAGTCGCGCGCCGTGACGAAGCGGAGGCCCGATTCGCCGCGGCCGCGCGCCTTGATATAAATCTTGTCGCTCCCCGGCACGCGGGCGCTCACATGCCCGCTCGGCTCCTTGGTCATATTGAGCTTGCCGAGGATGCGGCAGGAAAGCGCCAGCAGATCTTTTAGTTCGTCGGCCAAAAATCTCTCCTAGACGCGGAGCGATTCGGGCAGCGGGTGTCCCTCGCGCCAGAAGTTCATCTCGCGTATCGACTCCATCAGATGCGTGTCGATGATGGCGTTTTCCGCCGGATCGCGGATAACGCCCTTGGGATCGAGCCCTTTCTCGACGCGCTCCATCTCGCGGAACATCACATCGCGCAGCAGCACGATGCCGGCGTCGGAAGTCGCGAGGCGCTCGCGCGTGCGGTCCGCGATCGGCCCCTGCGTCTCCCACGCCATGTGGTCCTGCGCCTGAACTTCGTTTAGCCGGAAGCGCGTGCGCGGATGGATATCCTCGACGGGTTCCTTATAGGGCTTCACGTGCACGACCGGCGGGTCCTGCTCGTCGACCGTGCTGCCGTCCTCGGTCGGCATGAAGCGCACGATGAAGATCATGGTGTGGGTGTCGTCGATCGGCACGCGAATCTGCGTGCCGTTGAACTGGCGCAGGATGTTCGGGAAGATCAGCGGGTGCTCGTCCTTGATGCCGTTGGTGTAAAAGCGTCGTTTGATAATGCCGATTGGCACCTCCTCGAACTCGAAGCGCGTCACGTCGTCGGTAAAGCCGCGCGTCGTGCTGACGGGTTTGCGGCCTCTTGAGGCGTCGAGCGCCGTCTCCTGGTGCAGGATCTGGAGGTGCGCCGGATCGACGGAGTTTTCCATCGCCTGGAACCAGTTGCAGTCGAGCCGCGGCTGGATGAAAATTTTTCGCCTGCCGTCTTTGCGCGCCCACGCGTCGTATTGCGGGATCAGCGGCGCCGGCTGCGGCCCCATGTACGTCCAATACATACCGATAAACTTCTGCACCGGGTAGGCCTTGTGCTTGACGGTCGCGGGGAATTTGCTTTCCGCCGGCTCCGGCGGCGTCTCGAGGCAATTGCCTTTCACGTCGTAGAGCCAGCCGTGATACGCGCACGAGATGCCGCGCTCCTCGACGCGGCCGTAGCAGAGAGAGGCGCCGCGGTGCGAGCAGCGGTCGTCCAACAGGCCGACGCGCCCGCCCTTGTCCTTGAACAACACGAGGTTTTCGCCTAGGACGCGGACGAACTTCGTCGGCTTCTCGTCCGTCAGGTCCTCGGCGACGGAAATCGGCAGCCAGTAGCGGCGCAACAGTTCGCCGCCGGGCGTTCCGGGCCCCACGCGCGTGAGTCTCTCGTTCTGCTCCTTGGTCAACATGGTACGCCTCCTGTTTCGAGCGTCGGTTTACTTGCCGGTTTTCGCCAGCGCCGTTTCGAGGATCTTCAGCACCGGCTTTACGTCCTGGTACTGCGGGAGACTCGCGTTCAAATATTTTTCTCCCGGCTTCGGAATCTCGCTTTGATCGGAAAGCATGTCTTTCGGGATATCCGTGCGCAGCGTGTTATTGTCGGTCTTCTTCTGCCATTCCGTCTGTCCCTGGCGCGACAGCACCCAGTTGAGAAACACATTCGCGGCGTTCGGATGCGGCATCTGCTTCACCAGCGCGATGTGGCCGAACTGCCCGCTGATGTAGCCTTCCTTCGGCTGGCCGTAGAACAGCCCTACGGTAAGGCCTTGCTTCTTCGCGTCTTCGACGTCGCTGCTCGTGGCGAATAGGTAAATCTGAAATTTGCCGCCCGCAACCCAGTCGAGGAGCTGCCGCTGGTCGCGCCCGAGCGTGACGTCGGTCTCCTCGAACAGCCGGCGGAGATATTCAGGCCCGAGATTCGGGTTGTAATACAGCGACCGCATGCGCTGGATGTGGCCGCGGTCGCGCGGGTCGAACGCGGCCATTTTGCCCTTCCACTTGGGCTGTAAAACGTCCCAGAAGGATTTGATCTCGCTCGGATTGACGAGCTTGGTGTTGCAGGCGCCGATGTCGTGCTGCACGCTCGCCTGCATCTGCAGCACGTACTGACCTTCCGCGTCGACAAATAGAAGCTTCTTCTCGAACCAGCCGGCCGGGTCCTTCACTTCCGGCAGAATGAAATGCGGCGCCATCGGCTCGAGGACTTTGCCCGCGAACAAGACTTCGATCAGCGTGCCCGAGCCGCCGATAAACACGTCCGGCAAATATTTTCCCGCGCGCCGCTCGGCCATGAGCTTCTGCGCGTTGCTCGAGCCCGAACCCGGCACGTAGGTCAATTTGATCTTCGGATAGTACTGCGAAAAGGTCGTGACCGCGTCCTGATACTGTTTGCCCGGCGGAGCGTAGATCGTGATCTGCCCCTCTTTTTCCGCCGCGGCAATTGTCTTTTCCCATTCGGCCTGCCATCCCGGTTTACCCTCGGCGGCAGAGAGCGGCGTAGCCGCCAACGACAGCGCGATAGACGAGAAGAACAGCAGTCGCAATTGTTTGCGCATTTCTAATTACCGCGCTTCGCTAACACCTCATCGACCAGTTTCCGCAGCGGCGTAATGTCTTCGTACTGCGGCAGGCTGGTGATGAAATAATTGCGCCCTTCCTTCGGCACCTGGTCCGCCGCCCGCGGCAGCATGTCTTTCGGTATGTCGGTACGAAGCGAATTATTGGCGGTGTATTTCTGCCACGTGTTCTGCCCCTGTTTGGACAAAAACCAGTTGACGTAAACCTTGGCCGCATTCGGATGCGGCGGATTTTTGAAGTAGGCCAGATGTCCGGAGCCGGTCGTCATCACGCCGGCGTCTTTCTGCCCGCGGAGCGTATCGATCGGCAGCCCCTGCTTGATGGCGAGCGCGATGTTCTCGTCTTTCGCGAGCAGATACATCGCGTACTTTCCCGAGCCGATCCAGTCGATCATCAGACGCTCATCAGTAGAGAAGACCGGGCGCGCCTCTTCAAGAAGCCGCCGGAGGAATTTCGGACCGAATTGCGGCGAATAATAAAAGTAACGCCAGGTGCCGATATTCCCCGCCCATTTGGGATCGGACATCACGATCTTTCCGCGCCAGCGCGGCTCGACGACGTCCCACCACGACTGAATCTCGCTTCCCTTGACGAGATTCTTGTTATACGCGCCCATGCGGTCGTCGACGTCCCCCTGTGCCATGAAGACGGTACGATTGTCGGGATCGGCGTAGTGGTGCTTCTTCTCCCACCAGAGCGAGCCGTCGGCGACTTCCGGCAGGATGAATGCCGAGCTCATAGGCTGCAGCAGTCCCGCCTTGTGGTAGACGAGGACCATCGTGCCGCCGCCGCCGACGGCGATATCGACCAGGTGCTTGTCGGCGCGTTTTTCGGCCATGACTTTCTTGCCGAGCTCGCTGCCCTGTCCGCCTACGAAATTGAGACGGATCTTGGGATAGACTTTGGAGAACTCGTTGATCGCCTCGTTCACGCCGACGCGCGCCTGGCCGTACAGCGTGACCTCGCCTTCTTTCTCCGCCGCGGCGACGGTCTTCTCCCAATCCTGTTTCCAGTCAGGGTGAGCCGGTCGGGATAGAACGACTAAGCTGAAGAATAGAATGGCTGATAAAATAAATTTCGACTTCATTGTCCTGAATCCACTAATCAATCTACGATCAGGGTAATCGGCTAAATCGGCTAATTGGGTATAGCGAAAGCGAAGGTCGGAGGCAAGAAAAAACCAGCGAAATCGGGAAGTTGGTTAATGTATGAAATGTTTTTATATTGATATTATACGCACGCGACTTCACTTGTCTTTTCGCAGCATCGATTCATAACCCAGGGTTTCCATAATCTCCATGACGGAGCGGCCGCTGCGCACCGCCTCCGCCATTTTCGCTTCGTGCGCAGCGATTTTTTCCGCTTCGGAGACTACCTCCTCGGCGCGCGAGGAGGGAACGATGACGACGCCGCTGCCGTCGGCGATGACGAGATCGCCGGGATGGACCTGCACTCCGCCGCACTGGATTTCCTGATTGATGCTGTCCTGCATGATGCGCCCGCGCGCTGTTACGGGGACGACGGCGCGGGCGTAGACGGGAAAACCGACGTCGCGGCTTTCGTCGACGTCGCGGCATGCGCCGTCGATGACGACGCCGCTGAGTTTCTTTTGCTTCGAAGCGAGCGAGAGCAGACCGCCCCAGGCGGATACGTCGGGACGTCCGCCGTTGTCGACGACGATGATATCGCTCTCCTTCGCCGCCTCGATCGCCGGCGTGCCGAGATGCACTTTCGATTTTTCCAGCCCTGCGGGCTTGATCTTGCAAGTGACGGCGCGGCCGACGATGCGCGCGCACGGCCACACGGGCCGTATGCCGATCGTCGCGCCGCGGAGCCCCAAGCGGTCGAGCGCGTCGGACGCGGCGCAGGTGTCGAGCTTGGCGAGACGGCTTACGAGTTGGTCCATTCTATGGGTTCTCCTTAGTCGGCTATTTCGCGCACAGCCTCGCGATACCAGCCGAAGGCGTCGAGCACGGGTTTATCGTTCATGACGAAGAGCAGCGCCGGCTCGCGGCCTTCGCTCGCGTGCGCGTGCCAGCGCCAGAGCGGCACGGTGAACGAATCCCCTTCTTCCCACTCGCGGCGCACGCCGTCGATCGTCGTCGAGCCCTTGCCCCGAAAGACGTGATAGATCGCGCTGCTCGTGTGGCGATGATCTTTCGTTCTCTCGCCCGGCCTCAGCATGTGCATTTCGCACGAGAGCGTCGGCAGCGTCGGCCCGCCGTTCAGCGGATTCGCATAGCGCAGCACGATGCCGTCGTGCGGATCGCCGGGCCGCTCGCCGAGGGCGTTGAGGGCTTTCTCGGTGTCTTCCCACCTGTAGCGATAGGGCGGCGGCTGCTTGGAATCTTTGATCCACGCGGGCCGCGTCGGCGACAGCTCGTAGCCCGAAGTTCCGACCGCGCGCGACTGCGGCTGCTGATCGCTTTCGTAGCGCTCGCCGAATCCGGCCTGAAGAAGTCTTAGAAACGGACCGTCGGCGCCGTCGAGCCAGACGATCGGCTCTTTCGAGCCGTTGTAGTGATCGTGCCACGTCCAGCCCGGCGTGGTGACGAGATCGCCGGGATACATCGGGAATGGCTCGCCGTCGACGACCGTCTGCGCGCCGCCGCCTTTGACCACGAAGCGGATCGCGCCCATCGTGTGATGATGCGCCTTAGCGACCTCGCCGGGCTTGACGAGCTGCGCGCCTAATAGAAGTGTATGCGTCGTGCTGCCGCCGAGCGACGGGGTGGCGAAAGCGATGAAGCGGCGGAAGGACTGCTCGAGGTCGAGCGTCTCGCCTGCCTTTTCGAGGCCGCTCCAGATGTCTTTCCATTTCCACAGCGACGGCTCAAAAGAGGACTTCGGCTCGTAGTCGTCGCCGCGGCCGCGGACGATGTTCCAGTAGCCGAGGAGATTTTTTTCCTCCAACTCGCGATTGAGTTCGTCGAGCTTGCTCATAGAAGCTTCAAATACCACTGTTAAGAAGGCCGTTGCAATACGGCCTCGCGGCCCGTTTTCGCGGCGATTTCGTTGACTTGACCGGCTATTCCCGTTATGAATGGATGTTCTGTTTCCGAGCCGTTAGCTCAGGTGGTAGAGCATCTGCCTTTTAAGCAGAGGGTCGCTGGTTCGAATCCAGCACGGCTCAATTCTCATCGTCCCCGTCGTCTAGCCTGGCCCAGGACACCGGCCTTTCACGCCGGCGACACGGGTTCAAATCCCGTCGGGGACGCCAATTTTTCCCGCTTTGTCACTTCCGCGTAATTTCCCGGCTGTGTAGTATCTAGGCCATGTGTTCTTGTCTTGTCCAAGTGTCTCGTCTTTGACGCGCAAAACGGCAGGCTCTATAATCCCTGATCCACACGTGACGCGATGGAATCCTTTGGGAAGAAATTGATTCGCTTTATCGGCTCTTCCTGCGTTCTGGGCCTGCGCCAAGGCCCAAGCGCCGTCTTGGAAGACATTTTCGCGACGCTGCGCTTCCGGTTGGGCATCGACGCACTTGCCCCGCGAACTCAAGCGATGGAACAGAGAATCAGCGGTATGGAGCAAAGAATCGACGCCATGCAGCAGAGAATCGACGGAATGGTATCCACATGGACGGCGACGAGTTGGATCGAGCAGGCGAAACTGAAAGAGACGCCCCTTGTCTCGATCGTTTTGCCCACGCACGATCGCAGCGCTTGGCTGCGGCGCGCGGTCGATTCGGTGACAGCGCAGACTTATCCCCATTGGGAGATCGTCATAGTCGACGACGGCAGTACGGACGATACGCCTGCTGTAGCACAAGAATTGCGCGACAGACTCGGCGAAGAGCGCGTGCGAATCGTTCGCATCGCGAATAGCGGCGTATGCGCCGCCCGCAACCACGGACTCGCGGCGGCTCGCGGCGAGCTGATCGCGTATCTCGACGACGACAACATCATGCACCCGCTATGGCTGAAAGCCGCCGTGTGGGGCTTTTCGCAGCGGCCCGACGTCGACGTCGTCTACGGCGGGATTATCATAGACGACACGCTGCGCGTGAACCGTGAAGGGGCCGGCGATCTTCCTTCTTATCACCTGCATCCATATGATCGCCGGCGCCTGGCCGAATTCAATCTCGCCGACATAGGCGCCGTCGCGCATCGGAGGGACTTGCCGGAAGCCCGATTCGACGAAGGACTCCGCGAAATGGGAGACTGGGATCTGCTCGCCCGACTCACCCGGCATAAGTCCCCACTGATGATTCCGGCGGTAGCCTGTTTTTACTACACTACGGCGCCAAACCGGTTGAGCGGCGGGCCAACGTACCACGCGGATGCGGCGCGTGTGCGGGAAAAGGCGCGCTGATGGCGTCCGTTGCGTTGCTCGCCTTCGATGCCTGCGATGCCGGCGTAGTGCGCACTCTGGTCGCCGCCGGCAAGCTTCCGACCTTCCGCAAGCTCTTCGACGAGTGGGCGTCAGCGAAGATTTTAAACCCTTACGGAATTTTCGTCGGCGCCATTTGGCCTACTTTCTTTACGGCTTTGTCGCCGGAGCGCGTCCGGTTCCATTGTTGGGAAACGATTTCCCCGGCGACTTACGAGCGTCGGCTTACGAAGGCGAGCGAGATCGTCGGGCAGCCCTTCTGGCGCCGGCTCGGCGCTGCAGGTCGCCGTGTCGCAATCATCGACGTACCGCATATCCGTGTCAAGGGTCCTGTCAACGGCCTGGAGATATCCGAATACGGCTGCCATGACCGGCACTTCGGCTTTCATGCTTCTTCGCCTCAGCTGGCGGACGAAGCGGTCGATCGGGTGGGCTTTCATCCGGTTTTGTCCGTCGATCCATTCGCGGAGCGGCAATTTGCCCCCGACGATTACCTCCACCGCGAAGCCCGGCTGCGCACGATCGAAGAAGAGCGCGCGCTCCTTCACGATATGCTCGATGGGCTGGAGCGCAAGAATCGTCTCTCGCAATGGATTTTCGAGCGAGAGCGCTGGGATCTGTTCATCAGCGTTTTCGGAGAAAGCCACGCGATCGGTCATCAGTCGTGGCACCTGCATGACCCGTCGCATCCGCGCTACGACGGCGCCGCCGCCAAGTCGATCGGCGATCCGCTGGAGCGCGTGTATGCCTCGCTCGATCGCGCGCTTGCCGAGCATCTTTCGCTGCTCGGCAAGCAAGGCAATGTGCTCGTGCTCCTGAGCCATGGAATGGGGCCCCACTACGATGGGACCCAGCTGCTCGAAGCGGTCCTGTTGCGCATCGAAGCTCTGCATCAAAGCGCGATGGGAGGCAGCCCCCTTGTCCGAGTCGCCAAAGCCGCCTGGGCCAGACTTCCCGAAAGCGCGCGCACGGCGCTGTCTCCTGCTGCCGCGGCAATGTTGCGGCGGCGCGCGCGGCGCAATCCTCCCGCGATCAGCGAGGAGGTCGACTCGGGAGCCGCCAATCGCGCCGCGCGCCGTTTTTTCATGACGCCGAACAACAGTGTGTACGGCGGCATCAGGATCAATCTGGCTGGCCGCGAGCCGTCAGGGCGCGTCCGACCGGGCCGAGACCTCGACGCGGCTTGCGAGTTTATCCGCCGCGAGCTCCTTGGTTTGATCAATGTAGACACCGGCGAGGCCGCGGTTCGATCCGTCGAGCGTACCGAAGCTTACTATGATCGTGCGCCGGACGATGAGCTGCCGGATCTTTTCGTCGATTGGAATCGCAATGGGCCTATCGAAACCGTATGGTCGCCGAGAATTGGATTCGTACACGCGCCATACCTGCATTGGCGCACCGGAGACCATCGCCTGAATGGATTTCTTTTCGCGTCGGGTCCAGATATTCGGCCGCGGACAAACCTTGGACAAATTGCCAACGGCGATCTTGGTCCCACGATCTGCGCAATGTTGGGTCACCGGCTGGACGGCGTCGACGGCCGCCCGGTGCCGGCGCTTCTGAGGACGCGGTAGCGGTAACTCCGACGATAGCCGCGAAGTTCGGGCTCATCGCCCGCTGATTTTCTCACACCCTTTTAAAAACCTGCGTCGCGACCTCCGCGCCGATTTCGATGCGGAGCAAATCCTCGCCGACGAGGAGCGGGCCGGAGTAATTCTTTCGCGTCGCGGGAATCAAATCGTCGGCGGTCGCGCCGCCGAAGAGGAGCAGGTGCGTATAAACCGCCAGTTTCGGATGCGCGCGGCGAAAGACCTCTCCGGCCTGCTCGGGCGTCGTGTGGTTGGCGGAAATGCGTTTGAGCTGCGCCGCATTCTCGCCAGCGGCGCCGCCCATGGCCGTGACTTCGTGCACGAGAACATCGACGCCCGACGAGTAGCGGATCACATTTTCATTGAAGGTCGTATCGCCAGAGAGAACCGCCGAACGTTTCTGGCAATCGATGCGATAGCCGTACGCGGGCAACTCTTCGCCGCCGTGGTCGACCCCGAACGCGGTTACGACAACGCCGTCATTGTCGAATACGACGCCTTCTTTGATTTCTCGCCCTTTCAACTCCGCTCCCGCCGCAGGATAATTTTTGCTCCGGACGCGCAGATCGGTCGCAAAGGCGAGCGGCAGGTGCCGCATCATCTGGTCGGTTCCCGCCGGTCCCCATACCGGAAGCGGGGTCGCGCGCTTTCCCCACGGCCGTCCGATCCAGCCGGTCAACCACAAATCGGGAAAGCCGACGACGTGATCGGAATGGTGGTGCGTGAGGAACATGCCGGTGATGTCGGCGAAGGGAATGCCGAGCTGATGCAGGCGCTGCATCGCGCCGCGGCCGGCGTCGAAGATGAACTTCTCCGCGCCGACTTCCACCAAAGTGCTCGGCCCGAAGCGTTGCAAGCTCGGCGGCGGCGCGCCCGTGCCGAGCAACGTGATGCGAAAGATATCCGGATCGGCTTCCGTCGCCTTGCCCCCTCTTACTTCAGCGTAACACCGGCTGCGGCCGTCCGGGCGGGATGGCGTAAAAACAGCAACAGCAGCGAGGCCGCAAGATACGACGTGGAGATCAGACTGAACGCAGGGCCGAAGCCGTAATGCTCCATAATGCCGCCGGTCACGAGCGTCCAGAACGGGATCGAGAGAAAGCCGATGAAGTAATAAAGGCTGAAGGCGGCGTCGAAGAGATCATCGCCGACGAGATCGCTCAAGAGCGCCTGCGTGAGAGTTTGGCGCGACGTGACGGCGGCGCCGTACATGACGAGATTCGCATAAAGTGAAGAGGAGACCTCGCCCTGCCATCCGAGCCAGAAACTCGACACCGCCGAAACGACAAGCGACGCCTGAATAACGAGCTTGCGGTTGTACCGATCGGACAACCAGCCCCATATATAAGGCCCGCAGAGGCTGCCGACCTGGATGAACATGAAAAGGAAGGCGCCGTAGGTGAGGCTCAGCCCGAAGTCGCGGACGAAGTGTGGAATTATATACGTTTCGTTGATGTCCTGCCCGCGGCCCGCCGCGCCCACCATGAAGACGAGCGAGACGAGCAGGATATTCTTATTCTTAAGGCATTTCTTGTAAGCCTCCCAGCCGAGCGGCGTAAGCCGCGAGCGCGGCTCATCGGTGCGCGCACGGCGCAGGCTATCGCGGAAGATGAAGCAGATAAGGCCCATGATCGTCGCGAGGGCGCCGACGCCCCAGAATAGTCCGCGCCACCCGATGTAAAGGATCAGATAGGCGCCGAGCAGCGGCGCGAAAAGCCCCCCGATTTGCCCTGCGGTCGAATGAAACGCGAGCGCGCGCCCGCGCGCGCCGCCGAAATGGCTCGCAAGGATACTGGAGCCCACCGGATGCTGCGGGCTGGCGCCGACGCCGCCGAGCAGCCGCGTCGTAAAAAAATGCTGATAACTCGACGCGAAGCCGCTCGCGATCACCG
This sequence comes from Binatia bacterium, assembly GCA_036522615.1. Classification (GTDB taxonomy): domain Bacteria; phylum Desulfobacterota; class Binatia; order UBA9968; family UBA9968; genus JAJPJQ01. Next base: position 2,313 of record DATDFN010000219.1, on the reverse strand, counting down.
ACAAGCCGAGAAGGCAGTTGCCGACGCCGAGAATGACGCCGCGGCGAACGTGCGGGACGATGAAGCCGTAGACTCCCTGGAGCACGTTGCCGAGCGTATTATACGCGGCGGCGATCGAAGCGATCGCGGCGAAGCCCAGTCCCAGTTCCTTCATCATCAGCGGGTAGATGACGCCGAGCATCGCCGACTGGAAATGGTTGATGAAATGCGCGCCGCAGACGATGCCGAAGATCGTGCTGCGACCGAGTGTTCCCTCGCGTGATACGGATGCCGTACTTTCTGCTGCGCCTAAAGTCATCGGTTGGCTTTTTCGCTCCCGTCTTACTTTCAATCACCCTAGCATAGCCGTGGATGAAATTGCACTAAGTTACGCTGCATCGCGGGAATGGGCGGCGTCCGACGACGGACGTCCTTTTGCTATGTAAAAACTGACCGCCAGCGCTAGAACCATGACGCAGAGGCCGGCAACGAATGACGTGCGGATAGAGTTTCGGAGCACAGTCTCGAGACTGGCGAGCACCGAAGCCGGAATCGCCGAGCGCATCATCGGATCGAGCATCTGCTCCGGCGTCGCGAGCTTTTGCAGCGCGCCCCGCGCAGCCGCGCTCATGGAAGGGTCCGACAGTGCCGAGAGCTCGCGCTGCATGCGGCTGAAGAGCACGCTGCCTACGAGGGCGATGCCGAAGGCCCCGCCGAACAGGCGCGCCAGCATCACGGCTGAAGTCGCCACGCCGAGGCGCTCGCGCGGTGCGTCGTTTTGCGCCGCTACCATCGAAGTCAGCGTGAGCATGCCCATGCCGACTCCGATGAGCGCGCCGATCGTGAGCACGAGAACGAAGCCGAGCCACGGCTCGAATACCACGAACAGGCCGTAGCCGAGCGTCATGACGGCGGCTCCCGCGACGCAAACGGCGCGGTAGCCATAGCGGTTGACGCCGTCTCCGGCGATGAAGCTGCCGGCGGTCCACCCGAGACTCGCCGGCACGAGCGCTAGACCGACTCGCGCCGCGTCGCCGCCGAGTGCGCCCTGGACGTAGAGCGGCAAATAAGAAATCACCGCGAACATTCCCATTGACGCGAGCCACGCGAGGGCGAGGCACAACTTGAAAAGACGCTGGTGAAACAATCCGAGCGGGAGGATCGGTTCCGCCGCGCCCGACTCGATTCGGTAGAAAAGCGCGAAGGCCCCGATCGAGAGCAGCGACGCAAGTGCCAATTTCCAGTCGAGCGCAAAGGCGGTCGCGCGCGCTTCTTCGAGCGCATAGAAAGCAAGGAGCAGTCCCGTGAGAAGCGCGACCATTCCCTTCCAATCGAGCTGATGCCGCCGCTCGGAGCCGGCTTCGTCCATGCCCAAGGCGATCAAACACGCGGCCGCGCAGCAGACCGGCAGGTTAATGAAGAAAATCCACCGCCAGCTCCAATACTGCGTGATGACGGCGCCCGCGAGCGGTCCGAGGATGGAGGCGATGCCCCAGAGGCCGCTGACCAGCGCCTGCATTTGCGCGCGGCGGTCCGGCGGATAGAGATAGCCGATCAGAATAAAAGACAGCGCGTAAATCGCCCCGCCGCCGATGCCTTGAACGGCGCGGAAGACGATCAGCTGCGCGAGCGACTGCGCGGCGCCGCAAAGCGCGGAGCCCAGCATGAACAGGACGATGCCCGCCAGCATGAGGCGCCGCCTACCGTAAAGGTCGGATAGATTGCCGAACAGCGGCGTGCCGAGCGCCGAAGTAAGCATGTACGAAGAAAACACCCAGCTGTAGAGCTCCAGCCCGCCGAGTTTGCCTACAATGGTCGGCATGGCCGCGCTTACCACCGTGGCGTCGATGGCGAACAAAAAAATTACGAGGAGGACGCCGGAGACGGCGACGCCGCGCCTGTATTCGAGCGGTAATCTCATGGATATCGCGAGACTGGAGAATGCTGCCGGGACGGACCGCGACGGCCGTTCAAGCCCTCTCGGCGCCGGCTCTTACGCCCTGCCGCGTTAGGATATACAGCGAGGCGACCAGCGCCACGATGAGCAGTGTAAGCGCGCCCAGTTCGTAGATGAAATGGCGGAAAACCTCGTCCGCTTTGTCGGCGATCTCGGCGAACTCGGCGGTCAATACCAGCACGCGCCGGATCGCCGCGATAAGGCCGACGAGAAGAAACGGTTCCGGGACGATCGTATGCTCGCGGAAAGAAACTTGCACGGTGTAGAGAAGCTCGACGAACAGCAGCACGAGCAGAATGCGGTCGAGCAATGCGACGATCTGCTTGGGGAACGATCCCGACATGAGATGGTGGGCGAAATCCATCATGCCGGTGACG
>DATDFN010000218.1:0-20567 GCA_036522615.1 Binatia bacterium | reverse complement strand
GAGCACATCCGCTTCCTGACGAGCTGCCTGACGCTGCGCCCGGGCGACTTAATCACCACGGGCACGCCGGCCGGCGTCAAAAAATTGGCGGACGGCGATCATCTGAAAGGCACGATAGACAAAATCGGCTCGATGGAGCTCAAAGTCGCCGCGGAGCGTTAGATGCGCGCCGGTCGAATGCTCCGTGTAACGCAACTCGCAGCGCTGCTGCTCGCCACAGCGCTGAGCTTGTGCGATGCGGCAACATTGCCGGAGATCACGACTGTCGGCGCCGGCAGCGACACCTGCAAGCAGTGGACGCAGGCCGTAAAAGAGCCGAGCGCCCGTTATCAGTACCGGCAATGGCTATTCGGTTTCATCTCGGGCTACAACTGGCGGGATACATCGAAGCAAGTCGTACCGCCCGACACCACCGCCGTGCTCTCCTGGGTCGACGAATTTTGCAAGGCGAATCCGGATGCGCCGATTTACATCGCCGCAGCCCGTCTCACGCGTCAAATGGAAAGGCCGGTTAAAACCGGCGAAGCCGGCAAAAAGCCTGAAACGAAGCGATGATTCACACCCGCTTTTGTTCTCTTTTGGAAATCCGTCATCCGGTCGTGCTCGGCGGCATGGGCGGCGGCGCGACCGGCGCGCCGCTGGTTGCCGCTGTTTCGAACAGCGGGGGTCTCGGGATTCTCGGCACGTCGGGAATGGACGGCGCCAGGCTCAAGTCGGAGGTCGAGGCGATCCGCCGCGCGACGGACAAGCCCTTCGGCATCAACCACCTGCTTTTCGAAGTCGACGAAGAACGCTTTTCCGTAACATTGCAGACGAAGCCCGCTGTGGCGTCGTTTGCGTGGGCGCGCGTCGACCAGGACTTGCGCGGATATTTCGACCGCGCGCACCAGGCCGGCTGCAAAGTCATGTACATGGGCGGCGAGGTGCCCGAGACGGTGCGGGCCGCAGAAGCCGGTGCCGATATCATTGTGGCGCAGGGGACGGAGGCGGGTGGTCATGTCGTCTGGATGGCGTCGATGCCGCTTATCCCCATGGTCGTCGACGCGGTCGCGCCGCTGCCGGTGCTTGCAGCGGGCGGCTTTGCCGACGGCCGCGGGCTCGCTGCGGCGCTGGCCCTCGGCGCCGACGGAATTCTCGTCGGCACTCGACTTTTGGCGACGCACGAGTCGCCCTTGCACCCCAACTTCAAGCAGGCGATCGTCCGCAGCGACGGTCATGACACAGTGTTGACGGAAATTCCCGATCTCGCGTCCGGCCGGGTGTGGCCGGGGGCCATGTCGCGCGCGCTGCGCAACGATTTCATCGAGCGCTGGGCGGGCCGCGAATGGAACGTCCGCCGCGACCAGCGCGCGATCGCGCAAGCGGTGGCCGAGGCGCGGAAGCAAGGCGACGCGGACAACACGCCGCTTTTCATCGGCCAGGATGCCGGCCTCGTCAGCGCGATCAAGCCGGCGGGCGAAATTATCGAAACGATGGCCGCCGAAGCCGAAGAGATCATAAAAAACCGCCTTGCGAATCTGATCCTAAAAAAATAATTTTTTATCTTGACAAGTTTGTTTCGGGCGCTAATGTGAAGTCTAGAGGTCATCATGAACGAGGAAATTCCGCCGGGCCAAAAACGCCCGCGGCCTCGAGGCGTGGTACCCCGACAGTGGCCGGTATAAAAGGTAGCCTCAACTATCGTGCCTGAAGGCACAAGATCGGCGCTCCGATCGAGAGATAGGCAGGAAGGCTTACCATTCAGCGACCACCATGCGGCGTACCTGAAGCCGGGATCGCGGGCAAGCCGATATAAATAAAAATTGTACGTTTGTATGGGCGCGTTGGCGTCCTAACGGGCTCCCGAAAGGGGGCCCGTTTGTTTTTCGCGCGCGCCGCCGCGCGTGTTTTCCCGCATTGAACCATCTAGACAACCTGCTACGCTAAAGGGACTCGGGAGGGCCGATGATCGGAACGTTTGCAACGATCTCCGACATAATCGACATCCTGTTCGTCGGCATTCTGCTATACACCGCGATGGTATGGCTGCGCACGACGCGGGCCGCGTTCGTGCTGCGCGGCATTTTCGTCCTGGCCATCGTCTATCTCATCGCGCGGCAGTTCGAGCTGCAACTGACGGCGTGGATATTCCAGGGCTTTTTCGCAATCTTCCTGATCATGATCGTCGTGATCTTCCAGGAAGAGCTCAGACAGATCTTCGAACGCGTGGCGGTCTGGAGCTGGCGGTCGAGCGGCAATCCTGAGCTGCAAACGGAAACGGCGAATACGCTCGTGCGGACCGCCGCCGATCTCGCCAAGGACCGAATCGGCGCCCTCATCGTCGTTTCGGGCAACGATCCCCTGGCACGTCATATCGTCGGCGGTATCCCGCTCGACGGAAAGATCAGCGAGCCGCTGCTGCGGAGCATCTTCGACCCGCACTCGCCGGGTCACGACGGCGCGCTCATCATCGAGCGCGACCGCGTGACGCGCTTCGCCGCGCATCTGCCGCTCTCGAAGGACCTCCGACAGCTCGCCGGCTTGGGGACGCGCCACAGCGCCGCGCTCGGCGTCGCCGAGCTCACCGACGCGCTGGCGATCGTCGTTTCCGAGCAGCGCGGAACGATCTCCGCCGCGCGCGACGGCCGCCTTCACCGTTTGGAGAATCCGCAGGAGCTGGTCGCGCTGCTGGAAAGATTTCTTCACAAGGAACAATCGAAAGAGCGGCGCATCTGGAAGTGGATCCCTGTCCAGCACCTGCGCGAGAATTGGCAGGCGAAGGCGATCGCCCTCGCCATGGCCGCGGGCTTCTGGTACGTCTTCGTCCCCGGTTCCAAGCTCATGGAAGCGACTTACCGTATTCCGGTCCAGGTCCAGAATATTCCGCCCGATTACGAATTGGAGTCGTTTCAGCCGACCGAGGTCGAAGCCACTTTTTCGGGTCCGAGGCGCGCCTTTTATTTTTTCCATCCGAAGCGGCTCAAGGTGATGGTCGACGCTTCGACGGCCGATTCCGGCCGCCGCACGTTCACGATCGGGCCGCAAAGCATCCAGCACCCGAACGAGATCAAGGTCGAAGAGGTCAAGCCGGCGACGCTTAGACTTACGCTCCGGCGCGTCGCCGCCGAGGACAAGCCTGCGGCCGACGGCCGTGTTACCGGAGGATAGACGTCGATGGGACGATATCCAGCGGACGGGCGGCAGCGCGCCGTCATCGAGCACGTGACGCCGGAGATCGACGGCGGACTCTTCGCCATCAAGCGCGTTGTGGGCGAGACGGTCGCGGTCGAGGCGGATATTTTCGCCGACGGCCACGATCTTTTGTCCGCCGTGCTCAAATATAAGAGCGCCGAAAGCGGCGATTGGACGGAAACGCCGATGCAGCCGCTCGGCAACGACCGCTGGCGCGCCGAGTTCCGGGTGGAAGCGCTCGGGCAGTATTTTTATACGTTCGAGGCATGGATCGACCGCTTCAGGACGTGGCGCAGCGGCATCGAAAAGAAAATCGCGGCCGGCCAGGATGTCGCGTCGGATCTTCTGGCCGGCGCAGCGCTCGTCCAGGAAGCGGTGCGAAGGGCGGAGGGCGACGACAAACAAACGCTGCAGCGGCATGCGTTCGCGCTCCGCTGCGCGGATAATCCTGCGGCAGCGCTCGACGAAGAGCTTTTCCGCCTGATGGAGAAATATCCCGACCGGCGCTTCGCGACGAGGTACAAAAAAGAGCTCGTCGTGACGGTAGACCGGCCGAAGGCCAGGTTCAGCACGTGGTACGAGCTTTTTCCGCGCTCATTCACGAATCGCCCGGGGGCGTACGGTACGTTCCGCGAGCTGGAGCAGGCGCTGCCGTACGTCGCATCGATGGGCTTCGACGTTTTATATCTTCCGCCGATCCATCCGATCGGCCGCGTCCACCGCAAAGGGAAAAACAACGGACTCGAAGCCGGCTCCGACGATCCCGGCAGCCCGTGGGCCATCGGTTCGGAAGAGGGCGGACACAAATCGATCGATCCGCGGCTCGGCACGCTGGCGGACTTCAAGCGGCTCGTAGCCAAGGCCAAAGATCACGACCTGGAGATCGCTCTCGACATCGCCTTCCAATGCGCTCCCGATCATCCGTACGTGAAGCAGCATCCGGATTGGTTCCGCAAGCGGCCGGACGGCACGGTGCAATACGCGGAGAATCCGCCCAAAAAATACGAAGACATCGTGTCGCTCGATTTCGAGACGCGCGCCTGGCGCGAGCTGTGGGAAGAGCTCAAGAGCATCGTCCTGTTCTGGGCCGAGCAGGGCGTGCGGATTTTCCGTCTCGACAATCCGCACACCAAGCCGTTTCGCTTCTGGGATTGGCTCGTGCGCGAGGTGAAAAAAGAATTTCCCGACGTGATCTTTCTCTCCGAGGCGTTCACGCGCCCCATGATCATGCAGCGGCTCGCGAAGGGCGGGCTGACGCAATCGTACACCTATTTCACCTGGCGGCGCACGAAAGCCGAGCTGGTTGAATATTTCAGAGAGCTCACGGAGACCGAGCTCAAAGAATATTTCCGCCCCAATCTGTGGCCCAATACGCCGGACATTCTGATGGATTATCTGCAGCAGGGCGGCCGCCCCGCGTTCATGGCGCGCTATGTGCTCGCGGCGACGCTCGGCTCGAATTGCGGCGTCTACGGCCCGGCCTTCGAGCTGATGGAGAATCGGCCGAAGGAGCCCGGGAGCGAGGAGTATCTCAATTCCGAAAAATACGAGATCAAACGCTGGGATCTCGAGAAACCCGACAGCTTGAAAGACTTCATCGCCGCCATGAACCGCATTCGGAAAGACAACCCCGCGCTGCAAAGCGACCGGCGGCTGCGCTTTCACGGGCTCGATAATCCCGAGATGGTTTGTTACAGCAAGCGGACGGCGGACCGCTCGAACGTGATACTGACCATTGTCAGTCTCGATTGGAAATACGCGCAGTCGGGTTGGGTCGATCTCGCGCTCGAAGAGATCGGCGTAAAGCCGGAGGCGGCCTATCAGGTTCACGATCTGCTCACAGGCGCACGCTATGCTTGGCGCGGCGCGCATAACTACGTCGAGCTGCGCCCGAACGCCGTGCCGGCGCACGTACTGCGCGTCGAGCCTGACGCTACGGCCTCTCCCACGCCCCGATAAATACAACCTGCGGCGACACCATGGCAGAACGAACGCGACCCGGCGAAGAGAATCTTTTAGGCGACGACCCGCTCTGGTACAAAGACGCGGTCATCTACCAGCTGCACGTTCGTGCGTTTCGCGACAGCAATGAGGACGGGATCGGGGATTTTCGCGGCCTCACGGAGAAGCTCGACTATCTTCAGGATCTCGGAGTGACGGCGCTGTGGCTCCTGCCGTTCTACGCCTCTCCGCTCCGCGACGACGGCTACGACATCGCCGACTACACCTCGGTGCATCCGAACTATGGCACGCTTGCCGATTTCAAGACTTTCCTAGACGAGGCGCACAGGCGGGGGCTCCGAGTTATCACGGAGCTAGTCATCAATCACACATCGGATCAGCACGCCTGGTTTCAGCGTGCACGGCGCGCGGCGCCGGGCACGAGCGAGCGCGACTTTTACGTCTGGAGCCAGACTCCGGAAAAGTACCAGGATGCGCGGATCATCTTCAAAGATTATGAGGTTTCCAATTGGGCCTGGGACCCACTTGCGAAGGCGTATTACTGGCACCGCTTCTATTCGCACCAGCCGGATATCAACTTCGATAACCCGGATGTCGTCAAGGCGATCTTCCAGGTGCTCGACTTCTGGCTCGCAATGGGCATCGACGGGCTGCGGCTCGACGCGGTGCCATATCTTTTCGAGCGCGAGGGCACCAACTGCGAGAATCTTCCCGAGACGCATGCGTATTTAAAAAAGCTCCGCGCCTACGTTGATAAAAAATATCCGGGCCGGATGCTGCTCGCTGAGGCGAATCAATGGCCGGAGGACGCCGCAGCCTATTTCGGCAACGGCGACGAATGCAACATGGCTTTTCACTTCCCCGTCATGCCGCGCATCTTCATGGCGGTGCATATGGAAGACAACTATCCGATCATCGACATTCTCGATCAGACACCGGCGATTCCCGAGAATAGCCAGTGGGCGCTCTTTCTCAGAAACCACGACGAGCTCACCTTAGAGATGGTTACCGACGAAGACCGCGATTACATGTACAAGGTGTACGCCACCGACCCGCAGGCGCGCATCAATCTCGGCATTCGCCGCCGGCTCGCGCCGCTCCTCTGGAACAACCGCCGGAAGATCGAGCTCCTCAACTGCCTGCTCTCGTCGCTGCCCGGCACGCCGATCCTCTATTATGGCGATGAGATCGGCATGGGCGATAACATCTATCTCGGCGACCGCAACGGCGTGCGCACGCCCATGCAATGGAGCGCCGACCGTAACGCGGGCTTCTCGCGCGCCAACCCGCAGCGGCTCTTCCTGCCCGTCATCATCGATCCTGAGTACCATTACGAGGCGGTGAACGTGGAGGCGCAGCAGCAAAATCTCCACTCGCTTCTCTGGTGGATGAAGCGGCTCCTGCAGCTGAGGAGGAGCTTTCACGCTTTTGGACGCGGGACGATTCAATTTTTCAACCCCGACAATCGCAAGGTGCTGGTTTTTCTCCGGCGGCTCGGCGACGAAATGATTCTCATCGTCGCGAATCTTTCGCGTTTCGTGCAGTACGCCGAGCTCGATCTCTCGTCTTTTAAAGGCATGGTGCCGGTGGAGCTCTTCGGCCGGAACCCGTTTCCTTCAATCGGCGAGCTGCCTTATTTTCTCACCCTCGGCCCGCACGCGTTTTATTGGTTCAAGCTTGAGCCACCGCGCGCCGCCGAGGTCGCCGCCTCGCCTTCACCGGCTGAGCTGCCTCGGCTTGAAGTCTCGGGCTCGTGGGAAGCCGTCGTGCAGGGGAGAACCCGCACGACGCTGGAGCGGCTCTTGCCGGAATATCTGCAAAAATGCCGCTGGTTTGGCGGTAAGGCGAAACAAGTGCGTGCGGTGAAAATCGTGGAGGCGGCGCGCATGAGCTACGACACCTCGGCGGCGTATCTCCTGTTCACCGAAGTGCAGTACGCCGGCGGCCTGCCGGAAGGCTATTTCCTCCCACTCGCGTTCGCCCCCATCGAGCGCGCGCAGGAGATCACCCTGGTAAACGCCGCCGCTCCCGTGGCGCAAGTAAAGATTCGCGACGCGAGCGAGGGGATTCTTTTCGACGCGCTCGCCGACAGCCGGTTTTGCAAATCGCTGCTGCAGCTCATCGCGCGCGGCGAAAGCCTCCAGTCCGAGCGAGGAGAGATCGCCGGATCGACTTCTACGTTATTCTCGCAGATCGCGGGCTCCTCCGAGGCGCCGCTCGAGCCGGTGCCGGTGAAGCGCGAGCAGTCGAACAGCTCGATCGTCTTCGGCGACCGGCTTATTTTGAAAGTTTTCCGGCGCCTCGTCGAGGGCGTCAATCCCGATCTGGAAATCGGACGCTTCTTGACGGAAAAAATGGGGTTTACGCACGCGCCGGCGTTTGCCGGCGGGATCGAATTTCGCCGGGAGCGCAGCGAGCCGATGACGCTCGCCATCCTGCAAGGCTATGTGCAAAATCAAGGCGACGCGTGGAGCTATACGCTCGACAGCCTCCATCGTTACTTCGAGAGCTGTCTCACGCGCCGCGCCGACGGCGCGTATCTGCCGCTCCCGAGCGACCATCTGGTCGACCTCGTCGACAAGCCTTTTCCGCCGCTCGTGCACGAAATGGTCGGCTCGTATCTCGCGTCGGCGGAGCTGATCGGGCAACGGACGGGAGAGATGCACGTCGCGCTCGCGTCGGACGGCACCGATCCGGCGTTCGCGCCCGAGGGCTTCAGCTCGTTTTACCGCCGCTCCATGTACGAAGGCATGCGAACTTTGGCCAAACACACGTTCGGTTTCCTCACCAAACGGCTCAAGCAGCTGCCGGAGGAGGGACAAGCGGAGGCGCGCCGGTTGTTGGACCAGGAAAAGGAGATTTTCCGCCGACTCCGCGCCATACTCGATCTGAAAATCACCGGGCAGCGCACGCGACATCACGGCGATTACCATCTCGGGCAGATCCTTTATACCGGAAAAGATTTCGTCATCACCGATTTCGAGGGGGAGCCGGCGCGGGCTCTGAGCGAGCGGCGCAGCAAGCGCTCGCCGCTGAAAGACGTCGCCGGCATGATTCGATCGTTCAATTACGCCGCCGTCACCGGTTTGAGGAGCGGCGCAATTCGCGCCGAAGACGCGGCGGCGCTGGAGCCGTGGGCGCGGTTTTGGAATCTCTGGGTGGCGGCCGCGTTTTTGAAATCGTATGTCGGCGCCGCCGGTCAGTCGACCTTTTTGCCGCGTTCCCGCGACGAGATGAAGGTCCTGCTTGATCTCCTAATTCTCGAGAAGGCGATCTACGAAATCGGCTACGAGCTCAACAACCGCCCCGAGTGGGTGCGCGTGCCGGTTCGGGGGGTCCTAGAGATCATCCAGCCGACGGGGTAAAATAGGAGAAAGGTGGAATAGCGAATGAGCATGCCGCAGCGACAGAGCGCGTTCCGCGACTTCAGCCTGCTGACGGAACAGGATTTGTATCTGTTCAACGAAGGCAGCCATTTTCGCCTGCATGAAAAGCTCGGCGCGCACTACATCAATTCCGATGGAATCGAAGGGACGTACTTCGCCGTCTGGGCGCCCGATGCCTACGCGGTGTATGTCATCGGGAGTTTCAACAACTGGCAAAAGCAGACGCATCCGCTCCGCCCGCGCGGCAGCTCGGGCATCTGGGAAGGCTTTTTCCCCGATGTGAAAAAGGGGAGCCTGTACAAGTATCATATCGTTTCGCGGACCTACGGATACCAGGTCGATAAGAGCGATCCGTTCTCGATCTTCAACGAGATTCCGCCGCGCACCGCTTCGATTGTTTGGGACTTGGATTACGCGTGGGGCGACGCCGAATGGATGGCGCGCCGGCGCGAGCATAACGCGCTCGACAAGCCCATGTCGATTTACGAAGTGCACCTGGGCTCGTGGCGGCGCGTGCCGGGTGAAGGCAACCGCTCGCTATCGTATCGTGAGCTCGCGCACTCACTGGCGGAATATGTGCGCGAGACGGGCTTTACGCACGTCGAGTTCCTGCCCATCATGGATCATCCCTTCTTCGGCTCATGGGGCTATCAGATCACGGGCTACTTCGCGCCCTCGGCGAACTACGGCACGCCGCAGGATTTTATGTATCTCGTCGACGTGCTGCACCAGAACGGGATCGGCGTCATTCTCGACTGGGTGCCGTCGCATTTCCCCACCGACGAGCACGGCCTGGGTTACTTCGACGGCACGCATCTTTTCGAGCATGCCGACCCGCGCCAAGGCATGCATCGCGAGTGGGGCAGCTACGCTTTCAACTACGGCCGCCACGAAGTCCGCGGTTTCCTGATCAGCAACGCGCTATTCTGGCTCGGGCGCTATCACACCGACGGGCTCCGCGTCGACGCGGTCGCGTCGATGCTCTACCTCGACTACGCGCGCAAGGACGGCGAATGGATTCCGAACCAGTTCGGCGGACGCGAAAATCTTGGGGCGATCGAGTTTCTCCGCCGCTTCAACGAGGAGGTTTATAAGACGCATCCCGACACGCAGACGATCGCCGAAGAGTCGACCTCCTGGCCGATGGTCTCCCGCCCGAACTACGTCGGCGGCTTGGGCTTCGGCCTCAAGTGGGACATGGGATGGATGCACGATACGCTCGATTACATGTCGAAAGATCCGGTCCACCGAAAATATCACCACAACAAACTGACCTTTCGCATGCTATACGCGTTTCACGAGAATTTCGTGCTGCCGCTCTCGCACGACGAGGTCGTCTACGGCAAGGGCTCGCTTATCGGCAAGATGCCGGGTGACGATTGGCAGAAATTCGCCAATTTGCGGCTCCTGTTCGGCTATATGTTCGCGCAGCCGGCGAAAAAGCTTCTTTTCATGGGCGGCGAGATCGGCCAGTGGAGCGAATGGTCGCACGACGCCAGTCTCGAATGGCACCTGCTGCAATACGAGCCGCACGAAGGCGTCAAGCGCTGGGTCTCGGATCTCAATCGCGTCTATCGTAGCGAGCCGGCCTTGTACGAGCACGATTGCGATCCGGCGGGCTTCGAGTGGATCGACTGCAACGACGCGGAGGGGAGCACGCTGAGTCTCATGCGCAAGGGCAAATCGGCGAACGATATTATCCTCATCGCGTGCAACTTCACGCCGGTGCCGCGGTTGAACTACCGCGTCGGCGCGCCGCGCGGCGGCTGGTGGCGGGAGATCCTCAACAGCGACGCGAGCTATTATAATGGCAGCGGCCTGGGAAACGCCGGCGGCGTCGAGGCCAGTCAGGAGCCTGTTCACGGCCGGCCCAATTCGCTGACGATTACGCTGCCGCCGCTCGCCGTAGTTTACTTTAAGAGCGGCTAGACCGGCATTTCCATCGCCAGAAATTCCGGCTCCCCTGTCTTTTTCCGGCCCGAAATTCCCGTTATTCTATTCCATTACGCGTGGGCCTTGCCCGCGGCCACCGTCGCAGGGGCAAGGTTTTTTTAACTGTTATGACCGATAGAGGTAAAGACTTTCAGGTTACGCTGGGTGCGACGTATCTCGCCGGGGGGAAGTGCCGCTTCGAAGTCTGGGCGCCGGCAGCCGAGCGCGTCGAGGTTCACATCGTCGCGCCGCGCGACCGTGTATTCCCGCTCGAGCGCGCGCCGCGCGGGCATCATACCGCAATCGTAGACGGCGTCGAGCCGGGCAGCCGCTATCTTTATCGTTTGGATGATAAGGAGCGGCCGGACCCGGCGTCGCGTTTTCAGCCGGAGGGAGTGCATGGACCGTCGGAAGTCATAAAAACCGATTTCGAGTGGGGCGATCAGCGTTGGCCGGGTCTGCCGCTCGAAGACTACATCATCTACGAGCTTCACGTTGGCACTTTTACTCCCGAAGGCACGTTCGACTCGATCATTCCAAGGCTTGAGTACCTGAAACAGCTCGGTGTCACAGCCGTCGAGCTGATGCCGATCGCGCAGTTTCCCGGCGGCCGCAACTGGGGCTACGACGGCGTGCAGCCATTCGCCGCGCAGAATACGTACGGCGGCCCGGACGGCCTCAAGCGCTTAGTCGACGCCTGTCATCAGAACGGCCTCGCGGTCGTTCTCGACGTCGTTTACAACCATCTTGGACCGGAAGGAAATTACTTTGGGGATTTCGGCGGCGGATATTTCACCGAGCGCTACAGGACGCCCTGGGGGCCGGCGGTAAATTTCGACGGACCCTACAGTGACGAAGTCAGAAGCTATTTCATCCAGAACGCGCTCTATTGGATTACGGATTGCCACATCGATGCGCTTCGCATCGACGCCGTGCACGCGATTCTCGATCATTCTCCGCAGCCGTTTTTGCTCGAACTCGGTGAGGCGGTGCACGCCGAGGCTGCGCGCCTTAATCGCCGCGTTTACCTCATGCCCGAGAGCGCCGACAACGACGCGCGGCTGCTAAGGCCGCGCGAGCTCGGCGGCCTCGGGCTCGATTCTCAGTGGAGCGACGATTTTCATCACTGCGTCCACGTGCTCCTTACCGGCGACCGTTTCGGCTATTACGAGGACTACAGTCGCCTCGATCAGATGGCGAAGGCGTTTCGCGAGGGTTTTGTCTATACCGGCGAATTCTCGCCTTTTCGCAAGCGCCGCCACGGCAGCGACTCGCGCGACATTCCCGGAAAACGATTCATCATCTTCTCGCAGAACCACGATCAGGTCGGAAACCGCATGCGCGGCGAGCGCCTGATTCATCTCGCCGGATTCGAATCCGCCAAGCTCGCCGCGGGGGCGGTGTTGCTGGCGCCTTACATCCCGCTTCTTTTCATGGGCGAGGAATACGGCGAGGGCGCTCCGTTTCCTTACTTCATCAGCCACAGCGATCCCGGGCTGATCGACGCGGTGCGGAAGGGACGGCGCGAAGAGTTCCAATCTTCCGAGGAGCCGCCCGATCCCCAAGACGAAGCGACATTTCAAAGCGCGAAGCTGAATCTCGATCTGCGCACAAAGCAGCCGCATGCAGCGCTCTTCGAATTCTACCGCGAACTGATGCGTATCCGGAAGGAGACGCCGAGCCTCGCGTCGCATGACAAACACGCGATGGAAGTCGCCGCCTGGGAGAAAAAACACCTGTTGTTCGTCCGGCGCTGGAGCGGCGGCAGCGAGAGCTTCATCGTCTTCAATTTCGATTCGAAGCCGCAGAACTTCGAGACTTCACTTCTCTCCGGAAGGTGGAGCAAGGTGATCGACTCCGCGGAAGCGAAGTGGCAGGGGAAAGGCAGCGCGCTCGAGCGCGTCATCGACGGCGATCGCCCGATGACCCTGGAGATCGCCGGCCGGGCTTTCGCGCTGTTCAGGCGCGAGGCGGTGAGCGGAAGGAGCGAGCGATGAGCTGGATCGTCTGGACCGGAAGTCCTTTTCCGCAAGGCGCGACCTGGGACGGTTCCGGAGTCAATTTTTCGATTTTTTCCGAGAACGCGACAAAAGTGGAGCTGTGCCTGTTCGATACGCCGGACGCGAGCCGCGAATCGGCGCGCATCCCGATGGTCGACCGTAACGCGCACATCTGGCACGTCTATTTGCCCGAGGCGCGGCCGGGGCAGCTCTACGGCTATCGCGTGCACGGCCCCTACGCTCCGAACGATGGCCACCGGTTCAATCCTGCCAAGCTGCTCATCGACCCGTACGCGAAGGCGGTCGCCGGTAATATCGACGTGAACGACTCGCTCTTCGCGTATAAGTTCGGCCATCCGCAGGCCGACCTCTCGATCGACCGGCTCGACAGCGCCGCCGGTTTGCCGAAATGCATGGTCATCGATCCGGCGTTCACCTGGAGCGACGACACGCCGCCGCGGATTCCATGGCACCGTACTCTAATTTATGAAATGCACGTGAAGGGATTCACCGCGCGCCACCCGAAAGTGCCGCGGGAGCTCCGCGGCACGTACGCAGGTCTCGCATGCCCCGCGGTCATCGATTATTTGGTGGAGCTGGGCATCACGGCCGTCGAGCTGATGCCGGCGCATCAGTTCGTCACCGACAAGCATCTCGTCGACCGCGGGCTAACGAACTACTGGGGCTACAACTCCATCGGTTTCTTCGCGCCGGAGGCGCGCTATTCGCACAGCGGCGTCTTAGGCCAGCAGGTCAACGAGTTCAAGACGCTCGTCAAGGCGCTGCACCGCGAAGGCATCGAGGTGATTCTCGACGTGGTCTACAACCACACCGGCGAGGGCAATCATCTAGGTCCGACCATCTGTTTCCGCGGAGTGGATAACGCATCTTACTACCGCCTGGTTCCCGACAATCGGCGCTATTACATGGATTACACCGGGTGCGGCAACACGCTCGACATGACGCACCCGCAGGTACTCAGGCTCATCATGGACAGCCTGCGCTACTGGGTCTTGGAGATGCACGTCGACGGCTTCCGCTTCGATCTGGCGGCCGCGCTCGCGCGCGAGCTGCACGCGGTCGATCGTCTCGGCGCCTTCTTCGACATCATTCATCAGGACCCGATCCTCTCGCAGGTAAAGCTTATCGCCGAGCCGTGGGATCTCGGCGAGGGCGGCTATCAGGTCGGAAACTTCCCCGTATTGTGGGCGGAGTGGAACGGGCTCTACCGCGACACCGTGCGCCGGTATTGGAAGGGCGACGGCGGGCAGGTGGGCGGTCTCGCGTACCGCCTCACGGGCTCCTCCGATCTCTACGGCCGGAACGGTCGGCAGCCCTACGCCAGCATCAACTTCGTCACGGCGCACGACGGCTTCACGCTCCACGATTTAGTCAGCTACAACGAGAAGCACAACGAGGCGAACGGCGAAAACAACCAGGACGGCAACAGCGACAACCTGAGCTGGAACTCGGGCGCCGAGGGGCCGACCGACGCCCCGGCGGTGTTGGCGCTCCGGTTGCGGCGGATGCGGAATTTTCTCGCAACCCTCATCCTGTCACAGGGCGTGCCGATGATGCTCGCCGGCGACGAGATCGGCCGCACGCAGAAGGGCAACAACAACGCGTACTGTCAGGACAACGAGATCTCCTGGATCGACTGGGAACTCGACCGACCGCGGCAGGAGCTGCTCGACTTCACGCGCTACCTGATCAAGATCTTTCAGGAACAGCCGGTGCTGCGGCGTCGCCATTTTTTTCTAGGCCGGAAGATCCGTGGCTCCGAGGTCAAGGACCTCACTTGGTTTCGCCTCGACGGAAAAGAGATGACGGATGATGATTGGAATAATCCCGAGATGCGCTGCTTCGGCCTGCGCGTGGCGGGCGATGCGATCGAGGAGCTCGACGAGCGCGGCAACCGGGTCGTCGGCGATACGCTGCTGATCCTCCTCAACTCCCACCACGAGCCGCTGCCGTTCGTGCTTCCGGCGCACAAGCCGCGGCTCAGGTGGGAGCTCTTGCTCGACACGCGCGAGCCCTCCGGCCGGCCGGCGGAGCAGGTGAGCCGCGGGGGCGAAGTGTTCGATCTCGAGGGACGCTCGCTGGCGCTTTTCCGTCTGCGTGGCGAGCCGACGAACGGCGAGCAGCCGGCTGCGCGTCCGCGGCCGAGACGCAAATCATCCCAAGGCGAGCGCCATGCCTGAACCGAGAATCCCCACGGCCACTTACCGCCTCCAGTTCCACAAAGGCTTTCCGTTCGCGCAGGCGAAGGCCATCCTCGGATATCTCGACGATTTGGGGATATCCGACGTTTACGCCTCGCCGATTTTTCAAGCCCGTGCGGGAAGCACGCACGGCTACGATGTCGTCGATCCCAATCGCCTGAACCCGGAGCTGGGCACGGCGGACGATTTCGACGCGCTCGCCGCCGAGGCCCGCGGGCGCGGCATGGGCTGGATTCAGGATATCGTGCCCAATCACATGGCGTTCGACGGCGAGAACCGCATGTTGATGGACATCCTGGAGAACGGTCAATCCTCTCCCTATGCGGACTTTTTCGACATCGACTGGAGCTATCCTTATGAAAGCATCAAGGGAAAAGTGCTAGCGCCATTCCTGGGCAGCTTTTACGGGGAGTCGCTGGAGAAAGGCGAGATCAGACTCGAGTACGGCGAGAACGGCCTGAAGGTCCGCTATTATAATCTGACCCTGCCGGTTTACATCGAAGCGTACGCGACGGTTTTCAATCAGGGTCTCGGCGCGCTGCGGCGAAAGCTCGGCGGCGATCATGCCGACTTTATCAAGCTGCTCGGCGTTCTGTACGTGCTGAAGAATCTCCCTCCGAAAGACGAAGAAGCCGATCGCGCGGCGCAAATCAGCTTCGTCAAGCGCATGCTGTGGGAGCTTTACACGACCAACGCCGACATCAAGGCCTTCATAGAGGGGAACGTCGCGCGTCTCAACGGCGAGCCCGGCAAGCCCGAAAGCTTCAACGCGCTGGACCAGCTTCTCTCCGAGCAGCTTTTCCGCCTCTCGTTCTGGAAAGTCGCGACGGAAGAAATCAACTATCGGAGATTCTTCAACATCAACGAGCTGATCTCCGTGCGCGTCGAGGATGAGAAGGTTTTCCGCGCCACGCACGCGCTGATTTTGCAGCTCGTGCGCGAGGGAAAAATCACCGGTCTTCGGGTCGACCACATCGACGGCCTGTACGATCCGGCGAACTATCTCCGACGACTGCGGCAATACGCGGGCGACGCTTACGTCACCGTAGAAAAAATTCTCGCCCTAGACGAGCCGCTTCCCGAAAGCTGGCCGATCCAGGGGACGACCGGCTATCAGTTTTTGAATTATTTGAACGGGCTCTTCTGCGACAGGCAAAACGAGCAGTCGTTCTCCGATATCTACCGGCGCTTCGCCGACTTCCATACGCCGTATCTCGACCTCGTCAGCGACAAGAAGCGGCTGATCATCGGCAAGCATATGGCGGGAGATGTCGATTCGCTCGCACGGCTCATAAAAGCGATATCGAGCCGCGACCGCTACGCTGCCGACATAACGCTCTACGGCCTGAAGCGCGGCCTGGTCGAGGTGCTCGCGTTCTTCCCCATCTATCGCACCTATGTCAACAGCGAGGACTACAGCGACGAAGACCGCTTCCGACTTCAGGAGGCGGTGAGCCGCGCGAAGGAATCGAACCCCGGCCTTCGGCTGGAGCTCGGATTTATCGAGCGGTTTCTGTTTCTCGCTCCGGCGCGGCCGCTGCCGCCCGAAGAGCGCAACCAGTGGATTCATTTCATCATGCGCTTCCAGCAGCTCACGGGTCCGCTGATGGCGAAGGGATTCGAGGACACGGTCCTTTACATTTACAACCGCCTCGTCTCGCTGAACGAGGTCGGCGGCGACCCGAGCCGATTCGGCGTCGGCCTCGAAACTTTTCATCACTATAATACGTCGCGCGCCGAACGCTGGCCGAACGCGCTTAGCGCAACCGCGACGCACGACACCAAGCGCGGCGAAGACATGCGCGCGCGCATCAATGCTCTTTCCGAGCTGCCCGAGGAATGGGAAAAGGCGATCTCGGGCTGGCGCGGGCTGAACCCCAAGCGCAGCGGCGCGAAGGGCAAGGAAGTTCCCGACCCGAACGACGAATATCTTTTGTACCAGACCCTCTGCGGCAGCTTTCCGCTCGAAGGCGACGCGGAAGAATACCGCGAGCGGTTGAAAGCCTACATGATCAAGGCGGTGCGCGAAGCGAAGGTTCACACCGAATGGTTAAAACCCGATATCGCCTACGAGGAGGCGTTCGTCGGCTTCGCCGAAGAGTTTCTCAAAGCCGAGCCGCCGACGGGCTTTTTGAACGATTTTCTGCCGTTCGCGCAGAAGATCGCCTTTCACGGCATGCTCAATTCGCTTTCACAGACGGTGCTCAAAATCGCCTCGCCGGGCGTTCCGGATTTCTATCAAGGCACGGAGCTTTGGGATCTGCACTTCGTCGACCCGGACAACCGCGGACCGGTCGATTTCGAACGGCGATCGGGAATGCTCAGGGAAATTAGACGCAGAGAGAAAGAAGACCGTGCCGGTCTTGTGCGCGAGTTACTGCAGCGCTGGAGCGACGGGCGCGTTAAGCTGTACACGATTTACAAAGGCTTAAATCTGCGCCGTGAGGAAAAAAAGTTATTTCAATCCGGCGACTATGCGGCGCTCTACGGCAGCGGGAACATGAGAGAAAATGTCTGCGCGCTTTTGCGTCGGAGCGGCCAACGCGCCGTCATTGCCGCGGTGCCGCGGTTCACCGCGCGCCTTGCGGGCTCGGCACCGCTCGGGGAAACTGTGTGGGGCGAAAGCACGATCGAACTGCCGGACGGCAGCGCGACCCGTTGGATCAATGTTTTTACCGGCGAAGAGCTCGACGCCGGCGGCGAAAAAAAGCCGCTGCGCCTCGGCGATGTTTTTCGCTCCTTCCCTGTCGCACTGCTGCGGGCAATATAAGGCCTCAACTCTCTTTTCTGTCGTGCGCCGGCCCGCCGCCGCGGCTCAAGTTGCAGGCGGTATTGATGAGACCGACGTGCGAAAATGCCTGCGGAAAGTTTCCGACCAGGCGCCGGCGTTCGCGGTCGTATTCTTCCGAGAGCAGCCCGACATCGTTGCGGATCGCGAGCAGCCGCTCGAATATCTTCCGGGCTTCCGTGTGCCTCCCCTGGAGCGCGAGATTGTCGGCGAGCCAGAAGGTGCAGGCGACGAATGCGCCTTCGCCGGGCGGAAGACCGTCAACCTGCGGCGCTTCGGTGTAGCGGTTGACGAAGCCGCCGTGCACGAGCCGCTCTTCGATCGCTTTGACAGTGCCGAGCATGCGCGGATCGGTCGCCGGTAAAAAGCCCACCAAGGGAATCATCAGCAGGCTCGCGTCGAGCTCTTTACCGCCGTAGTACTGCACGAACGACCCGAGCTGCGGATCGAAGCCGCGCGTGCAAACTTCCGCATGGATCTTGTCACGGACCTCGCGCCAGCGGCCCGCCGGTCCGTCGAGCCCGCAGCGCTCGATGCCTTTGACGGCACGATCGAGCGCGACCCACGCCATTACTTTCGAATGAGTAAAATGCCGCCGCGGCCCGCGCACCTCCCAGATTCCCTCGTCGGGCTCGCACCATGCGGACTCGACGAAGTTCGTGAGCGCGCATTGCAACTTCCATGTGTTCTCGTCCAGCTCGAGACCGACACGCCTGGCGAAATGGAGCGAGTCCATTATCTCGCCGTAAACGTCGAGCTGAAATTGCTGCCATGCGGCATTGCCGATGCGCACCGGCGCGGAACCTTCGTAGCCCGGAAGCCAGTCGAGCGTCAGCTCGGGCAGGCGGCGCTCTCCCATGACGCCGTACATGATGCTCGCCTGCGAGGGCTTCCCGGCCACGGCCCGGAGCAGCCACTCGCGCCATGCCTTCGCCTCCTCGGCATAGCCGCCCATCATGAGAGCGTAGAGCGCGAACGTGGAATCGCGCAGCCAGCAATACCGGTAGTCCCAATTGCGCACGCCGCCGATGCATTCGGGGAGCGAAGTCGTGACCGAAGCGACGAGACCGCCGGTCGGCGCATAGGTGAGGGCTTTCAGCGTGATCAGCGAGCGCACGACCGCTTCACGCCATTCGCCGTCATAGGTGCAGCGCTGCGACCACTCGCGCCACCATTTCTCCGTCACGCCGATTTCTTTCTCAGGATCCGCTTGAACGGGAGCTGGCAGATGCGATGAGCCCCATGTGAGGATGAACGGCACGCGCTGTCCCTCGGCGACCATGAACTCCCCCACATGCCGAAAATTCTCCCCTGAGAGTTCGATGGGCGTCGTAAGCAGCAGCGCGTCGGGTCCGCCGACCGCGTAGATCCCGCCCTTCACGCGTCTGACCCACGGTACGAGCGATCCGTAATCCATCCGAATGATGAGCTCGACGCACATGCGAACTTTACCGCGCTTTCCCACTACCATGCGGACGATATCGGGACTTTTGGTGCGCGGCGGCATGCAGTCGATCAGCGTTACGGCGCCCTCGGCGGTCTCGAACTCGGTTTCCAGGATGAGCGTACCCTCACGATACCGCCGCCGGACGCCCCGAGCTCCTCCGACGGGCGCGATTTGCCAACGGCCGTGATCCGACGTTCCGAGGAGCGCGGCGAAGCAAGCGGGGGAATCGAAGCGGGGAAAACAAAGCCAGTCGATCGACCCGTCCCGGCCCACCAAGGCTCCGGTCTCACAGTCGCCGACCAGCGCGTAATCTTCGATGCGTAAGGCCATAGGTATCCCGTTGCCGCGTTGCCGGTAAACCATTATAATCTGTAGCACTTTTTCCGATGGAAACCATCGTCGCCTGTCCCACCTGCAATCAGAGACAATTATTGGAAGAAATCGCGCCGGGCATGGTGGCGGAATGCAGCCGCTGCGGCACGATCCTCGCCCGACGCGGCCGCGATAGCCTTGCGCGCACGGCGGCTTTGTCGCTGGCCGCGCTCATCCTATACGTGCCGGCGAACATCTACCCCATTCTCCGCATGTATTATTACGGCGCGTACACGGAGAATACGATTTGGGACGGGTGCGTCAGGCTCTTCCAGGACGACCAATATCTCGTGGCCGTGATCGTTTTTCTCGCCAGCATCGTCATCCCGTTCTGCAAGCTGCTGGGCCTTTTCTATCTGACCGCGACGGCGAAGCTCGGCTCCGACGCCCGCCGTCGCGAGCGCACGTTGATCTTCAAGTTCATCGACGCGATCGGTCCGTGGGCGATGCTCGACGTCTTTCTCCTCGCGATTCTCGTGGCGCTCGTGAGATTGCAGCAGCTGGCGAGCGTTTACCCAGGTCCGGGGCTGCTGCCGTTCGCCTCAGTGGTTGTGCTCACGATTCTCGCCACGTTGAGCTTCGATCCGAAGTTGATCTGGGAGGCGGAAAAAGACAAATGAGCGATTCCGAACAGAACGCCGAAAATCGAGACGATCTGCCCAAGGCCGCCGTCCGCAAGCGCCGTTGGAGGTTCCCGATCATCTGGGTCGTTCCATTGGTCGCCGCTGTCGTCGCCGGTTATCTGGTCTTTGAGCGGTCGCGCGCGTACGGCCCTACGGTTACAATCGTCTTCAAGGACGCCGACGGCATAAGAGCCGGCGAGACGTGGATTCAGCATCTAGGAGTGCCGATCGGTCAAGTAACGGCGGTCGAACTCGCGGACGACCTCGACCACGCGATCGTCACGGCGCGTCTGACGCGCGCGCGCGTTTCCGTCGCGCGCGAGGGCTCGGTTTTCTGGATCGTCCGCCCGGAGCTCGGCCTCGGCAACATCAGTGGACTGGGAACCGTGATTTCCGGGCCCCATATCGAAGTCCTGCCGGGAACCGGTTCGGAGAAGAAGGACTTCGCCGGTCTGGAAACCTCTCCGGTGATCCTGGAGCGCCGCGGTCTCAAGATCGTCCTCGTGGCGAATAAAGCCGGCTCGCTGCGCCCTAACTCGCCGGTGTACTATCGCGGCGTAGAAGTGGGTGTCGTCCAGGATACGCAGCTCAGCAGCGACGCGAAGGTGGTCAACGTCAATGTTTTTATCCGCCAGCGCTATGCGGGCCTGGTGCGCACGGGCTC
>DATDFN010000217.1:0-28543 GCA_036522615.1 Binatia bacterium | reverse complement strand
CATGCCGAGAGCGACGCAGTCGAGGTGCGGCGCTTCAAAGAGGAAGGGAGCCCGTCTGCGGTCGTCCTGCCGGCCGGCGTCGAGCGTCCCGAGGTGATGCTGCTCGCGCACCTCGACGTCGTCGCGCGCCCGGAAGGCACCGAATATCGCTCGACGGTGCGCGACGGGAGAATCTACGGACCCGGCAGCGGCGACATGAAAGGGGAGCTCGCAATCCTGCTCGAAATCTTCCGCGACTTCCACGAGCGCCGCCCGGGAATCTCGCTCGGCCTCGCCGTCACCTCCGACGAGGAGCACGGCGGCAACCACGGCACGCGCTTTTTGTTCGAGAAGACGGGTTTCCGCTGCGGCGTCGCGATCCTTCCCGACTCCGGTACGATCCACGAGATCGCCGTCGAGGAAAAAGGGATTCTGCATTTGCGGCTCGCGGCGCACGGTCCGTCGGGACACGCCTCGCGCCCGTGGCTCGTCGTGAATCCGATGGAGCGGATCGTCGGCGCACTCGAGCGCATCCGTGATCATTTCGCGACGCTCACCGGCGGCGAAGACCACTGGCATCCGACCTGCGCCGTGACGCAGATCCATACAGAGAACCGCGTCGTCAACCGCATCCCTTCGTCCGCCGAGGCGGTGTGCGACATCCGCTTTCCGCCGCCATACAGGGCGCGCGAGATGTTCGCGGCCGTCGAGCGCCTGGCGAGCGGGGTCGAATGCGAGCTGATCCTCGCCGCCGAGCCCACGCGTGTTGAGCCCGACCCGCTGTATCTCGCCGCGACGGAAGAGATCACCGGCCAGGCGCCCATGCTCATCCGCGAGCACGGCGGCAGCGACGCGCGCTATATCTGCCAGTTCGGCATCCCCGTCATCATGACGCGCCCCCTCATCGGCAACCTCCACGCCGAGAACGAATGGATCGACATCGCGTCGATGGAGACGCTGTATCGGATTTACGAGAGGTATCTGGAGAAGAAGCTCGTAAGTGAATAACTTGCGCGGGTGTGTCTTCTTTTACGTTTACGTTGCGCTCCGATCAGAACCTTCCTTCTTTCTCCAATTTCCGCACGGCGGAAGTCTCGACTAAGTCCGCCGCCTTCAAGCGCCGCACCTTCTCGTTGGTCGCGCCGAGGAGGCGGATGACGTTGGCGATGCCGTCGGTGCTCGGGTAGATTTTCTTCTCGTAGATATCGACGATGCTATGCCAGCCTTCCTCCGCGTCCTCGACGCGCGAGAGGCGGAGCCCGCGCGCGAGGCTTTTCATCACCGACGCCTTGTTCTCGCGGTTGCGGATGAACGCGACGGCGTCGAGCAGGCCGCGGAGCGTGTTCTCGACGACGACCGGCTGGGACGTGACGAAGGCGCGGCGCGCCATCAAACCCGAGCCCTGATATGGAATCGACAGCTTTTCCAAATCTGCGAGGACGCGGAAGCCCTTATTTTGCAGCAGCGCGGCGAAGGTGTAGCCGATCTGGCATCCATCGATGACGCCCGAAGACAGCGCATCGGCGCGCACGCCGTCGCTGCCGAGCGCGCGGATCGAGATGCCGTCGCGCTTGGGCTCGAGGCCCCAGTGGTCGAGCGCAAGCATCGTGAACATCCAGCCGCCGCCGCTCAGGCTGTTGACGCCGAGCGTCTTGCCCTTGATGTCCTGTGGACTTCTTATTTTCGAGTTTACGACGAAGGCGCCGGTGAGCTTGTTGATGAAGCCCGCGATGAAGACGATGTCGGCGCCCTCGGCGATCGCACCGAGATTCGCCGCCGTGACGGAGCCCCAATGGAACTGCGACTCGCCGGCGGCGAGCGCCGACATGCCGACGGGGCCGCTCCGCACCTGGACAAAGCTCAAATCGATTCCGTATTTGCGGAAGAATCCCTGGTCCTGCGCGACGTAGACGACGCCCTCGCGCTCAGCAAAGGAGCCGGTCGTCATCACGACGCGCGTAAGCGGCGCCGCCGCGCGCGCGGAAGGCGTTGCGAGAAGAAAAAGCGCGAGGAGCAATCCGGCGCGCAAAGGATTCATCGCGGCACTACGCGGCCTTCGCCGCCTTGAGCGCCGCGAGCACGCGCGCGGGCGTGAACGGCACGTCGCGCATGCGCGCGCCGGTCGCGTCGAAGATCGCGTTGGCGATCGCCGCCGGGATCGGCACCGTCGATAACTCGCCGGCGCCGAGCGGCGCGATATCTTTCCGGTCGATGAGAAGGACGTCGAGCTCGGGCACGTCGGGAAATCTGAGAATCGGGTAGGTCACCCAGTCGAGGCTCGTGACGCCGTTCGCGTCGAATGCGACTTCCTCGTAGAGCGCGCGGCTCACGCCCTGGACGATGTTGCCCTCGACCTGGTTCTTGACGCCGTCGGGATTGACGATGAGGCCGCAGTCGTGCGACAGCGTCACGCGCTTGACCGCGACCTTGCCGGTCGCGCGCTCGACCTCCACGTCGGCGATCGCAGCGGTGTAGCCGCCGGCGCGCCGCGTCATCGCGACGCCGCGCCCTTTGGGGATAGCCGCGCCGGGATTCTCAGACGGCTGGCGCCGCGTGCGCCATTCCGCTTTTTCCGCCACCTTCTTGAGCGCGTCGGCCGCGCGCTTGTCCGACGCGAGGTAGCGCAGCCGCAGCTCGATCGGATCGACGCCGAAGTCGGCGGCGATCTCGCTGAGCAGCGTCTCGCTGGCGAAGCAGCGCGACAATTGCCCCGGCGCGCGCAGGTTGCTCGTGCGCAGCGGATTCGCCTCGGGCTTCATCCAGGGGATTTCCTCGGCGAGGACTTTGGTATTGTCGAAGGCGTAGATCTCGCCGCCGCCCTGGTTGCCGTTCCCCTGGCCGGGAACTTTCGCCGCGAGGCCGATCTGCTGCGAGGCGAGAAGCGTCGTCGTCGCCGCGACCGTCCACGGCAGGCTGTAATCCACGAATTCCCAGGCGACGATCTTGCCGTCCGCGACGGCGGCGCGAACCTTCTGCAATTGCGCCGGGCCTTTCGGCTCCCAGCCGTGCTCGTCGTGGCGCATCCACTGGACGCGCACCGGCGCGCCGACAGCGCGCGAGAGGAGCGCGGCGTCTTCGGCGCCGTCGTCGTTGCTGAGCCGGCCGTAGGAGCCCGAGGCCTCGTGATAGACGATACGCACGTTCTCCGCGGGAATTTTCAGCAGGCTCGCGATCGACGCGCGGGTGCGGAACGGCCCCTGGCAGCCGGACCAGACGGTCGCCTTGTTGCCGCGCACGTCCGCGACGGCGCAGGACGGTCCGATCATGCCGTGCATCTGGAACGGCCAGCGAAAGACCGCCTCGTAGCGCTTGCCGGCTTTATCGATCGTGGCGGTGGGATCGCCTTTCTCGACCTGCTTGAGCGTCGTGAAGCTCTTGTTGGTCGTGAGGTATTCGTCGAGCTTCTCGCGGTTCGCGGGCAGCTGGAACGCGGGCTTGTTCCAATTCACTTTGAGGGTGCGCGCGGCCTTGATCGCCGCCCACTCGGTTTTCGCGATGACGCCGACGAAGGCGCCTTCGCGCACGATCTTGACGACGCCGGGGATGTCCTTGATCGACGCTTCGTCGATGCTTGCCGGCGCCGAGTTGACGACCGCCGGTCTGACGACGCGGCCGTGCAGCATCCCGGGAATGCGCACGTCGTGGACATAGATCGCCTCGCCCGTCGTCTTCGGCGGAAGATCGAGGCGCGCGATCGATTTGCCGACGGTCTCGTATTCGCTGGGGTCCTTCGGCTTGACGTCCTGCGCGAGCTTCATCTCGCCGAGCCGGCCTTCGGCCTGGATCGTCGTGTTGAAGCGCTTGCCGCCGACGAGCTGCGCGTAGCTGACGCGCTTCGACGGGTTGCCGGCGACGCTCACGACGCCGTCCTTGACGGTGAGCTTCTCCGCGGGCGCGCCGAGGCGCTCGGAGGCGAGGCGCAATAGTTCCTTGCGCGCCGCGGCGGCGGCCTGGCGGATCTGCGGCCCGGCGCGCTCGATCGTGCGGCTGCCGGAGGTCGTCGCCTGGTCGATCGTCTTATCCGTGTCGCCCATGTCGATCCGGATGCGGCCGAGCGGCACGTCCAGTTCTTCCGCGGCGATCTGCGCGAGCGCGGTCTTGACCCCGGTGCCGAGTTCGACCTTGCTGGTGAAGACCGTTACGGTGCCGTCTTTTGCCACGGCGATCCAGGAGTCGAGCTGCGTCGGGTCGGGCGTGCCGGGCGCCTGCGCCTCGCCGGCGAAAAGGTCGAGCGCGGGGAAGAGATTGAAGCTCACGATCAGCGCGCCGCCGGCCTTGAGCAGCTCGCGGCGCGATAATTCGGTTTTCATCGAAGTCTCCTCAGACCGCCTGTCCCGAAGCGCGCTTGACCGCGCGGAGAATGCGCGTGTGCGTGGCGCAGCGGCAGAGGTTGCCCGCGAGCGCCTCCTTGATCTCGGCATCGGTCGGCTTGGGATTGGAGTCGAGCAGCGCCTTGGCGCCGATGATGAAGCCGTTGATGCAGTAGCCGCACTGGAGTGCCTGCTCCTCGATGAACGCCTTCTGCAGGGGATGCGGATTTTTCGCCGTGCCGAGCCCTTCGAGCGTCGTGACCGCGCGGCCGCGGACATCCTTCACCTCGAGCGAGCAGGAACGCACGGCTTTGCCGTCGATGAGGACGGCGCACGCGCCGCACTGCGCGAGGCCGCAGCCGAACTTGGGGCCGTTCAGCTTGAGATCGTCCCGCAGCGCGTAGAGCAGCGGCATCTCGGGATCGGCATCGACGACGTGGGTCTTGCCGTTAACCTTGAGGGTGAATCTCGCCATACGACGCTCCTTAATTGGCTGGGTACGCCTACACCGCTACGTCAAAATCAGGCCCGCTTCAACAGCCGCTCGGCGTTCTCACCGAGGATCTTCTTTTTGTCGCGCTCGGGTATCTGCATTTCCTCGATGCTCGGCACAGCGCCGGGGAGGTCGCCGATCAAAAGCGGAAAGTCGCTGCCGAGCACCATGCGCTCGGGCCCGTAGAATTCGTAAGCCATCTTGAGCGCCGGCTGATAGAAACAGACGGTGTCGCAGTAGAGGTCTTTGAGATAATCCGACGTCGGTTTTTTGGTTTTGATGCCGCACGTCGGGTCGTGGTAGCCGCGGTCGATGCGCCCGGCGAGAAACGGCAGGCCGGCGCCGAGATGCGAGACGACGAAATGGAGCTCGGGAAATCGCTCCAGCACGCCGGAGTAGGCGAGGCGCGTGGCTGAGAGCATCACGTCGAATTCGAAACCGAGGATCACCGCCAGACGCCACTCCTGCATCACCTGCGCGCCGAGCGGCGTCGTCGGATGGATGAAGATCGGAACTCGCAGCTCTTCGGCGCGCTTGTACACCGGCAGGAGAAATTCGGAGTCGAGCGTCTTGCCGGCGACGTTGGTGAGCATGCACATGCCGCTTAAGCCGAGATCCAAAATCGCGCGGTCGAGCTCTTTGAGTGCGGCCTTGGTGTCGATTAAAGGCAGCATCGCGAGGCCCTGAAAATGCTTCGGGTGTTTTTTCACCGACTTCGCGAGGCCGTCGTTGATGATGCGGCTCATCTCGGCGCTTTCTTCCGCCGAAAAGCGGTCGACGCCGGGATGCGGCGTCGAGAGCACTTGCATGTCGACGCGGTGCTCCCGGATCGTGCCGACGCGGAGATCGATGTCGAAGAACTCCGGCGTCACCGGCCCGGCTTTGGCGCCCATGCTGACGATGATCTTCTCGCCCTTGGCGTTGGTCTCGATGCGCACATCGCCCGTCGAAGCTTCGAGCTTCTTCAAATAGGCCTCGGGATAAATATGGCAATGAAAGTCGATATTCATGATCACTCCTTATCATCCGTCTCGCGGCGCGCGAGCAACGCCCTCACGCGCGCGACGACTTCGCTCTTGTCGTACGCGGCGAAGCGGTTCGCCATCAGCATAAACGGGTCGCCCGCGAAAAATCTCTCGTACAACACCTGCCGCCCCGCGAAGGAGCTGCACGCCAGGTCCCACGCGAGGCGAAAGAGCCGCACGCGCTCTTTGCCCATGAGCGTCGCCGATTGGTAGTAGCGCTCGATGTCCCTCTCGATGTCCGGCGATTTCAGATCGCGCTCGGCGGGCGTCGCCATGAGACCGCTCGAGCCGATCAGCTGCAGAATCTCGATCAGGCGCGGATAGATTTTCGGAAAATAATTGCGCGCCGTTGAGAGGATGTCCGGGTTGGGGTGGACGAAGCCGCTCGCGTCGGTGATCGCGTCGGCCTCCGCCGCCCTCAAGTACGCGCGCTCGGTCTCGACCGCGTCGACGATCTCGCCCAGCATCTGCTGGTACTGCGGCAGCCCGGCGCGGCCGATCGCCTCGGCGATGAGCGTTGCGACGCCGAGGACGAACTCGGCCTTGGCGAGGTTTTTGGTCGTGAACTGATGGATGCCGTGGAGAAACGCGGGCGTCTCGCGGAAAAGGCGATTGCACAGGCCAATGTCGCCCTTCAAGAAGACGCGCTCCCACGGCACGACGACGTCTTCGAAGACGGCCACGCAGTCCATCTCCTCGTAGCGCGCTGTCAGCGGATAATCGCCGCTTGGCCCGCCGATATCGAAGCTCTCTCGGCACATGAACTTCAGTCCCGCGGTCGCGATGGGCACGGCGAAGGCGAACGCGAAGCGCGGCGCGTCGCTCTGCTGTGTGCGCGACGGCGAGGGGAATACGTGTAGCTCGTCGGCGTAGGGCGCGAGCGTCGCGAGCATGCGCGCGCCGGAGACGACCAGCCCTTTCTCGCTCTCGCCCGCGATGTGGAGCGGTACGGTGGGATCGGCCTGTTCGGATTGGCTGAGCGCGCGGTTGATCTGCGGATCGACGAACGTGTGCGTCGCGCAGAGATCGCGCTCGCGGCAGTATTCGTAATACTCGACGATGCGCCCGGAGTACTCGTGCCCGTTGCGCCCGAAATAATCCGCCGACGACGCAGAGCCCGCGAGGATCGCATTCAGATAATCCGGGGTGCGTCCGAGCATGCCGCCGCTGAAGTCCGCCCAGTGCTTGAACATCACGCGGCGGCGGACGAGATCGTCGATGCTGCGGGGCTGGATGAAGGCCAGGCTCACCGGGTCGCCGGTCTTGGGCGACGGATAAGTGAGCTTGGATTCTAGTTTTGGATCGCGCTGTAGGTCGTAAAGCTCGGCGAGCGTATGCGCGGTGCGGCCGAGGATCGGATGGCCGGCGACGTCGCGCACGCGTGTTCCGTCGAACCAGATCTCGCGCGCGTCGGCGAGGCCCGATAAATATTCGGCGCCGGAGCGGGCAGCCATGCGCTCTTATCTATCAGGGATGGGACGAAAAAGTCGAGGCGACCTGCTGGCGCCCGCCGCCTTCGGTAAATTCCTCTTCGTAGTAGAGCCCGAGCGCTTCGAGCACGGGGGCGTCGTTGATCGAGAAGAGCACGGCGTCTTCTTTCGCCGAGGTGTTCGCGTGCTCGTGAAGCGCCCACGAGGGCTGCGCGACGATGCTGCCTTTGCTCCAGGCGAAGCGCTGGCCGTCGATGATCGTCTCGCCCTCGCCCTGGACGACGTGATAGACGGAGCTGCCGGTGTGGCGGTGCGCGCGCGTGCGCTCGCCGGGGCGGAGCATCTGCACCTTGCACGACATCGTCGGCATGACCGGCCCGCCGGTCTGCGGATGCTGGTATTCGAGGCAGATGCCGTCGTGCGGGCTGCCTTCCTGGGCGCGCAGGGCCTCAAGCGCTTCGCGCGTCTGCCGCCACGAATAGAGCAGCAGGGGAGAAGCCTTGGGTTTTTCTTTGACCCACGTAGGCGCGAGATGCGCGTGGCCGTGGAGCTGTTTCGAAGAGTTCGCCGGCCGCGTCGCGGGCACCTGCGCCTGCGAATAGAACTGGAAGAACATCGCGTCGAGCGAGGCGATCA
Source organism: Binatia bacterium (assembly GCA_036522615.1). GTDB lineage: Bacteria > Desulfobacterota > Binatia > UBA9968 > UBA9968 > JAJPJQ01. Next base: position 20,670 of record DATDFN010000217.1, on the reverse strand, counting down.
GCGGGATGTCGAGGCCGTCCATCCAGATGATCGGCTTGTCCGTCTCGTTGCCGTGGTCGTGCCACGACCAGCTCGGCGTGAGGATCAGATCGCCCGGCTCCATGTAGACGCGCTCGCCGTCGACGGCGGTGTAGGCGCCGGAGCCCTCGATGATGAAGCGGATCGCCGTCGGCGTGTGGCGATGCGCCCGCGCGACTTCGCCGGGCAGCAATAGCTGCACCGCCGCGATGAGATTATTCGTTGTCGCCCATCGGCCGCCGAGGCCGGGATTGAACAATTGCAGCGCGCGGCGCTCCTCGCCAACCGGCACCATCTCGCCGGATGCTTTGATGATCGGCTCGAGCTCGGACCACGGCCACATGTAGGGAATCGCCTTGGGCTGCGGGTTCGGCGTCATCTGGCTCGCCAGCTCCCAGAGGCCGTACATGTGGCTCGAGTGAATCCGCTCGTGAAATTTATCGCGCGCGGGCGACGGCTTCGGCTCTGCGCTCATCGGCATTCCTCCTTGGCGAAAAATAACTTATCACGCGGGCGGCGCGCCTGCCAAGCAAGGGAAATCGGTGTATGTGTGTGACGTGCCGGCGTCTTGATTTCCGCGACGGCAATCTAGAGAATCATCGCTGACGAGCGTCGACTTCGATTCGAAGGAGGTCAACCATGAAGGGCAACACGCAGGTACTCAAGGTGCTGAACGATGTGCTTCGGAAGGAGCTGACGGGCATCAACCAGTATTTTCTCCACGCGAAGATGTGCAAGAACTGGGGCTACGAAGTTCTTTACGACAACATCTGGAAGGAATCGATCGGCGAGATGAAGCACGCCGACGACGTCACCGAGCGCATTCTATTTCTGGAAGGCATCCCCAACATGGCGGGCTACGACAAGATCCTGATCGGCTCGACCGTCAAGCAGCAGCTCGAGAACGACCTCGCGCTCGAACACGCCGCGCTGGAAATTCTCAAACCCGGCATCAAGGCATGCCTCGAAGCCGGCGACAACGTCACGCGCGAGCTTTTGGAGCACATCATGGTCGACGAGGAAGAGCACATCGACTGGATCGAGGCGCAACTCCACAAAATCGAGGAAGTCGGCTACCAGAACTACCTGGCGCAGCAAATTTATAAGAAAAGCTGAGGGGCGGTTACTTGCTGAGCTGCAACAGCAGCTCGCAGAACGTCAGGAAGACGACCGGGCCGTAGACGGCCGCGGTCAGCGCCAGCGCCTTGATGCCCAGCATGTGCAGCCGGTGGCGCATAGCGAAAATCAGGCAAAGCAGCGTGCAGGCGAGCGCTTTCCAGAAAAACAGCCCCCACCCGGCGCCCCAGGCGCTGATCGCGGCGTCGACGAGCGGATTGGCCTCGCGGGCGCCGTAGTGCATCACCTCGTACGTCAGTACGCCGTCGAACACCTGAAATAGCAGATTCAGCCCGGTAAGGCCGATCCAAATCAGCGGCGGCAGTGGTGGTGTCATGACATCCCCCACTATCGCCGGCGCTGAGAACCGTCAAGAAGGGTGAAGTCCCGATTTTCGGGGTCGTTTGTGACCCCCTCTCAAGACGAATAAATTTCCAGATAAACGGTCTTCTCGCGGCGCAGCCGATGGAACATCGGGACGAAGACGCCGTGGAGCAGCGGATGTTTTCTATTGATTGCGCGGCTCGCGCGCTCGGTTTCGTCTCCGCTTAGAATCCGCGCGCGGGCGCGGAGCGCGGGACCGGTTGGCTTGCCGCGCGCCGTCGACGGCGCGACCTCGACGTCGGGATTGTTGCGGATGCGCTTCAGCTTCCACGCGCTCTCGTACGTGCGGACGTACGCGCGGCCGTTCTCGACGGCGATGTTGACCGGCGTCCCGACGCCGCGCCCGTCGCGGCGGTAGGTCGTAAGAAGAACGGTCCTTTGATTCGCGAGTCGCTGGAGGTCGTCGGCGCTCATAATTGTTTTTCGCAGCCGCGGCTGCGAAGTGCAAGCATTGGCGTAGAGCCGTCGATTGACGCTCGCGCGCCGAGTTGATACGCCGGTGAGGACCGGCTCCTTCATCGGAGGAAAGAAATGGCCATCAGGCTTTACGACGCGGTGCCTTCGTCCAACAGCGACCGCGTGAAAATCGCGCTCAACGAAAAAGGGCTCGCGTACGAGCGCGTCTCGCTCAACCTCGCGCGGCGCGACCAGAAAAAACCCGAGTTCCTCAAGCTCAATCCCTACGGCAAGGTGCCGGTGATCGACGACGGCGGCAAAATACTTTTCGAGTCGTGCATCATTAACGAGTACCTCGACGAAAAATATCCTAACCCGCCGCTCATGCCGAAAGACCCGTTTCTCCGCGCGCGCGGGCGCATCCTCGTCGACTACGGCATGAATCATCTGCACGTGACCTACTTCGCGCTGCGGGATGAGTTCTTCTTCAAGAAAGAAGGGGAGCGCGACCAGAAGCTGATCGCCGAGAAGCAGCGCGAGCTGCGAAGCATGCTCGGCTACCTCGAAGAGGGGCTCGGCGACAAGGAATATTTTTTAGGCGAGTTCAGCCTGACCGACGTCGATCTTTGGCCGCGCTTCGGCCGGCTCGAAGACTACGGTGCGCTGCCGTCGCCCGAGCTGCCGCGCTTAGGCGGCTGGATTCAGCGCATGAAAGCGCGCGTGTCGATCAAAGCGCTGGTCGGACAGAAGCCGGCGGGGTAAGTTTCGTCGAGAAACTACAGAAAAAGATAACGGCTTCTTCTACGGCTCCACGCCCAGATACGCGTTCCGTAAATACTGGAGCACCATGCGCTGCGCGTTGAAGAAGGAGCCGTTGAGCGCGACCGCCGAGCGGCGGACCTGCGCGTAGGCGTCGGGGTTCTTGTAAAACATCGGCAGGATGATTTTTTCGAGCTTGTCGTAAAGGGAAGCCGCCTCGCCCGCGGGATCGGCCGCGCCGTCGTCGCTGTCGCCGATCGACCAGCCGGTCACGCCTTCGAGGTGCCCCTCGATCCACCATCCGTCGAGCACGCTGAGACTCGGCACGCCGTTGAGTGCGGCTTTCATGCCGCTCGTCCCGGAGGCTTCGAGCGGGCGCTGCGGCGTATTCAGCCAGAGGTCGACGCCGGCGCAGAGCGAGCGCGCGAGCTCCATGTCGTAGTTTTCCAGATAGACGATGCGCACGTCCTTTTCTAGACGCGCGGCGAACTCGAAGATGCGCCGGATGATCGCCTTGCCGGTGTCGTCGTGCGGATGCGCCTTGCCGGAGTATATCACCTGGAACGGCCCGGAGTTGTGCGCGATTTTCTTGAGGCGCTCCAGATCGGTGAAGAGCAGATCGGCGCGCTTGTAGGCGGTCGCGCGGCGCGCAAAGCAGAGCGTCATGATCTTCTCGTCGAGCGCGATGCCGGTGCGGCTCGCGATGCGCGCGACCATCTCCTGCTTCGCGAGAAGGTGCGCGTGGCTCACCTCGCCGAGCGGGATCTTGATCGCGTAGCGGAGATAAAAGTTATCGCGCCGCCACTGTGGGATGTAGCTGTCGTAAATCGCGCGGAACGGCGGCGAGGTCCAGGTGAGCGCGTGCACGCCGTTGGTGATCGAGTCGATCGGATAGAGCGGGAACATGTCCCGCGAGACTTCGCCGTGGCGCATCGCGACGCCGTTGATGAAGCGCGAGAAGCACATCGCGAGATAGGTCATGTTGAGCCGGTCGCCGGGCATGCAGCCGACCGTCTTCAGCGCGGCGACGCGGTCGGCGCCGAGCACGATGCGCGCGAGGTCGTCGGGAAACTGGTCGTGGCCGGCGGGCACCGGCGTGTGCGTTGTGAAGACGCAGCGCTGGCGCACGGCCTCGCGGTCATTGTCGCTAACGCCCTTCATGCCGTTGCCGTTCACCCGGCGCTCGAGCAGCGCGAGCGAGAGCAGCGCCGCGTGGCCTTCGTTCATGTGATAGGTGCTGACCTGGTCGTAACCGAGCGCGCCCAGCATCGCGACCCCGCCCATTCCCAGAACCACCTCCTGGCACAGGCGGTGGCGCAGGTCGCCTTCGTAGAGGTTGTCGGTGAGCCTGCGTTCCCAGGCGCTGTTCTCCTCCAGGTCGGTGTCGAGGAAATAAACCGGCACAGTGTGGCCGAAGACGCCGCGCACGACGAAACGCCAGGCGCGTAGCTGCACCGCGCGCCCTTCGATCGTGACCGTGGTGCGCTCGGGCAGCGGCTCCAGCAACTCCTCGAACGACCAGGCCGCCGGGCTTTCCAGCTGATTGCCGGCAGGATCGAGCTTTTGGCGAAAATAGCCCTTTCGATGGAGGAGGGTGACTCCGACCATCGGCAAGCCGAGGTCGGCTGCGGCACGGAGGGTGTCCCCGGCGAGAATGCCCAAGCCACCGCTGTAAGTCGGCATGGCGCTATCCAGCCCGACCTCCATGGAAAAGTAAGCGATTACGGCGGAGAAACGAAGTTCAGAAGGCAGCATTTAGTCTTTCGTAAGCCAGGGGGAGGGTCTATCGTGACCTTTCCTTAGGCCACGATACTGAGCAGGAAACATACCAATACTGATATTAGCTCAAACAGCCGCAATTTTCCACTGGATTTTTTCTAACGGATGTTCGGCCGGTGTCGTGATCGGGTAATTTCGAAACGAGCGAGGGCGAAAAGTGACCACCTGATAGGCAGTTACAGTCTGTCAATACGTGGCGTGAGCGGCAAAATTTAATCCGATTCGAGCAATGACCGGAGGTCACGAGGTCTCAGGCAAGCCGCATTGGAAGCGGGCGATTTCCCTTTGCGCGGCTTTGGCGCGCTCGGAGATCGCGTCGATCTCCTCGCCGATCTTGCCTTCGGCGAGGCCGGCCTGAACCGAGAGCGGGTACGAGCGGTCACCCCCGTCGGCTCTGGAAGCGCCGGCGAGTCCGCGCTCTTGCAGATCGTCGGCGAGTGTCGCCATCAGGTTTTCCGCCGCCGTCCGGGCGGTGGAGAAGAGGATCGAGACGATCTGGTTCCGGCCGAAGCGGTTAGAGATGCCGACGCTCCCGAGATGCCGGTCTATGTGGACGGCGAGCGACTGGACGATTTCCTGTGCCGCGGCGTGGCCCAGGTTCGCCGCGAGGCCGTCCATGTCGTCGACGGTGAAGACCGCGACGGTGACAGTTTCCTCGGGCTTCTGCGCCGCCGCCTGCTGGTAGACTTTGTTGAAGGTCTTCTTCGAATACAGGCCGGTGAGCTCGTCCTGGAAATGCTCCAGGCTTTTCACGAACTCGTCCACCATCGGATGCTTGAGCGTATCGATCTGCTCGTACGGCCCCTGAAAGATGATCTGCCGCTCGTAGAGAACCAGGATGCGGTCGGATATGAAGAAGACGTCCGGGATGTCGTGGCTGATCATGATCGTCGTGAAGCCGAACTTTTTCTGATTATGGACGATCATGCTGAAGATCGCGTTCTTGCGGATCGGGTCCTGGCCGGTGGTCGGCTCGTCGAAAAGGACGATTTTCGGGTCGGTGATGAGCGCGCGCGCGAGAGCGACGCGCTTTTGCATGCCGCCGGAGAGCTCCGACGGAAATTTGTGCGGAACCTCAGAGAGCTCGAGCTGGTCGATGCGCTGCATGACCTTGTCCTCGATCTCCTTCGCGCTCATCTTGGTCGTCTGCTGGAGCGGCAGCGCGACGTTCTGAAACACCGTCAGCGAATCGAACAGCGCGTTGTTCTGAAAGCAGTAGCTGAACTGCCCGCGGAACTCCTCGACCTCGCGGCGGCTCATGCGGTTGATCGGCTTGCCGCGAAAGAGAATCTCGCCCTCGGTCGGGTCGAGCAGGCCGATCATGTGCTTCAGCAGCACGCTCTTGCCCGTGCCGCTCTTGCCGATGATGGTCGTCGTCTGGCCGTCGTGGATTTCGAGGTTTACGCGATCGAGGATCGTCCGGCTGCCGAAGCTTTTGGTGACGTTTCTGAATTCGATCAGCGGGGCGTCCATCGATAACTCCGAAAACTTGACAAAGACGAGGCTAGGTCTTGGGCTTGGCCTGCGCTTCGATTTCCGAGACGCGCTTCTCAAGCGTCTGGCTCTTGTGGTGCAGTGACTTCATGTCGCTCGCGAGCGCGGTCAATAAAGGATGCACCCAGGACGGCAGCTCCTTGAGCATGTCCTTGAGCTCGTCGTAGCGGACGACGAAGACCTTAGCCTCGGTCTTGGCGCGCGCCGTCGCTGTCCGCGGCATGCCGAAGAGAAAGGCGACGTCGCCGAGAATGTAGGGCGGCTCGATCTCGTTGAGCACGACTTCGCCGTCGGCGCCGTTGCGCGAGATCTCGACCACGCCTTCCGTGAGGAACAGGAGATCCCGCGACGCTTCGCCCTGGCGGATGATGACCTCGCCGGGTTGATACGTTCGATTCTCGACCAGCGCGGCGAGTTTCGTTTGCGTGCGCACCTCGATCTGCCTGGTGACGAGATCGGTCGACAGCGTGCGACTGAAGCCGGCCGGCAGTTTGGGCTCGTCCGCGCCGTCCCGCGGAGTCGCCGGCGCGGCGTTGAGGTTATGGCCGCACGCGCTGCAATAATTCGGCGCGCCTGCAAGCTCGGCGTTGCATGAGGGGCATATCACAAGCGTTTCTCCTGGCGCAGGAACCATATCCCGTTTCGCGCGCAAAATACAATTCGGCCCGTTGCGCCGGGCCGGGGACGCTGATAACATCGCGCCTGTTTTTTCGGACGAATCGATGAACGCAGCACAGGATCGAATTTTCGCGCCGATCGGCGGCCGTACGATCGCGATCGTCAACGACATGGGCGCCGCGGCGATCTTCTTCGCGCGCGCGTTCTGGCTGATCTTTCGCCCCAAGCGGCTGCCGGCAATCCTCGACCAGCTCGCGCACATCGGCGCGCGCACTATGGGCATCGTGACGCTGATCGGACTTTTCACAGGCATGGTGCTGGCGCTCCAGGTCTATTACGCGCTCGCCAAGTTCGGCGCCCAGGGCGTGCTCGGCTCGGCCGTGGGGCTAGGCCTCATCCGCGAGCTCGGCCCGGTCATGACCGCGATCATGATCATCGCGCGCGCCGGCTCGTCGATGACGGCGGAGATCGGCATTCTCCGCATCTCGGAGCAGATCGACGCGCTGCAGACGATGCGCATCGATCCGCTCGGATACATCGTCAGCCCGCGCATCGCTGCAGCGATCGTGAGCTTCCCGCTGTTGACGGCGCTGTTCGACACGCTCGGCATCGCCGGAGGCTATTTCACCGGCGTCGTGCTGCTCGGCGTCAACTCCGGGGAGTATCTCGATCAGCTTCAGGCAAGCGTCGTGACCAAGGACGTCATGGGCGGGTTTTTGAAGGCGTTCGTATTCGCGATCATCGTTTCGACCGTGTGCAGCTTCCAGGGCTATTTCACGCACCTGCGCGCCGGCGTGCACGGCGCCAAGAGCGTCAGCATCTCGACGACGTCGGCGGTCGTGCTCTCGTGCGTGCTCGTGCTCGTGGTGGACTACGTGATCACGACGTTCATGCTGTAGATTCGAAATCGAATAGACGGAGCGGGAGATAATGAAAAAATATTCCATGGAGACGCTGGTCGGGATTTTTATGATCGTTAGCATCGTCTGCGTCGGCTATTTGACGCTCAAGCTCGGCGACGTCTCGGTGCTGGGCGATGCGACGTATCCGCTGTTCGCCAAATTTACTTCGGTCTCCGGACTCAAGATCGGGAGCCCGGTCGAGATGGTCGGCATGCAGATCGGCCGCGTCTCGGGCTTCTCGATGGATCAGAAGGACATGGTCGCGGTCGTCGAGCTGCGCATCGATAAAAGCGTGAAGGTTTACGACGACGCCGTCGCGTCGATCAAGTCGAACGGCCTCCTGGGCGACAAGTTCATCAAGATCGACGCCGGCGGCGCCGGCAAGCTCCTGCAGGCGAAGGGGACGATTACGGAGACCGAGCCGCCGGTGGATCTCATCGAGCTGATCAGCAAGTACGCTTTCGGCGACGTCGAGAAAAAGACCCCAAAGGACGCCAAGTAAACGAAACGAGGTAACCCCATGAAAAAGGTATTGATCGCGCTGCTGCTCGCGTTCGCGTTGCCGACGGTAGCGCGCGCCGACACGGCGCTCGAGACCACCAAGGCGCGGGTCGGTGAAGTGCTCGCCGTGCTGCGCGATCCGGCGCTCAAGGCGGATTCGCAGAAAGAGGCGAAGAAAAAGAAGCTGCGCGCGATCTTCGACGGCATCTTCGACTACAGCGAGATGTCGCGGGCAACGCTCTCGCGCAACTGGGAAAAGCTCACGCCCGCGCAGCAGAAAGAGTTCGTGGTGCTCTTCAAGACGCTTTTGGAGAACTTCTACGCCGAGACGATCCTATCGTTTAAAGACCAGCAGGTGACGTTCGGCAAGGAGCGGCCGCTCGGCGAGAACCGCTACGAGGTCGAGACGAAGGTCATCTCCGGCTCGACCGAAACGCCGATCAATTTCCGCCTGGTGCAGAAGGACGGGAAGTGGTCGGTGTACGATTTCTCCGTCGAAGGCATCGCCGTGGTGGCGAATTATCGCAGCCAGTTCGGCCGCATTCTGACAAGGGAGAGCCCGGAGGAGATGCTGGCCGGCCTGCGCAAGCAGGTTGCCGCGAAGTAAATATCGCGGCGCGATGGACTTAGCGTCGATCGTGAGCTAATAAAATTCAAATTATGAGATTACGCATCCTCTTGCCGGCGGTCTTTTTCTTGATCGCCGCGGCGGCGCAGGGCTGGAGCGCCGCGGCCCCCGCCGCCTACGACCAGGCGGTGAATCTGCATCGGGCGGGAAAGTTCAAAGAGGCGATCGCGGCGTACGACAAGGCGATTCAGGCGGACCCGAAGTCGGCGAAAGCGTTCGTCGGCCGGGGCGAAGCGTACGCGCGCCTGGGGCAGCCGGAGCGCGCGATCAAAGACTTCGATCAGGCGATCAAACTGAGCCCGAAGCTCGCCGAAGGATATTATTACCGCGGCAACGTCTACAGCGACGCCAAGCAGCCGGATCGCGCGATTAAGGATTACGACGAGGCGATCCGGCTGAACGCCAAATTCTCCGAGGCCTACAGACAGCGCGGCAGCGCCTACTACGCGCTCGGACAGCTCGACAAGGCGACGCAGGATTTCTCCGACGCGATCCGCCTCGACCCCAAAGACGCCGGCGCCTACTACGAGCGCGGGCTCGCCGAGCGCCGCCTCGGCAAAGCCGATGCCGCGGTCAACGACTACACGATGGCTCTCAAGCTCAACCCGAACAATCCCGAGGTCTACAACAACCGCGCCAACGCGTATTACGTGCTGCGCAAATACGATCTGGCGCTCGCCGACTACGATGCGGCGCTGAAGCTCGATCCCAAGAACGCGCGCATCTACGCAAATCGCGGCCTCGCCAATCTCGGCGCGGGCAAGAACGACGACGCGGAGAAGGACTTCGCCAAGTCGTTCGAGCTCGACCCGACGCTCAAGCAGAAGCTCGAAAACGATATCCGCACCAAAGGAATTCTGAAGTGAAGACGACGATGTTGTGCGGGGCGATCCTCGCGGCCTTCTTTTCCGCGGGCTCGGCGGTCGCTTTCGCGGCGAGCGCCGACGACGCGCTCAAAGAAGCGCAGATGCTCCAGCAATTCGGCAGCACGAAGCAGGCGATCGGCCTTTACGACAAGGCGATCCAGGCGAACCCGAAATCGGCGGATGCTTTTCTTGGACGCGCCAATGCCTACGCCGAGCTCGGCGAAGACGAGCGCGCGCTGAAGGATTACAACGAAGCCATCCGCCTCGCGCCGGAAAACGGCGAGGCTTACCGCGGGCGCGGCGATGCCTTCCGCCGGCTGGGCCAGAGCGAGCGGGCGCTGAAGGACTACGCCGCGGCGCTGCGCTCGACGCCCGAGGACGCCGACATCTACTTGAACCGCGGCACGGTTTACTACGCGATGAAGCAGTACCAGCCGGCGCTCAAAGACTACAGCGAGGCGATCCGGCTGAACCCGGATTTCGCCGACGCGTATTACAACCGCGGCAACGCCTACATGGCGCTCGAGAACCCCTCCGGCGCGGTCGAGGACTACGACAAGGCGATCGCGCTCAATCCCGATTTCGCCGAGGCGTATTACAACCGCGGCAACGCGTACGCGAATCTCGCGCGGCACGATAAAGCGGTGGAGGATTACACGAAAGTTCTGGAGACCTTTCCGAAGGCGCCCGAGGTCTACTACAACCGCGGCTTGTCGCGCTTCCGCATGGGCGATCTCGACAAGTCCATCGAGGATTACAACGAGGCGATCCGTCTCGACCCGAAGGACCCGGAGGCGGTTTACAACCGCGGCCTCGCCTACGCGCAGCAGGGCAAGTACGACTACGCGGCGCGGGATTTCACGCAGGTCATCGTCATGTTGCCGAAGAACGCCGAGGCGTACGGCCAGCGCGGTCTCGCGCGGCTGCGCCAAGGGCGCGCGAACGACGCCGACGCGGATCTAAAAAAGGCGTATCAGCTCGATCCAAACGTGAGGAAAAAACTCCAGCCGCTCGTCGACGAGGCGAAGAAGACAACCGGAAAGCCCGAGGGAACGAAGTAGCGCTTCAACGCTTCCGGTCGAAGCGCGGCGCGATCAGGAGGAACTCGACGAAGCGGTCGCTGCCGCGCTTGCTGGCGTAGAAGCCCAGCGCGCCGAGCGGCAGAAAGACGGCGGTCAAAAGCCACGCAGCCCACGAGAAGTCGTAGCCGAGCAGCGACGACAAGAACGGAACCGCGGCGATCTCGACGGCGACGCCGCTCATGAAGAATAAAAGCTTTCTCTTCCACTGGCTCGACTGCGAGCGGATCGCTTCCGCGTTGCAGAGACAGAGAAGGTATCCTTCGATGAGGGACGGCTCGAAATCTTCCATCTAGATCCTTTCGACGAACAAGCGGGGAAGCCTGCTGTGCGGTGATTACCTGGCGAGTGTAACGGAGGGGTCCGGCCAAGGCAAGGCGAAAAAGCAAAAAAGAAAAAAATGAGGGGTTTCCCTCAGAAGCGCCGGGTGCCTAGATAAGCAGAAGTTCAGTTTTTAAGCAGCGCGCGGGGTTGCAATGATCTTGGACAGCTCGCGCTCTGTGATGCCGAGAAAAAATAAGGATCGAATCAATAAATCTAGCGACACCGATGGATCCCCGGCTTCCATTTTGGCGATCCGTGACTGGCTAGATTTCAGCGCCTTCGCGAGCTGCGCCTGAGACAGCCGGATTCTGATACGGCGCTCGCGCAGGCTGCTGGCAAGCCTGAACTTTAACTCTATGTAGGCGGCCTCCTCGTCGGAAAGGCGAAGAAACTTCTTGACACTGCCGATCCTCCAACCCTTCGCTTCGAGTCTTCTTTTTTTTTCTTCACGCATTGTCGTACTCCCTCATTCTTCTTTTGCATGCTTCGATAACGGGCTTCGGCGTCTGCGGAGTCTTTTTGGCGAAAACGTCCAAAATTAAGATTGCGTCGGAATCGATGCGGTAAATTATTCGCCACGCAGCTCCAATATCATTGATCCGTAGCTCATGGCAGCGAGGTCCGATGGACGGCATCGGCCTCGAATGCGGCATCCCAAGTATCGCCCCGCTTTGCAATTGGCGTAGCAGATAGCCCGCTTCGATTCGGGCAGCCTGAGAAAAAGGCGGAGTCTTAACCTCGCGGTGTAACCAGATCAGTGGTTTGTCGAGCCGACTCAAGCAGAGACAGTATATGTCGGATTTGACATACTGTCAACGGCGATTCGATTGGTTCTACAGCGGCGTCGTCGACGACGGCGGTCTTCGGTGGCGCGTCGCCTGCTCGTAGGCGTAGGCGAGCTCGATCATCTTCGCGTCGTCATACGGGCGGCCGAGGAAGCAGATGCCTGCGGGCAGGTTGTCGCGCGTGAAGCCCGCCGGGACGACGATCGACGGCACGAAAACCAGAAACGTATTGATGTGCGGCACGCCTTTCTGGTCGACGTAGGGCGGGCGGAACGCATCGGCGATGAGCGTCGGCTGGTGCTCGACCGCTTTATGCACGATGGCGTCGAGCCGGTGGTCCGCCATGACCTTGAGAAAATTCGTCGTCAGCTCTTCGCGCGCGAGCAGGTACTCATAGTGCTTCGCGGGGTCTTCGGGTCGCGTCCAGCGCGCCTGCGAGCGGCGCATGACCTTGGGGAAGTCCGGCGACTTCGCCGCCTCGGCGCGCGAAGCAAACGGCGCGCGCTTGCTGCGGCCGAAATAATTTTGAAATCCCTTCTCGGCGTCGATGTAGCTCCCGGCGCGCTTGTCCAGTAACTCTTTCAGCCGCGGGATCGCGACCGGGTCGACGATCTCGGCGCCGGCGGATTTCAATTCGCCGACGGCGCGGTTGAAGACTTCTTCGATCTTTTTAAAATCCTCGGAGCCGGGCTCGGCCTCGAAGCCCATCGATTCGCGGATGATGCCGATGCGCGCGCCTTTGAGACCGCTGGCGTCGAGAGACTTCGTGAAACTCTCCGGCGCGCGTCCGACGCCGCGCGCCGTGACCGGATCTTCCGGGTCGTAGCCGACCATCACGTCGAGCAGCGTCGCGAGATCCGTCACCGTGCGGCACATCGGGCCGAGCGAGCCGGCGATTTCGGGCCAGCCGGCGAAGACGCCGCCGCGGCTCACGAGCCCGGCGGTCGGGCGCATGCCCGCGATCGAGTTCCACGTCGCCGGCCGGCGGATGGAGGCGAAGCCCTCCTGGCCGATGCCGACGGTTGCGAAATTCGCCGCGACGCTCGCGGCGGTGCCGCCGGACGAGCCGCCTGGCGTGCGATCGAGCGCGTAGGGATTTTTCGTCGAGCCGAAGAGCGAGCCGTGCGTGTCGCCGCCGCCGAGCTCGCCGAGCGTCGCCTTTGCGATGATGATCGCGCCGGCCTTTTTCAATTTCTCCACGACGAAGGCGTCGCGGTCGGGATAATAGTCCTTGAACAAAAGCGACCCGAGAGTCGTCGGCATGCCTTTGGCGTCGGCCTGATCTTTGAGGACGATGGGAATGCCGTGCAGCGGGCCGACGAAGCCCGACGATTTGTACGCCGCGTCGAGACGGTCGGCCTCGTCGCGCGCCTGCGGATTCACGGTGACGAGCGCGTTCAGCGCCGGGCCCTTTTTGTCGTAGGCCTCGATGCGCTCGAGATACATGTCGACCAGCTGCCGCGCGGTCAGTTGACCCGCACGGTAGGCCGCGTGGACGTCGGCGATCGTCGCTTCGAGCAGGTTGAAAGCCGCCATCGACTTACTTCGCGGAGTCCTTTTTCTCGCCGAGCGGCTCCACCTGGAGGAAGCCGTGCTCGGAGATGTCGAAGAAATTGCCGTCGGGGTCCGACGCGCGCGTCTCGGCGAACGGCCGGCCGTTCGGCCGCGACTTGGGCAATCTCGGGTGATTTCTTTTCTTCAGCTTCTCGACGATCGCTTCGCCGCTCTCGACCTCGAAGCCGAAATGGTAGAAGCCGTTCGGCGACTGCTGCTCGTGATTGGGCAGGATCGCGAGATTGAAGTAGCCGTCGGTCAAATAGATCGCGCCGCCCTCGCGCTTGTCCTGGTGCAAAATCTTCAGATCGAATACGTCCATGTAAAACGCGGCCAGCTTACCGGTGTCTTCCGTGCGGATCGCCAGGTGGCGGATTTTAGCCATGACTGCCTCCTTATCATCGGGACGGATATTTTTTCGCCATCTCGCCGAAGAAGTTCTCTTTATCGAGTTCCGCAAGGAAGCTCAAGTCGACGAACTGCTCCGGCTTGGCGCTCTTGGCCTGCGGCATCTGCGGCGCGAGCATGTCGAGCATGAACTGAATGCCTTTGAGCGTCGGGAAGGGGCGCTTGGGAATCGTCTTGACGTAATTCACGTGCGAGTTCTCCAGCACCTCCGGATCGCTCGTGCGCATGTACTTGGCGAAGACTTTTTGCGCCTCCGCTTTGTTCGCGTGAATGAAGTAAATCGCCTCGATGTAGCCCTTGAGCGTCGCCATTACGGTGTCGCGGCTGCTCTTGATGTAGGGCCGCGAGGTCGCGAGGCCGTTGCCCTGGACCTCGACGCCGAGGTCGGCGACGTTGATGAGCTCGTTGAAGCCCATGCGGCGCGCGACCGGCGCGGTCGAAAGATTGAAGAAGCAGGCGTCGAGCTTGCCCGCGACGAGCGCGCCCAGGCGCTCGGCGTCGGGGCCGGCGGGGACCAGCGCCACGTCCTTGTTCGGCTCCATATTGAGATGCTTGAAAAGGATCAGCGAGGCGTAGTGCGTCGCCGAGCCGAAGCCGCTGATGCCGAAGCGCTTGCCTTTGAGCTGTTCCAAACGCGTGATCTCAGGGCGCGCGAAGACGACCTGATAATAATTGTTCTCGACCGCGGCGATCAGCGCGAGATCGAAGCCGGTGAGCTTCGCCTGGATGACGGTGCCGACGTTGACGATCGGCGGATCGCCGGCGGCGAGCGCCTGGGTGGCGACCTGTCCGCCGCGGAGAAAAACCGGATCGACGTCGACGCCGTATTTCTTGAACAGCCCTAGTTCTTTGGCGACCCAGATATGCGCCTGCGTGAAGGCGAGGGAAGGGTAGCCGAGGCGGATTTTTTTCGCTTCCTGGGCTCGCGCGGAGTGCGAAAGCGCAAGCGCAGACAGGAGCGCAGCGAGAAAAATAAATCGGACTCGCGCCATCGCCGGCAGCTTTACGCGAACGCCTCGCGCACAAAGAGGCTCTCGAGCGGCAGCTCGCGCTTCATGAGCCCCTGCTCGATCTGGTAGCGGTTGAGCGCGCGCATCGTCCGCTTCTCGGTCTCGCAGAGGACATACGCGTAGGGATCGTAGCCCAGCACTTCGCGCTCGCGCGCGTATCCGGCGGCGGCTTCAGGGCTCAGATATTTCGGCGCGAGCTTGTTGGCGGCGCGGAAGGCCGCGATCAGCTTCGCCGGGAGATCAGGGTAGCGCTCTGCGGTCTCCTGCTTGAGCGCCATGAGATGAATGATTGGATAGATGCCGCTGCGCTTCACCCAGGCGAGAATCTCCTCGGTATCGGCGAACAGCGGCTTCACGCCCGGAAAGCTTCCCATCTGTCCCGGCACCGCGCCATTGCCGAAGAGCCCGATGTAGCCCGAGTCGCCGGGCACGAGCGCCGCGCCGAGATCGCCGCGGCTCACCATCTCCGCCAGCACCGCTTTCTCCTGGCCGAAGGGCGGCGGCGGGTCGATGCGCTCGACTTTCACGGCCAGCTCGTCGCCGATGAAGACCTCGCGGCCGGAAACGAACCACGAGACGTCGCTCGTCTTGATGCCGCACTCGTCGAGCAGAAACCCGCGCGCCCAAGAGACCGCGGTCGCGCCGTAGCGGAAACAGCCGATCTTTTTTCCCTTGAGGTCCCGCGGGTCTTTCAATTTGCCTTCGCAGTAGAAAATATTTCGCTGGCGCGGCCCGCGCTGGAAGAAGACCGGCAGCGCGATGAACGGCTGACCCTTCTCGCGCGTGCGGAGAAAAGTCGCGGACGACATCTCCGCGACGTCGTACTCGCCCTGGACGAAGCGATAGTGAAATTCGCCGGGCGAGTACTTGCTCACATACTCGATGTCGTAGCCTTCGACCTCGACGAGGCCGTCGATCATGGCGCGATTGCGCGGGTCGGGTGGTGAGCCGAGCGTGATGCGGGGTTTTTGCGCCATAGAGCCTCCGTCGCTACGTCGGCTCTAACGCGTCGGGGGCCGCGCCGTCAATAGCGCGGCGTCGATCAGCCGAGGAGTTTGAGCTTGTTCTTCGCGTTCTTGCCGATCTTGGTGCGCGGCGCGCTGGCGGCGACGTGCTCGAGCAGGCTTTTCCCGAGGCTGCGCTCGTCGCCGTGGCGCTCAGCGAAGACGAAGCCCAGGTTGAAAAGATCCTCGGTCGCGAGGCGCTTTTCCTTCTTGAGCGTCTCGAAAAGCGGAAAAGCGGAGTTGCGGTACAGCTCGCTCAACAGCTCGACCGCCGGCTGGCGCCGCTGCGCGTGCGCTTTGAGCTGCGCGAGCGCGAGGCGGAATTTATCTTCCGCTTTGAACTCGGAGAATTCTTTGAGTGGAAGCAGGAACGCCGTCGCTTCTTTGTACTTTTTGGCTTTGAGGAGACGGCTTCCAGCCGCCGCGAGCTTTTCGTATACATCCTCGGCGTCGGCGGCCTTCAGTACGTGGAGAAATGAGCTCTGGATGCGCTCTTCCGCTTCGACGGCCTTCTCCAGCCGCTTCCACAATCCGTCCAGCGCGTCGCTGCGCCATTTGCCTTCGAGGGTCGGCACAAGCTCGGCGATGCTCCACGCCTTGCTCGGATCTTCGCACGCGAGCAGTTCTTTGATGAGCGCGGCGCGCGCCTCGGGAATTTTTCTCAGTGAATGAGCCGCGATGTCGCGCCGGCGATAATCGGGATCGCCGAGCTGCTCGATCAGCGTCCGCACGGTCGCGGGCGTGCCGACGTCGCCCATTTTTCGCAGCGCGAACTGCTGCACCGCCGCATGCGGGCTCTGCATGAGCCGCGCGAGCGCGGCGCGCGCGTCGTCGGGCAGCTCGTGCGCCTCGAGAATATCCAGCGCGAGGCGGACCGCCTCGGAAAATTCCGCTTCTTCGAGGATCGTTAGGAGCTTCGCGTATTCATCCTTCCGAAGATCCTCTTCCCTGAGGCAGCGGATGAGCGCGCCGAGCGCGTGGCCGCGGAGCGCCGGATGGTTCTCGCGGCCGACGAAGCCGAACAGGCGTTTGCGCGCCTGCGGAAAACCGAGTTGTCCGAATAGGCGAAAGACGGAGACAAGCGCGGGGCGCTTTTCTTTCGGGTCGAGGCGGGCTGCGAAAGTCTCCAGCTCGCCGTAGAACCACTCCTGCTCTTTTTCATTCAAATCGCGGAGCGCCGGCGTGAGCAGATCGCAAACCGCCTTGTTGAATTCGTCGGTACCGGATTCGAGCATGCGCAGCATGCCTTTCAGCGCCGTTTTGCCGCCGACGGCGGCCAGCACGCGCGCCGCGTTGAGCTGCGCCGGGCGCGGCGCGGCAGGCGCCAGCTTGAGCAGCGGCTCGACCGCGGCCGCCTCCATCTGACTGAGCAGGCGCACGGCGCGGTCTTGAAGGTCTTTGTCGGGCCGGTCGAGCAGGGCGACCAGCAGTGGGATCGCCGCTTTCGCCTGCGTCGCCTCCAAACAGCGCAGCGCGTAGTCCTGCACGATCGGGTTCGAATTCTCCAGCGCCGCGCCGACCGTCTTGAGGACGCGCGCGTTGTCGAGCTTGAGCGCGCCCATGACGAGCAGCGCCGCCGAGCGCTGCTCGACGTTGCCTTTCTCGGCGAGCGCGATGATTTGGTCCAGCAGATCCGCCACGATCTGTAGTTTCGGCTTTCCTGCAGCGCGTTTCAAGCGGCGTGCTAGCCGAGGATCTCGGGCGCGGGCGTCTGAATCGTGGCTTTGAGGGGGAGATGATCGGAGGCAATACGCGTAAGCGAGTTCCGGAAACGAGCCATCTCGACCAGCGCGGACGACGGATAAACCCAGATGCGGTCGAGGCAGAGAACCGGACAGAGCGCCGGAAACGTCGGCAGCAGCCGATGCTTGCCGAAGTATTGCTCCATCCAGCGGAGCGGCCGCCCGCGCGGCCACCACTCGTTGAGATCGCACATGACGATCGTCACGCGCGTGCGCACGTCAGCGACGAGTCTCAAGAGCTTTGTCACCTGGCAGCGGCGCTCATACGGACTCAACCCGAAATGAGTCACGATCACGCGCACCGGCTCGCCGTCGATCTCGAGGTCGGCGTCGATCGCGCCGCGCGGCTCGTAGCGTCCGATCGTCATGTCGAGCTGCTCGGCGCTCAAAACGCGAAAGCGCGTGAGCAGCGTGTTGCCGAATTCGCCGTTGCGGCGCTGGAGAAAGCACCCCGGCACGGCGTGGAGGCCGGTCGCCGCCGCGAGGAAATTCGCCTGGTGCGATTCGACTCTGCCGTCGGACTCGATATGAACTTCCTGCAGCCCGATGATGTCGGCGCCGCTCGCCTTGATCACCTCGCCGATGCGCGCCGGATCGCGCTTGGCGTCGAGGCCCAGGCATTCATGAACGTTGTAGGAGAGCGCGGTGACGAGCGCCATGGCGGGTCAGCGGACGTGCTCCGGAAGCTTCACGGGATTCCGCTTTTCCTCGACAGGCTGTCGCCCGACGCCGAGCCAGCGGCGCAGCGTCGCCGCCGCGAAGAGCAGCAGACCTAGGACAATCGCCAGGTAGATCAGCGTGAAGACGCTCGGATCGCGGATCATCTCTTCCAGCTGGCTCTCGAACAGCGTGATGCCGACGACGCCGGGGCTTATGCCGACGACCGTCCCCAGGACGAAGTCCCGGAAGGGGACGCGTACAGCGCCAGCGGCGAGGTTCACGATAGAATAGGGAGCGATCGGGATCATACGGATCGTCGCGACCGCGAGAATGCCGTGCTTGGAGACGAGCTGGCGGAGGCGGTTCCAGCGATACCCGGTGAAGCGCGAGACGGTCTCGCGGCCGAGACGATAGCCGAGCGCGTAGATCGCCATCGCGCTCAGAACGCATCCGGCAAGAGAATACGCGAGCGCGGTCCACGGGCCGAACGCGAACGCCGTCGCGGCGATGAGAATCGTCACCGGAAAAACGGCGAGCCCGGCGATGACGTAGCCGGCGAGAACCAGGAACGGCGCAGCGGGATGGTTGTCGAGCGAGCCCTCCCAACTCGCGATTGCCGCCGCGTCGACGTAATGCTTCAAGTCCGTCAAACGCCACGCGGCGGCGAGAGCGAACAAGACCACGAGCAACAGAGCGCCGCGCAGCAGTGTGCCGCTCGAGAAGCCGCGCTCTTCCGGCGGCACGATCTCCTGCATGACCTGCTCGGGCGCGGACGGCGCCTCCGGATCGATCACGGCGGAATCGGGGATCATGCGATCGAGCAGCTCCGACACGGTCGGGTCGACGGGATCCAGCGTGCGCGCGGAATCGCCGCGCAGGCTCTCGATCGCGGCGATCATCGAGCCTCTTTCCCGAATGGCTGAAGCGAGATTTTCCGGCGCGACACCGAGATGCTCTCCGAGGAGCAGATTGCGAAATTTATCGATTTCCCTGACCACATCCGGGCGGCCTTCCGCTTCGAAGGCGAGGTCGCATTCGGTGTCGAGGCCGAGCGACCGGTTGGCGACGTTCGCCGAGCCGATCCGCACGAAGCGGTCGTCGACAACCATGACCTTCGAATGAACGGAGAGGCATACGTTGTCGAGCCCGTGGATGACCGGGCAATAGACGCCGAGACGATGGTAACGGTCGGCCGCGCGCAGGCGCTTGAGCAGCCGCGCGCGTAGAACATCCATGGTCGCCTCTTCCAGCCACCCTTCGCTTTTCTGCGACGTGACGATGACGATCTCCGGCCCGTCGGCCTCTTCGAGCCGTGCCGCCAGCGCATCGCCGACGACCGCCGACGTAAGATAAAGATTTTCTATGAAGATGGATTTGCGCGCGGCCGCGATCGTATCCTTGAAGAGCGCCTCGATCTCACGGATCGCCGCGCCGTTCCTGCCATAGGGCGGATCGGTGCGCGCGATGCCCACGTGAATATCCGTGACGTCCGGCTTTAATGCCGGCGGCCACAGGTCGCGCCGCTGCGCCGGCGGACGAAGCCGCTCGCCGGTGGTGTTATACCAGCGCTCGCGCGCGTAATCGCCGAGCGCGCGCGCGGCGTCGCCGTCCACCATGAGCTGGACGTCGTGGTGCGGCGGCAGTTCCGAACCGTCGAAGTCTTTGCGCCATTCAAGCTTCGCCGGGTGCTCGGGCGTGTCCCAGCGCCCCTTGGCGAGGTCGAGGCCGCCGACGAACGCAACTTTGTCGTCGATCACGATGACTTTGGAGTGATGCGATGCGCCGAGCGGGTGGTTCGCGTCCATCTCGAAGCGGATGCGCGAATGCTTGCCCCAGCCGGCGCCGAACTTGGGCGGCGAATCGCGCTTGAGCGCGGCGTAAATCGCGGCGAAGTTCCAGATGAGGACGTTGAGCCGGAGCCGACGCTTGCGCCAGATGAGCGACTTGAGAAAGCGCCCCAGGTCGCGCGCATGCTTCGCGTTCGGCCGGAGCTTGATGCGGCTGTCGAAGTCCCAGCCGACGATGACGATCGACTCCTCCGCGCGCTCCAGCGCGTCCGCCAGCGTGGCGAAATAGGCCGCGCCGTCGATCAGAAATTTCACGCGCCCCGCGCGGGCCAGCTTCCAGCAGTTTTTTCCCTCGCGGAGGATTTCCCCCGGCATAGAACTAAAAGTCTAACAGATGAAGGCGAAAGCTCCAGACGGGTAAATCCCTAACCAGGCTGGGATTTATACGTATTGGCGCCCCTTCAGAGGATCGGGAACCTTTAGGCCCATTTTGAGAATAAGAGGATCGACCTCGCGGATGAATTCCGCGCGTGCTTGGGCATTGGGCCGGCGTTTGAGGCCCCAGTAGATATAGCGCTGGTCGCGCGTGGAGTCGGAGCGGCCGAACATGTCGAGGGCCTTCACATACCAGAAATCCAGCGCGCGCTGAATTTTTCCCTTGGATTCGCCGCCTTTTAGCGCCATTTCGGCGGTCTTACTCTCGCCGTAGCCGATGTGGCCGATCTCTTCTTTCACAACTTTCGGCAGGATCTCTTCCAGCGGCCGATAGCTGGAGCCGAAAAATTCCTCCAGCTGATAACGGCCGACGCGGTCGATCAAAAAGCCGAAAACAGCGAAGTCTTCCCAGGTCCGGATG
>DATDFN010000216.1:0-9874 GCA_036522615.1 Binatia bacterium | reverse complement strand
GCTGCGGAAGTTCTCCAGCGCGATCACGGCGGAAAGCTCGACCAATTCTTCGTCGCTGAAGCGCCGCTTGAGCTTCTTGAAGAAAGCGTTCGTGACGCGCTTGTTCGTGTACGTCATGCGCTCCGCGAGCTCGAGCGCCAGCCGCTCGCGCTCGGAGAGCGCGCCGCTTTTTTTATAGTCGCCGAGGACCGCTTCGACTTTCTCGGCCGAGGCGCCGTTTTGCATCCCACTGGATGCGTTGAGATCGAGTCAATACGGACAGCCGTTGATGCTGGCCGCCTTAACGCAGACGAGGTGGCGCAGTTCGGGCTCGATCAGGCCCGAGTCGCGAATGCCTTTCGCGAGCGCCTGAGCGCCCTGATAGATCGTCGGCCTGAGCGCGTAGATGCGGAGCGTATTCAGCGGCGCGCCGTACTGCTTTTCCTGTTCCTCGAAGATGCCGCGCAATTCCGCGGGGGCATTCTCTTTTGTGACGCCTTCGATTCGAGCCATGTGAGGTTCCTTTCTTCGCTGGGTGCTACAAGTTTTTAGCTTTGTTTTCCCATGCTACCTAAGAGTAAATAAAGATTCAAAGAATCGAATATTATAATTTGACTTACAATTCAAAGAATGTAAGACTTAATTGGAACGGAGGAATTATATGGAGTCGTCTTATGTCACCAGCAAGGGGCAATTGGTGGTGCCGGCGAAGCTGCGCCGCAAATACGGCATCAAGCCGGGCACGAAAATCCGTTTTCTGGAGCGCGATCGCGAAATCATTTTTCAGCCGGTGACCAAGGAATATATCCGAAATCTTTGCGGCATGCTGAAGAGCGAGACTTCGGTCACGAAGGCCCTGCTGGAAGAAAGGGCGCGGGACAAGAAGCGGGAGGAGGCGAAGCTTGAGAAATTCCGTTCTCGATAGCTACGCCATCCTGGCGTTCCTATTTCAGGAGGCGGGCCATGAAAAGGTTTTAGAGGCGCTGGAGGCCGCCGCGGCGGCCGATCAGGCGGCGTTTATCGCCACGCCTAACTGGGCGGAAATCTGCTATCAAATCCAAAGAAAAGTCGGCGCGGCCCGCTGGAAGGAGACCCGAACGAGACTATTGGGGCTGCCGATCGAGATCGTTGCGGCCGATCAGCATCTCGCCGAACGCGCGGGCGAGCTGAAGGCCACACGAAAAATGTCCCTTGCCGACTGTTTCTGCGCCGCTCTCGCGGAAGAGAAAAAGGCGGACCTCTACACCGGCGATCCGGAATTCAAGGCGGTGGAGAAAGAAGTGAGGATTGTGTGGCTGTAGGCAGGGAAGTCCAGCCGACCCTTTTGACAAGCTCAGGCGAACGGAAAGAGAACTGACATGACAACTAAGAGCCCATGCGGATTCGAGCGCCGGCGAAGGTGAACCTGTCGCTCCGGGTGGTGGGGACCTCACTTGAACAAGACGGCGACATCGCGCATGGGCAGAAACAACCGTCGCGGCGCATCCGCGAGCGAGAGGAAGCCGAAATGCCGATAGAAAGCCACCGCGTTATCGTCGATTGCGTCCACTACAACGGCGGCGGCGCCGATGCGGGCCGACTGCTCGAAGGCGCGGTTCAGCGCGTCGATAAGCAAAAATTCGCCCAGGCTTTGTCCCTGATGTCTTAGGTCAACGGCCAGGCGGCCGAGGAGTGTGGCGGGAAGACGGGGATAAGAGGGAAGGCGCTTCGCAAGGGAGTCCGGCAGCTCGCCTAAGTGAACCGCATATGCCGAGAGCGTGTAATATCCGCAAATTTTGTCCGGCGCCGATTCGAAAACGGCGACAAACGGCGCGGCTATGCGCCGCCGCGCATCTTGGAGCGCAAACTCTTTTAGATACCGGTCGAGAGTCGCGTTGCCGCAGGAAAAATCGATGCGATCGTGTTGTCTACTTAAGGGCAGAACAACGGGCTTCGACGTGCCGTCGGCCATGAAGCCTAGCGCCGCTTTTTATAGCGTCGAGCCGCTTGCCTCAGCCGCCGGCCAGGACCTTTCGGATTCACGAGCGCCTCTACGAAGGCCTTTGCGTCCCGCTCGCTGAGTGTCAATTCCTGTTCTTCGCGGACCGTTGCCATCGCGATTTCATAGGCCGACGCAATGACGAAATCGGTGACGCTCCGACCTTTTAGCGCCGCCGCGCGCAAGAAAAGCTCCTTTTGCTCCCGCGTAATGCGCGCATCGAAGCGCTCGGTTTTCGCCGGTCGCTCGTCTTCGTGAACCGATGACATAGGGCTGCACCTCTTCTCAATTGTACGGTAAATCACCGTACATATCAATCCGCGCCTCGCAAACAGCCGCCCGCCTGAGCCTTTTGTCTTCCCGCGCCGCCCTATGTTACCTAAAGAGCCATGCGGATTCGAGCGCCGGCGAAGGTGAACCTGTCGCTCCGCGTGGTCGGGAAGCGGCGCGACGGCTACCATCTGATCGATACGATCATAGCGCCGGTCTCGCTCTACGACGAGATCGAGATCGCGCGCGCGAGGCCCCGCGCGAAGTTAAGCGTCGCGTGCGACGATCCGAAAATTCCCTCGGGCGAGAAAAATCTCGCCTACAAAGCCGCCGCGCTGCTGTTGGGTAAAGACGCCGCGAAATATCCCGTTGCGATCCATATAAAGAAGCGCATCCCGGCCGGCGCGGGGCTCGGCGGCGGCAGCAGCGACGCGGCGGCGGTGCTGGTCGGACTGAATCGCCTGCTTAAGCTCAAGAAAAATCGCCGGCAACTGCTGCGGCTCGCGGCGAAGATCGGCGCCGACGTGCCGTTCTTCGTTCTCGGCCGGCCGGCGCGCGCGCGCGGCATCGGCGAGCGGCTCAAGCCGCTCAAATCGGCCCGCCGATTATGGCTTGTGATCGCTTATCCGGGCTTCCCGGTTTCAACATCCTGGGCGTATCACAGCCTATCTTTCAAGTTGACAAAAAACATTGTAAAGACTAGCCTAAATCGACACGTGTGGCCGCTTCGCGGGAGCGCGATTGAGCTCGTCAACGACTTGGAAATGCCGGTCTTCCGGCGCTATCCGAAAGTCGCGCGGCTCAAGCGCAAGCTCGCCGAAGCAGGCGCCGCGGGGACTCTGATGTCGGGCAGCGGCTCATCGGTATTCGGAATTTTTTCATCGGGAGACAAAGCCAGAAAGGCGTTTCTCTGCTTGCAGAGAGAGAATGGCGTACAAGCGTTTCTCGTGCGGTCGCTTCGATGATGCAGCGCCGATAGCATAGCTCGCCGAGCTCATCTCCGGGCCCGACGTAAAGGAGGTCCCTATGGAGATCACGGAGGTCAGGGTCTTTCCTGTCAACGAAGAAAAGCTCAGAGCTTACGTCACGATCACCTTCGACCAGTGCTTCGTGATCAGGGATCTCAAGATCATCCAGGGCGCGACCGGGTTGTTTGTCTCGATGCCGAGCAAAAAACGCAAAGACGGGACGTATCGCGATATCGCTCATCCGATCAACAACGAGACGCGCAGAA
The DNA here is from genome assembly GCA_036522615.1 of Binatia bacterium. Classification (GTDB taxonomy): domain Bacteria; phylum Desulfobacterota; class Binatia; order UBA9968; family UBA9968; genus JAJPJQ01. Next base: position 6,413 of record DATDFN010000216.1, on the reverse strand, counting down.
TGATCGAAGAGAAGATCATCGCCGAGTATCACAAGGTCGCCGAAAGCGGCGGCGAGCAGGCGTTCGGCGACCGATAGAGTGCTGAGATTCGTCAATAAAATCAAGCACTTGCGGATGGGCGGTCGCCAAGCGGTAAGGCACCGGACTTTGGATCCGGTATCGAAGGTTCGAATCCTTCCCGCCCAGCCAGTTTCCTGAAGCGCGAGCGAGAAGCCGGAGTTGCTTTGCCGCTCCGGCTGTTCTATTTATACTGTTTCGCCTTCGTACGATTATCATGGGACAGCACCAGGACGATTTGAAAATTTTCGCCGGCAACTCGAACCCGGCGCTCGCGCGCGAGATCTGCGAGTACTTGAAAGTTCCGCTCGGCAAGGCGGTCGTCGAGACGTTCAGCGACGGCGAGAGCAAGGTCGAGGTGAAAGAAAACGTGCGCGGCGGCGACGTCTTCGTCGTGCAATCGACCTGCTCGCCGGGGAACAACAATTTGATGGAGCTGCTGCTGATGCTCGACGCGTTCAAGCGCGCGTCGGCGAAGCGCATCACCGCCGTCATTCCCTACTACGGCTACGCGCGCCAGGACCGCAAGGTCGCGCCGCGCGTGCCGATCAGCGCGAAGCTCGTCGCCGATCTCATCACGACGGCCGGCGCGTCGCGGATTCTGACGATGGACCTGCATTCGGGCCAGATTCAGGGCTTCTTCAACATTCCGGTCGACAACCTCTACGCGACACCGGTGCTGCTGCAATACGTCAAGCAGCGGCTCAATCACAACGAGATCACGATCATCTCGCCCGACGCCGGCGGCGTCGAGCGCGCGCGGGACTTCGCGACGCGGCTCAACGCTTCGCTCGCGATTATCGACAAGCGCCGCTCCGGCCCGAACGTCGTCGCGGAAATGAACATCATCGGCGAGGTGAAAGGCCAGACCGCCATTCTGCTCGACGACATGGTCGACACCGCGGGCACGCTCACGATGGCGGCGACGGCGCTCAAGCGCGAAGGGGCAAAAAGGATTCTCGGCTGCTGCACGCACGCGGTGCTCTCCGGCCCGGCGATCCAGAAGATCGTCGAATCGCCGCTCGAGGAGTTGATCGCGACCAACACCGTGCCGCTCGGACACGCCGCGGGCGCGTGCGATAAAATCAAAGTCCTTTCGGTCGCTCACCTGATCGCCGAGGCGATCCGCCGGACGCACGATGAGCGCTCGATCAGCTCATTGTTCGACTAAATTTCCACATCTGTCTTAAATTTCGTCAGGAGGTAGTTCCGTTGGAAACCGTTGAAATTAAAATCGAGCCGCGCGAGAGCGACGGCAAGGGGCGCGCGCGCCGCGCGCGCCGAGAGGGCAAGCTGCCGGGCGTTTTTTATGGTCCGAAGTCGGCCGCCGTGCCGCTGGAGCTCGACCGCAAAGAGTTTGTCACACGCGTCGCGCATCTCGAGGGCTCGCACCTTATTCGCATCAAGTCGGGCTCGCCCGCGCTCGCCGACAAAGTCGCGCTGGTGAAAGAGCTGCAATACCATCCGGTGACCGGTGAGGTCATTCACGCGGACTTTTACGAAGTCGATCTAACCGAGAAGATCCGCGTCAAGGTGCCGCTTCACTTCGTGGGCAAGGCCGCCGGCGTCGTTCGCGGCGGCATTTTGCAGCCGATCGTGCGCGAGATCGACGTCGAATGCCTGCCGATGGACATTCCCGAGTTCTTCGACGTCGAGGTCTCCGCCCTCGATATCGGTGATTCGCTTCACGTCACCGAGCTGACGATGCCCGAAGGCGTCACGGCTGCGTCGGAATCGGATCTGACGCTCGTGACGGTCGTGCCGCCGAGCATCGAGGAAGCGCCGACGCCGGCCGAGGCTGCTCCGGTTGCCGTCGAGGGCGCCGAAGCCGCGCCGGCGGCCGAGGGTGCGGAAGCTGCCCCGGCAGCGGCCAAGAAGGAAGAGAAAAAAGAGGAGAAAAAATAGTTTCGAGCTCCGAGCGCGGGTTTCGAGGTTGGAACCTGTCGGAGAGATTCTTCGCTGCGCTCAGAATGACATACATCCTGTCATGCTGAACGAAGTGAGGATCGCTCCGAAATTCATAACGCGAAACGGCGAACTCGAAACTCGCAACTATCGTCCGTGAAGCTCATCGTCGGCCTCGGCAATCCGGGAAAGAAATACGAGCGCACGCGGCATAATCTCGGCTTCATGGTGCTCGACCGCCTCGCCGATAAGGGCGGCGTCAAGATCGATAAAAGCAAGGCAGAGGCGCTCATCGGCGAGTGGAAGCGCGCCGGCGAGAGCGTCCTGCTCGTCAAGCCCCAGACCTACATGAATTTAAGCGGGCAGGCGCTCGCGACGCTTTTCCGCTATCACCCGGTCGAGGCCGACGACGTGATCGTGGTTCATGACGATCTCGATCTGCCGTTCGGCCGCCTCCGCATCCGCCAGCAGGGCAGCGCGGGCGGCAACCGCGGGATGCTTTCCGTGCTGCAGGTGCTGGGAGACGGCCCTTTCGTCCGGCTTCGGATCGGCATCGGCAGGCCGCCGCCGGGCGTTGATCCGGCCGATTTCGTGCTCCAGCGGTTTACGCCGGAAGAAAAGGGGGAGCTTCCGGAGATCGTCGCCCGGGCGGCCGACGGCGTCGAGGCGGTGCTCGACCAAGGGCCGAAGCGGGCAATGGAAAAATTCAATCGGGCCGGGTAAAATTCGCTCAATTGTAATAGCCGGACTCGTATGATAAGCGTTCAAGATCAATAGAAATGGAGACGGGAATCGACGTGACTCTTTACGAAACCATGTTCATTGTCCACCCTGAGAAGGGTGGCGCGGTAAAGGATTATATCGAACGATTTAAGAAAGTCGTTGAAGAGCAGGGCGGAAGCGTGGCCCACCTCGAAGAGTGGGGGATCCGCGACATGGCATACCGCATCGATAAGCAGGGGAAGGGTTACTACACGCTCCTGCAATACCGCTCCGAAGCCCGTGCCGTCGACGAGCTCGAGCGGACGATGCGTCTCACCGACGGCGTGCTGCGTTATCTGACAGTGCGCGTCGATGAAGCCGCCGAAGCGGCCGCGCAGACCGCGAAAGAAAATCCCGCGGCGTCAAGAAAGGGCGAGGAGGAGGCGAAGGCCGGTCCGCAGACTTAGCCGCGTAACCGGATCGGGCGTCGATGGCGGAGTACAACAAGGTTATCCTCTTGGGCAACCTGACCCGCGACCCCGATCTGCGCTACACGCCCGCGGGTCTCGCGGTATGCGAATTTCCTCTCGCCGTCACGCACAAATACCGCATCCACGACGAACTCAAAGAAGAGGTATGTTACATTGACGTGGTGGTCTTCGGCCGCAGCGCGGAACCCGTCAAAGAACACCTGCGCCGCGGCGCGCGCGCATTGGTCGACGGCCGCCTGACGCAGCGGCGCTGGGAAACCCCGGAAGGTCAGAAGCGAAGCAAGTACGAGGTGGTCGCTGCGACGGTTCAGTTCTTCGACGCCGGCAGCGCGCCCGCGTCCGGGCACGAAGACGATCTACCGATTTAACGAGGTGAACAGAAATCATGGCTCAAATGGCATCTTCTAGACCCGGCAGAGAGCGCTCGGACGAAGACAAGGGCGGCGGCGGAGGACGGCGCCGCCCGATGATGCGGCGCAAGGTCTGCCGCTTCTGCGCCGACAAGTCGGTGCGCATCGATTACAAGGACATCCGGCTGCTGACGGGCTTCGTGACCGAACGCGGGAAGATCACGCCCAGCCGGATCACCGGCACGTGCGCCCGGCATCAGCGCCTGCTGACGACCGCGATCAAGCGCGCGCGCAGCATCGCTCTCCTGCCTTTCACCACAGTCAAAAGTTGACCGTTTCGGCCGCCTGGGCTGTCATGGAATTCAAGAACGCCAAGAGTTTTGCCGCGGCGTTGGCCGCTACTGTTTTGCTGACGCTTCTCGCCGCGGCGGTTCCTTTCGCGGGCATGTTGTTTCTGCCGCTCGTGCCTCAGCCCGCTCTGGGCTTCGGGCTGACGCACGGAATTCCGTCCACGGCGCTTCTGCTCGGGCTGGCGGCCGCAATTATCGTGTACGTGGCGGGCGTCGAGGTCGGCGCCGCCTTCGTGCTCATCGCGCTCATGGCGCTCGTGCTGCTGCATGCATTCGCCCGCCGCTGGCCGATCGAAGCTGCCGCCGGCGCCGCCGCTGCGGCGATGCTCGCCGGACTGGCCGCGTGCCTGGCATTCTTCTTCGGGCCGCCGTCCGACGTTTTCCACGGCGTGCAATATTTTTTGCAAGAGAATCTCAAGGCCACGTTAGACCTCTACGCCGGCGCCGGATTTTCTCCCGAGACCGTGGAGCGGATTCGGCAGCAGGGGCCGCAGATCGTCGCAACCCTCGTGAGCGTCCTGCCAGCGCTCGCTTTCGGCAGTTTTATTACGCTCGTGTTGATAAACATCTTCTTTCTTCTGCGGCGCTTTCCCGGGCGGCGGGACGAAATCGCCGGCGTCCGCGACTTGCGTGAATGGCGCGCGCCCGAATGGCTCGTGTGGGTGTTTCTCGGCGGCGGCTTCTTGCTGCTCGTGCCCGGACTCGACGCCGGGCGGGTGGTCGCCTTGAATATCTTACTCGCGGCGTCGGTCGTCTATTTCTTCCACGGGCTTTCGATCGTCGCCTATTATTTTCATCACAAGAGCGTGCCGCGGCTTCTGCGCGGATTTATCTATCTCGCTATTTTTTTCGAGCAGATCCTGACGATCGCAGTCGTGGCGCTCGGCCTGTTTGATTTGTGGGGCGACTTCCGCCGTCTAAAGAAGAAGAATTTGAATCCCAATCCCGCGGCTTAGCAGCGGAAGCAAGGAGCGAATCATGGAAGTTATTTTGAAAGAAGATATTCCGAACGTCGGGAAGATGGGCGAGGTCGTGCGGGTGCGCGACGGCTATGCCCGGAACTATCTTTTGCCGCGCGGGCTGGTGCTCGTCGCGAACAAGAAGAACCTCAAGACCTACGAGCATCAAAAGCGCGTCGTCGAGTCCCAGAAAGTGCGCGTGCAGAAGCAGGCGCAAGGCACGGCGGAGAAACTTACCGGAGTTGCTCTCGTCATTCCCGCGCGCGCGGGCGAGGAGGGGAAGCTTTTCGGCTCGGTGACGAACATCGATATCGAAAAGGCGCTGAAAGCCAAAGGGCTCGAGGTCGAGCGCCGGCGCATTCATCTCGCCGAGCCGATCAAGGCGCTCGGCGACTACGAGGTGCCGGTGCGGCTCACGGCCGACGTGCAGGCGAATATCAAAGTATCCGTCGTCGCCGAAGAAGGAAAATAGACGCGGCCGCGAAAAAGCGCAGGTTAAAGGCCCGGTGCTCGGAAGAGCCCGGGCCTTTCTTGTCTCTGCGTCCTGGGGATCCAAATGTACGGGACACGGTCATACGCTTAACGAAGAACCGCCGAAGTAAATCCGGAAGTAAACCCGCGCGCTCAGGTGTCGCGCGCCACGCGAAAGCCGTAGTCCGCATATTGAAACGCCGGATTCAGCGAGCTGCGCGCGGCGCAGCGGCTGAATTTCACCTGGTGGCGCCACGATCCGCCGCGGGAGGATTTGCGCGGGCCGGAAGGCGCGCCGATCGGGTTGCGCTTGGGCGAGCTGTGGTAATAATCCGCGGCGTAAAAATCGCTGCACCACTCGTGCACGCTCGCGCACATGTCGTAGAGTTTGAAGCCGTTCGGTTCATGGAGGCCGACGGGCGGAGGCCCGCCGTTCAATGTATCCACGCCTGGGCAGGAGCTTTCCTCGGGAAGCTGATCGCCCCAGGGATATTTCCGACCTTCGAAGCCGCCGCGCGCCGCGCGTTCCCATTCCGCCTCGGTCGGCAGACGAAACGGTAGGCCGCTCGCGGCGCCGAGCCACGCGCAATATCCCGCCGCCTCGTGCCACGAGACGCCGACGACGGGCTTGTCCGGGTCGGCGAACATGGGGTCCTGCCAAAACGGCGGTGGAGACGCGCCGGCCGCGGCAACGTAATTGTGATACTCGCGATTCGTCACGGGGAATTTTCCCAGTGCAAACGCGTCGACATAGACGCGATGCGCCGGTTTCTCGTTGTCCATGCCGTCTTCGCTGCCCATGAGAAAAGCGCCCGCGGGAATGACGACCGTCGCGGGAATAAATTCGTTTTTCTCCGGCGCCATGTTAAAAGGTCGTAATCAGGCGCGGAGGGGATGTCAATCGAAAGAAAAAAACACGATGCCGACGCGCGGCGCGCGCGGCTCTGCATTCTCGGCGCCGCGGTCCTGTGGAGCCTCGCCGGCGTCTTCATCAAAATGCTCGCGTTGAATCCGCTCGCGATCGTCTTTTACCGGAGCCTTTTCGCCGCGCTGTTCTTCGCGCCGCTCGTGAAGACGAGGAATTGGAAATTCTCTCCGCCGCTTTTCGTCTCGGCTCTCAGCTATACC
>DATDFN010000215.1:0-11057 GCA_036522615.1 Binatia bacterium | reverse complement strand
CCGAACGCCGCTAATACGGGATTCCTCTTGCCCTTCCAGTGAAGGGCATGGCCGATTCCTTCCGAGAGTAGGCCGAGAATGACTTCACCAACAACTTGAACGATAAAATCGAATAGGAGCTCAAAAAGAATCTCCATCATGCGTGTGGAAGCTCACTCCCCAACGTCCCCATTAACTTCCCATATCCCTCGATCTTCTCCTTCACGCGCGCGATTTCGAGCGCGTACCATATATACGCCTGGCAGCTCGTGACGACGGGCTTTTTGATCTCGCTCTCTAACAGCGCGACGTCGCCGATCGTCGGCCAGCGCGGGCAGGGGACGAAGACGCCGTCGGCGTCCGGCGCTTTCTCGTAAAGCTTCTTGGCGATCTTGTAGGCTGCATGCTCCGAGAGCTCGGCGATATCGGAATTCTTCCGGATGCCGTATCCCTCGATCTTCAAGACCTCGAAGCCGGACGCCTCGAGGAATTTTTTCATGCGCTGGTTGAGCTCGTCCTCGTGCGGTGTGGCGACGACGACTTTCTTGATCCCGAGACGCTTCAGCGCCTCGACCTCGCCGGTGATGCCGGCGAAGACCGGCACTTTCGCTTTCTCCGACAAACGGCGGCCGACCTCGATGTCGCTGCCGTAGCCGAGCTTGGTGAACAGCGGCGAGCCGCCGATAATGATGACGTCGCAGCCGTTCTCGGCGAGATCGACCGCCGCCTCTTCGATGCGCTTGAGCTGCTTGTCGAAGTCGGTATCGACGAGCTGGCGGATCGTGCCCGTCGTATTCAGCAGCATGAAGCCTTCGGGCAGCATGCGATAGAATTCATAGACCAGAACATCGCCGCGCGATGGGGCGACGTGTCCGACTCGCGCGCGCCAACCGTACATATGAGCCCTCCTTGCTATCTCACGCGGTCTAAAAACTCGCTGAATCGCCCGAACCGTGTGACTCTGGGGTGATGGAAAAATCTATTGTATTGCCGGTCCGGCATGTAAACCGCGGCGCGCGTGTTTTCCGCGACGTCGCGGCAGTTCTCGTGACGGTCGTCGACGAAGATATCGACGCCGAGGCTTTCGACGATTTTCGATTTGTAATCCGCCGTGCAATGAACGACCGGACTGGAGACGCCGTGCCGCTCGAGCCAGTCGGCGGTGAGCCGCTGGACGTCGCGGCCTTCGCTCGCCTGCCGGTGCGTGATGAAAACCAGGCGGCCGGCGCGGCTCAGCTCGTCGAGCGCGCGCCACTCCGACGGCGCCAGAAGCGGCACGAGGCGGTCGAAGAAGTCCGGCTCGTCGGCGAGCGCCGCGAGGCATCGTTCCAGGACGGCGTCGGTGATTACCGGGTGGCCTTGGTAGCTCAAATCGACGACGGTTTCGGGCGCGATCGGCCCGCAGCCGGTCTTTTTTTCGACGAAGCGGAGAAACGGCCCGAGAAAATCCGCCACAACACCGTCCACGTCGAGGCCTAGAAGCATCGACTAAATTTAGGCGAAATGTCCCGCCGCGTCAATTCGCTCTCGCGCTGTTGACGGTGACGCGGCGCTGGTTTAAAGGTGATATTTCAAAGCCGCATGGGAAAGACGTTCACAACCAGCCGTTGGATCGCGGCGCTCTGCATCGTCGCGGCGCTCGCCTGGGCGCTGCCCGCGCGCGCGCAGACCGTGCATCTCAGCTATTCGGGGAATTCGGGACAGAACATTCCATTTTGGGTGACCTACGACTCGGGCATGTTCAAGAAGTACGGTTTGAACGCGGATCTCGTCCTCATCTCCGGCGGCCTCACGAACATCCAGGCGGTGATGGCGAACGAAATTCGCTTCTCTTATCTCGGCGCCGCTTCGCCGATCCAGGCGGCGGTCCAGGGCGCGGACATCGTGATCCTCGCGACGGTTTACGGGCTGATGCCTTACGGCCTGATCACGGGCAGCGGCATCCGTACCGCCGCCGATCTGAAAGGCAAGCGCGCCGCCGTATCGCGCATCGGCGGCATCGAGGAGGTCGCGATCCGCGCGGCGATCGAGAAGCTCGGCCTCGGCCCGAAAGATGTGACCTTCATTCAGGCGGGTCCCGACGCGCTGCGGATCGCCGCGGTCGAATCGGGGAGCGTCTCCGCCGCCGCAGTTGCGCCGCCGGCGCTCTTCACCGCTTCCGCGCGCGGACTCAACGTCATGGCCGATCTGGGCGCGCTCGGCATCAAGTATCCCACCTCCGTCATCGCCGCGCGCCGTGCGACTGTCACGCAGGATCGGCCGATGGCGAAAAGATTTCTCATGGGCCTGGTCGAAGGCATTCATTTATATAAGCAGCGCAAAGACTACGCGATGCAGGTCACCGCAAAATACACGAAGCAAAACGACGCGCAGATTCTCTCGCAGACCTACGATTATTTCGCTAAGAACGTTCCGTTGATGCCTTTCACCGATCCGTCCGTGATTGAGGCCGGCCTCGCGGCGACGGAAAAGCCCGGCGCGAAGAGCGCGAAAGATTTGTACGACAACAGTTTGCTGCAAGAGCTGGAGCGGGAAGGATTTCCTCAAAAGATCGCCAAAGAGGCCCGATAAGCCGAATCGATTAATTTTAAGAAGGAAAAGATCAAAATAGACGACGCGCTCGAAAAACCGGATCCCGCCTTACACGATCTCGTAAAAACTAGCTGAAAAGTGCTCGTCCCCCAAATCGCGGCATCCCGTCGCCATGCTTGTTGGCGCCAGTCGCGGGCATGAAACGATTGGTCTATCTCATCTCGGATGCGCAAAACCCTATGGTAACGATTTCAGATAGACGGCGTTGACAAGAAAGTTTCGCTGGGATAGTTGAAACAAAAGTTTCATGGTGGGCGTCTATCGCAATGCAACAAGGATCGCCGGAGCGAAATTGCCTTCACCGTCGAGTGTAAGCTTGTAAGGGGTCGTACGCGAAAATTGTAATAAACTAAGATTGCCAAAAAGCCAGGTTAAGACAACCAGACGACATCAAAGAATCACAACTGAGAGGTGAAAAATGGAAATCGATGTTCTTTTAAAGAACGGAAAGATCGTCACTCAGGGAAAGATCGTGGACGGTTTCGTCGCGGTGCAAGGCGAAAAAATCGTGGCCGTCGGCACCGACGACATGGCGCCGCAGGCGCGGAAGGTGATCGATCTCAAGGGCCGGCATCTCATCCCCGGCGTCGTCGATCCGGAATGTCACTTCGGCAGCCATCGCTGGGTCGGCGACGAGTTCGATTCCGAGACGCGCGGCGCGGCCGCTTACGGGATCACGACTTGGGGCTTTATGCAGCCCAGTCCCAACATGGGACAGCCCTACAAGGCGGAAAAAACCGAGGAAGAGGTCCCGCTCTACGGCGAGGTCTTCGAGTTATTCAAGAACTTGGGGGAATCGCGGTCGATGGTCGATTTCTTTCTTACCCCCAAGGTGCTCAAAGACGAGCACGCGCTGGAGATCCCGCGGCTCGCGCGCGACTTCGGCCTCACGTCCTACAAATACCAGCTGCACATGATGAGCCCCGAAAGAACGGCGACCTACTGGCCGAACCGAAAGAGCCAAGGCTATTTCGGCTTCGACGACGGCACGGTTTATCTCGGCTTCGAGGAGGTGGCCAAGCTCGGCCCTCCGGGGATTGTCTGCATGCACTGCGAGAACTGGGAGATCGCCCGCCTTTTCGAGGAGCGTCTCCTAAAAGCTGGGCGGAAAGACTATGCCGCGTGGAACGCGCGCTCGCCGAATTTCCTCGAGGCGGGACACGTCCGCGCTTACGCCTACTATGCGCGCATCGCCAAGTGTCCGCTCTACATCCAGCACACGACAACGCCGGAGACGATCGAGGAAATTACCCGCGCGCGCGAAGAGGGCGGGACCGTGTACGCGCAGACCGGCGGCCACTACCTCGATCTCACCGAGGAAGCCTGGCGCATCAATGTGCCGCTGCGCAGCAGAGAGTCGGTCGAGGCGGTATGGCAGGCTCTCGCCGACGGCCGCATCGACACCGTCGGCAGCGACCACACCAACGTGAGCAGGCCGCGAAGCGAGATGGAAGTGAAAGGCGACATCTTCGCGACGCGCACCGGCTTTCCGTCGCGCGGCGAGGCCCATTTGCCGGTGATGCTCAACGGCGTCAGCAGCGGGCGCATAAGCCTCCAGCGTCTGGTGGAAGTTTGCTGCGAGAACACGGCGCGGATCTTCGGCGTCTATCCCAAAAAAGGCATTATCGCTCCGGGGTCGGACGCCGATCTCGTCGCGGTGGACATGAACCGCAAAGTCACCGTCACGAACGATATGGTTCACAGCACGGCGGGCTGGACCTTGTGGGAAGGGCGGGAAATGAAAGGTTGGCCGGTCATGACGATGCTGCGCGGCAAAGTGATCGCGGAATGGGCCGACGGCGGAAAGCGGCCCGAGATCGTGGCCAAGCCGTTCGGCCGCTATTTGCCTCGCTCTCTCGGGTAGCGCCCGATCTGAAAGAGGAGGCTTCGTTGCAAACACTGCTCAGATTGTTGCTCGCGGCCGTCGTCGGGATCGTCTTTGTCCCACAAACCGGTCGCGCGCAGACAGTCCGCATCAGCTACGCGGGAATTTCCGGCTACAATGTTCCGCTGTGGGTCGCCCACGACGCGGGACTGTTTCGAAAATACGGCTTGAACGATGAGCTCATCCTTTTCGGAGGAGGCTCGACCAATCTCCAGGCCGTGCTCGCCAATGAAATCCGCTTCGCCAACGTCTCCGGATCGGCGCCCATCCAGGCGAAGCTTCAAGGCGGCGAAGTCGTTATCATCGCTTCATCTTATAACTATATCCCCTACAGTCTGGTGGTCGCGAAAGATATCGCCTCGGCAGCGGACCTCAAGGGAAAACGAATCGCCATCACGCGCCTGGGCGGAATTACGGAAGTCGCCGCGCAGCTCGCCTTCGAGAAGCTGGGAATGGGCCCCAAGGACATGACCCTGGTGCAGGCGGGCCCGGACTCGCAGAGGCTAGCCGCAGTGCGGTCCGGCGGTGTCGCAGCGACGATCATCGCGCCGCCGGGGCTGTTCGCCGCCACCTCTATGGGCATCAAGGTGCTGGTCGATCTCGGCGATCTCGGGGTGAAGTACCCGACGTCGACCATGATCACGACGCGGGCCTACCTCAATCAGAATCGAGCGGCGGTCAAGGCGTTCGTCATGGGCTATACCGAAGGCCTGCATGTCTATGCGCAGAAACGGGACTTCGCTCTCTCGGTGACGCAGAAATATACCAAACAAGCGGACCAGGAAGTCCTGGCCAAATCCCACGATTATTTCGTGAAGAACACTTCCCTGGTTCCATTGACGGATCCGGCCGCCATCGTCAACGCGCTGCCGCCCGACAAGGTCGCTACGCGAAAACCTGAGGAGTTTTACGATAATTCCGTTGTGCAGGAGCTGATCAACGAGGGCTTCGTTGAGAAACTGAAAAAGACGAAATGAGCGACGAAGGCGGCTCACGCGCGCGGTGCCGCTGTGACAGGTTCTAAACTCCGTGCGGACATTATTGAAACAGGGAAAGATTGTCAGCATGAACTCCGCCGGGGAGGTTTTGCACGGTTCGGATGTCCTCATCGAGGACGACCGGATCGCGCGGATTTTTCACGGTGCGGCGCCCCGGGATTTACAGGCCGATCGCGTGCTCGAGTGCGCCGGCAAAATCGTCCTTCCGGGGCTGGTGAGCGCGCATACGCATCTCACCGGCATGTTTCAGCGGGGGCTGTGGGACGAAACCTCATTCGAGTCGTGGTCGCGAAAATCCAGCGCGACCGAAAAGGCGTTTGGCGCGTCACCGAAGGATCTTTATCTGATTCACAGCGCGGCCTGCATCGAGCTCATCCGTCATGGCGTGACGACGGTCCTCAACATGTTCACGATCCCGCCGCGCGATTCCGAGGCATGCGTGGACTCCGCCTGGCGGGCGCTTTCGGACAGCGGCATCCGGGGGATTCTGGCACTCTCGTTCAAGGACCAGTCTCCGGACAATCCAGATATCGCTATCGACGCTCCGGTTGGAGACTCCTGGATCGATCTTGCGCGCGACGTTGCACGGCGGTCCAGCGGGTCGGAGTTCAGGCTCTCTTTAATGCTGGCGCCATCGGCGCCGCAACGATGTAGCGATCCGCTGCTGGCGCGCTGCAAGGAAATGGCAGCGGATCTCGGGGTCGGCATCCATACGCACCTCGCGGAAACGAGCAGACACGCGGAGACCGGAAGGCAGCTCTACGGTAAGCCGATCGTCAACCACCTGGAGGAGATCGGCTTTCTCGGTCCCGACGTTTCCATGGCCCACTCCATATGGCTCGAAGATGAAGAGCTCGACATTCTCAAGCGACACGATGTCAAAATTGTCCACAATCCCTCGAGCAACATGAAACTCGGCAGCGGCGTAGCGCGCGTGAAAAAGATGCTCGCGCGAGGCCTGGCGGTCGGCCTGGGCGCGGACAGCGTCAACGCGGCGACCGTCTATTCGATCTTTGAGCAAATGAAGCTCGCGGTGCTGTTGCCGAGAACGCACTGGGGCTCCGACGACTGGATTCTCCCCGCCGAAGCTTTGCAGATGGGGACTCTGGGCGGAGCCAAGGTCGCGCTTTTGGACGGATCGATCGGATCGATCGAGGAAGGAAAAAAGGCGGATCTCGCGATATTGAATCCTTCCGTTTTTCTTCAACCGCCGAACGATCTGATCAGCGAGCTGGCTCTTTGCGAGAACGGCAGTTCCGTTGAGAGCGTTTTTGTGGACGGCAGGTCCGTGATGCTTGAGAGGAAGATGACTTGGGTCGACGAGGAGACCATCCTGGCCGAGTTCGCTTCAATGAGCGAGAGGATCGACAGGGCGAAATCGGAGGTCTTGCAGCATCTGTAAAACGTCGCCGCTGGCGCGAGCCCGACCTCCGCGCCGCGCAGGTTGGCTAAGCGCTCATCCGGCTATGTAGTTATAATTTTTGATTCGATGTATAGATAAAATCGGTTTTCAAGGAGGAGAATTCGCAATGGATGACAGCACGAAAGATAAAGTTCTGCAGCAACTCGATAGAAACCGCATCATCGAGATCTCCAAAAACCTCGCCGAGACCATCAGCATCACTGGCGAGGAGTATAACGTTGCGCATTACCTGGGCAGCGAGTTCGAAAAGCTCGGCATGACCGTAAAATACCAAGAGGTCGAAGAGGGGCGGCCCAACGTCATCGGCACGCTGAAAGGAAGCGGCGGCGGTCCGACCCTCATGTTCAACGCGCACATGGATCATTTCGACAATCCGCAGGAGACCAAGGTCGAAGGCGACCGCATCTACGGCCGCGGCCTCGTCAACATGAAGGCGGCGTTCCCTTGCTACATCGTCGCCGTCGAGATGTTGCAAAAGGCCGGTGTCGAGCTCAAGGGCGACATCATCATCTCCGGCGTCGTCGGCGAGATCGAGAAGGCGCAGGTGAATCGCTTCTCCGGTAAAACATATCGCGGCGCCGGCGTCGGCGCGCGCTATATGATGGACCACGGAGTCACCGCCGACATGTGCATCATCGGCGAACCCACGGGTCTGCAGCTTCAGATCGGCAACGCCGGGCTCATCTGGGCCGAGGTGACGGTCGACGGCAAGGCGGAGAATTTCGTCATTCAGGCGGGGAAAGTCGCCCAGGCGATCCAGGACTGGGAAAAGGAATATCAGCAGGAGTATAAGCATCCATTCATGCTGCCGACCGTGCAGATCGGCGCGATCGACGGCGGCAATCCGTTCAAGCCGGGCACACAGCCGTCGGTCAAGCTGTATGTCATCGTCAAGACGCTCCCCAAGACGCCGACGATGGCGATTCAGCGCGCGCTCGAAAAAGTCTGCGCGCGCGTAGAAGAGAAGGAAAAGGACATCACGACCAAGGTCGAACTCTATCTCTCGACCTATGGCTACGAAATCTCCAAGAACGAGAAGGTCGTCCAGGTCATGGACCAGGCGCACCGTAAGGTTTTCGGCAAGCCCGCCCCCGATCCCTCGCCCAAGCGCTACGGCATCACGAGCGACGGCTCGCGCATCAACGCCTACGGCGTGCCGGCGATCACCTACGGACCGGGTTTCGGCACGCACCTGATCGACCCGACCGAGCCGGAGATCACCGAATGGGACAATCCCAAGGGTGTGCGGCGCGGCGTCGGCATCACCAACATGGTCAACTGCACCAAAGTCTACGCGATGGCGGCTTACGACGTCTGCACCAAGACCCGCGCCGAGCTGGGATTGAAATAGTCATGCACATCACTTTCGCCCATTACCGAAACCGCTTCTGCATGTTCCGGACCTATTACGGTCTCGCATCGGGCGCCGTAAAGCCGGAAGGCTTCACGATGTCGGTCATCGAGGTGCCGGATCCGCCGAGCCGCGCGCAGGAAGAGGCGCTGATCTCCGGCGAAGTCCAGGCGGCGAACCTTTACCTGCCGAACTTTCTCCGCTGCCGCATCGACGGCGCGGCGATCCGCGGCATATCGACGGAGTGGAAATCGACGGTCAAAGGCAACGGCATGTTCGTGCGCGCCGACGGTCCGATCAAGACGCCGAAGGATCTCGCCGGCCGGCTTATCGCGACGCATCACAAGACGCCGCACGTCGTGCATCGCTACTTGCTCAAGCACCGCTACGGCGTCGATTTATCGACGATCCGTTGGGAGTCGCATCCGCAGGAAGAGCTGCTGGATATTTTAAAAAGCCGCAAGGCGGACGCGGTCGTGCTGATCGATCAGTTTTTCTTCCACGGCGAGAACGACCCGGCCGTGGTTCGTCTCTATTCAGACGGAGAGGCGTGGGCCGCGCTTACCGGCTTTCCCGAGATGATCAAACACATGGTCGCGGTCCGCGAGCCGCTGCTGAAGGAGCATCCGGAGTTTCGCGGGCAGCTGCTCAGCGCCTGCAAAAAGTCGATCGCCTACAGCGAGCAGCATCTTTCGGAGATCGCCGATAAATTCATCGAGCGCTACGGCGGAGAGCGCGATGCCGTGCTTGCGTCGGCGCGCTACCCCAAAATTGAGTTTACGTTTACCGAAACGGAACAAAAGATCGCCGAAGCGGAAATGAAGATGCTGGCCGAGATGGGCGAAATCCCGCGCGAGATCCCCGTCGCGCCGCAGTTCGTCACAGACGCAATGTAATACTGAATGGAGAATTTTGAATTATGAATTTCAAATTCAAAACTCAAAATTCGAAACTCAAAATTATTCCTGCGTTGGTGATCGCGCTGCTTGCACTGCATGCCGGCGGCAGCGGCGCCCAAGAGAAGAAGACGGTTCGCCTAGTGACCGTGAGCCTCTCGTGGAACAGCGCGCTGCCGGGCCGTGTCGCTGAGCGCAAAGGATATTACAAGGAGCAGGGCATCGCGGTCGAATCGATCTTCATCCGCGGCGGCCCCGCGGCGATCGCGGCGCTGGTCTCGGGCGACGCTGATTTCGGCAGCATCGGCGGCGCCCAGGCAATCATGCGCTCGCGCGCCCGCGGCCTCGACGTCGTGATCATCGGGTCGATCTCAAACGCCGTCAATTACGTCGTCATCGGAGCCAAAGGGGTGAAAAGCCTCGCCGACTTGAAGGGCAAGATCGTCGGCGTGACCGGCGCGGGCGCCTTCTCGGAATTCGCGATGCAGAGCTATTTCAAGCGGAACAACATGGAGCCGGGGAAGGACGTGACGCTGCGCGCGGTCGGCAACACGACGATGCGCGCCATCGCGCTGGAAAATGGGCTGATCGCGGCGGCGCCGTTCTCGCCTGACGACGCGGTGCGGCTCGTCGCCAAGGGGTATCCGATGATCGTCAATCTCGGCGAGGCGCTGCCGATTCCGGAGACGATCCTCGTCGCGCGCAGCGAGCTCCTGGCCAAGTATCCCGAGACCGCCAAGCGTTTTTTGAAGGCGCTCGTTCTGGGCATTCGCTTCGCGAAGACAAACAAAGCCGAATCGATTAAGATGGGCTACGAGTCCGGCATGAAGGGCGAGCCGGACATCATCAATAAGGCATACGACCTCTTCGCGCCGGCTTTTACCCCCGATCTCTCCGTCGGCACCGAGGGGCTGCAACAGATCCTCGACGAGGACGTCCGGAACGGCGTCGTGGACAAGTCGATGACCGTCGATAAGGCGGTGGATACGCGGATATTGAAGCTCGCGCAGCAGGAATTGCGCCGCGATGGGCGGCTGCCTTAGGCGAAAGTATTCGTGGAGGAAAAATGAAAATCTGCCATTACAACCAAAACGAGGCCGGCATCGTTCAGGGCGACAGGGTCTATCCGATCGGCGCCGCGCTCGTCAAGGCCGGCTACGTGCGCGACCGCTACACGATGCTCGGCGTGATCACGGCGTTGGCAAACGAGCCCGGCGCGATGGAAGCCGCGCGCGAAGCCCTGAAGAGCGCCTCGCCGCTGCCGCTCGCCTCGGTCAAGCTGCTGGCCCCGATCTTGAACCCGCCCTCTCTCTGGGCCGCGGCGGCGAATTATCGCGCGCATCAGGCAGAAATGAAGATCAAAATGGGCAGCGCCGATCGCGCGGAACTGAGTAAAGACGAGCTCATGGCCGAATTTTTCTTGAAGCCGACCTCGTCGATCATCGGACCCGGCGACACGGTGATTCTGCCCAAGATATCCAAAGACGTCGACTTCGAATGCGAGCTCTGCGCCGTCATCGGCAAAAAAGCGCGCAAGGTCACCGAGGAGCGCGCGCTCGATTACGTCTTCGGCTACACGATCTGCTGGGACTTGAGCCAGCGCGACCCCTGGGGCCGCGGCCGGCACAACACGCGCAACATCCGCAAGGGCTTCGATACGTTTACCGCGCTCGGCCCCTGGATCGTGACCAGGGACGAGATCGAGGAGCCGCAGGATCTTTCGATCAACGTCGAGCAGAACGGCAAGCCGGCGATGACGGCGCACACGAGCGACATGATCTGCGGCATCCGCGAGCACATCCGCTTCCTGACGAGCTGCCTGACGCTGCGCCCGGGCGACTTAATCACCACGGGCACGCCGGCCGGCGTCAAAAAATTGGCGGACGGCGATCATCTGAAAGGCACGATAGACAAAATCGGCTCGATGGAGCTC
>DATDFN010000214.1:0-10087 GCA_036522615.1 Binatia bacterium | reverse complement strand
GCCGGTGATGACGGTCATGAGGAACATGAGGAACGTGAGCCCGCCCATACACCAGGTGAAGCGCATGCGCACGCCGTGGCGGCGCACTTTCGCGGGATGCAGATGCATCCAGACGTTCGCGGTGACCATCAGCACGCGGTTACGCGGCGTGTCCTCGTAGCCGTGGCGGAAAATCGCCTTCCACACCTGGCTTTCGATCAGGTCCTTTTTGATCTCTTCGATTTTTTCTTTGAGCGCCATAATTGGTTTGAGTTCCGCTTAAACCTTGAGAATGCTCTCGGGATGCTGCTCGTCGGGCTCGGGACCCGCCTCCATGCGCAGGATCTTGCTCTTATCCACGACTAGCTGGCCGTCGTCGCCGACGGTGAGTTTCAGCCGGTCGAGCGGCCGCGGCGCCGGGCCTTCGAAGTTGAGGCCGGATTTATAGAAGCCGCTGCCGTGACAGGGGCATTTGAATTTGTTCTCAGCCGCGAGCCAGCGCGGCGTGCAGCCCAAGTGCGTGCATTTGGCGAAGATCGCGTAGATGCCCTCCTCCTCGCGCACGATCCAGACGCGCTGCTCCTGTTTGTATTTCTCGCTGACCTCGCCGACCGCGTAATCGGAGGGAAAGCCGGCCTTGAAGGTCGCCGGCGGCTGAAACAGGACGCGCGGGAACGCCGAGCGGAGGAAACCCAAGAGGCTGAACCCGGTGAAGATTCCGAAACAGCCCCAGGCGAGCCTCGTGAAGAAATCTCGCCGTGACCAAATGCCGCGCTTTATCTCGTCTGCCATAGCCCTTTTATCGTTTAAACCAAGTAATGAAAGCGCCCGTTATGATGAAGATGAAGCCGAAGAATGCGAGAGCCAGTCCAACCACCGGGAAAATGAAAAAAAATCCCGCGCCCAAAACCACGATGAGTATGCCGGTTGCCAGCGGGTTGAACGGGCCCGCGGCGGTGGTTCTCTCTCGCGCCCCTTTTACGTCCTGCTCAAATATCTCCTCGCGAATGAGCGTATAGGCGAGCTCTTTGAGATCTTCGCGTTTTTCCGGTTCCGCACTCTGGATCAGACGGCCGAGTTCTTGCGCCAAACGTTCGATTTCTTGCTCGCGCGCTTGATGGCCTGAGTTGGGATCATCGGCAGCCATCGAGATTAGAAGTTGTGATTATTATAGAAATTTTTGTTTGTCAACAAGTTACGGCGCTCCGGCCGCTTCGAAGCGCGGCGCGAAAGGCGGTTTCACCGCGAGCGCCGCTTCTCGAGCAGCGCGACCGCCGTCGCGGCGATGCCTCTTCCTTCGCCGATCCAGCCCATCCGTTCGGTGGTCGCGGCTTTGACGTTGACGTTGCTTGCGGGGATTTGCAGCATGCGCGCCACGGCGCGCCGAATTTTTTCGTAGTGCGGCGCAAGACGCGGCTTTTCGGCGATGACGGTCGCGTCGACGTTCACGATGAAAAATTTTTTTCGCCGCATGATCGCCAGAACTTCCTTCAGCAGCTTGCCGCTCGAAATATTTTTGTAACGCGCTTCGCTGTCGGGAAAATGATAGCCGATGTCACCTTCGCCCAGCGCGCCGAGAAGCGCGTTGATGAGCGCGTGCAAGAGCACGTCGGCGTCGGAGTGGCCGGCGAGTCCCGCGCTGTGCGGAATCTCGACGCCGCCCAGCATGAGCTTGCGCCCCCGCTGAAACCGGTGCGCGTCGAAGCCGTGGCCGATGCGGAGATTGGACGCCATAAAAAGAATTTCAGAATTCGAATCGATCATCGCGCGAACGCCACCGACATGCAAATGCGCGCTCGCATTCAGCCTTAAATCTCCGCTACAATATCCTCCATGTGGCTGTTGAAATGGATTCTTTTCTGCCTCGCGGCGATTCCGGTGTTGATGATCGTGGCCGGGCGGATCTCGCTCGGCCAGGACTACCGCACGGCGAACCGCGACAGCGCCCGCATCGCGCCCGACCCTAAGATGACGCGCGAGGCGGTCGTGCAGGTCTACGCCGCCCGCGCGCTCAACTGGCGCGGCATCTTCGGCGTCCATACGTGGATCGTCACGAAGCCGGAAAACGCCGACGAGTTCACGATCCATCAGGTGATCGGCTGGCGGCTGATGCGGAATTTGTCGGGGCTCTTCTCCGAAGCCGGGATTCCCGACCGCAACTGGTTCGGCAATCGCCCTGAGCTGCTGGCCGATGTACGCGGCCCGGAGGCCGCGGATGCGATCGACAAAGTGCTGAAAGCCGTCGCCAGCTATCCCTACGCGAATGAGTATCGCCTCTGGCCGGGACCCAACAGCAATACTTTTACGGCGTACGTCGCGCGGCACGTGCCGGAGCTCAGGCTGCAGCTTCCCGTTACGGCGATCGGCAAAGATTTCCCCATCGATGGGTGGCCCGTCGACCGCGCGCCGAGCGGCACCGGCGTGCAGCTGACCGTTTACGGGCTTCTCGGAATGATGGTCGGACTGGAGGAAGGGGTCGAATTCAACGTCGCGGGACTGAGTTTCGGCGTCGACGTCAAGCGTCCGGCGCTGAAGCTCCCCTTCGTCGGCCGCTTGGGATTTCCGCTTTCGGTCAAGACTGAGGAAACGATCCGCCGGAGCGAAGGGCTCACTCCATAGCTTCGACCGGCGTCTCGGGCGCGTCGCCGGAGCCCGCCGCGGCCTGCCTGATCTCCATACGCTGCGACGGGTTGCCGATATGGATGTGCGGTCCGGTCGCGGCGCCGGCCAGCTTTCTGCGGAAGGCGATAAAAGGAATCTTTGCTTGCCTTAAATATCCGATCAGCGTGCGGCCTTCTCTGCTGTCGGGATTGAGCGCGACGTCCATCGCGTCGTGGTGATCGAAGCCGAGCTTGTCGTGCGTCTCGGTTTGCCCCATCGCGCTGACCGGCAGCTCGCGCCCGAATTTTCCCGCGAAGAAGCCTTTTATTTTCTCCGCCTGCTCGAGCGACCAATC
The DNA here is from genome assembly GCA_036522615.1 of Binatia bacterium. Taxonomy (GTDB): domain Bacteria; phylum Desulfobacterota; class Binatia; order UBA9968; family UBA9968; genus JAJPJQ01. Next base: position 7,152 of record DATDFN010000214.1, on the reverse strand, counting down.
GGCGGAGTATTTAATGCCCTGGATCATCAAGGCAGGCAAACGATGCGTGCGCGCGGCCGGGGCGCGCCCAATGCGCGACGGCGCAAAACGGCTCTGCGCTTCGGCATGGTCGTTCCACGCGGGAAACGATGCGGCCGCCAACATCGCGGCGAAAAGCAAATGTCGCCATCGCATGCGCATAATCGTTCGCCCCGCCGGCGCCGGCGGAGCCCTCTCTTCCTTTCGTCTCAGCCGAGCGCCGGTTTATTCAGCAGCCGGCCGTTGACAGCATCCGCCTCGTACGCTTCGACCCAGACCGCAAAGGTCCGCGCCTCCGCCGGCTGCAAGCTGCCGACGGAGATCACTTTCCGTGTCAATTCCTCGCCGCGGTCGTTGGTCACGACCACGATGAGACAGTACTCGCAGCCGCTGCCGTCTTTCGGCTGCCGCAGAGTCGATTCGATGCGGAGCGGCTCCGCCGTCGGAACCGGTGGCGCAGCCGCAACCGTCGGTTTCGCCCCGTTCGACGCCGGTTTGATGGCATCGAACCGGAGAATATGGCGGCACGCGGGACAGACCGTCGCGCGCTGCAGGATCGTGGTCTGGCAGTGCGGGCAGTTCCGCGTGGCGCCCAATGCGGGATTGGGTTTCATACAACGCTGCGGTTATTGCTCTCCGGTTTACTCTCGGCTTTCTTGACGACGTTGAGCTCGATCTTCTTAGTTTCGTGATCTTCCCAGCCGAATTCGACGCGGCCGCGCATACGCGAGCCCGCGGCCACAGTCAAGGATTTTGCCTTCAGATCGCCGATCAACTGGCCGCTCTGGAGGAGCTTTACTTGCGTCGAGGCGTTGATGTTGCCCTCTACCTGCCCGCCGACGGTAACCGTCACGGCGCTGATCTCTGCGCTTACGCGGGCGCCCTGCTCGACGGTAACGTCGCCATTCACTTTCACGTCGCCTTTAAAATTGCCGGCGATGTGAATGTCGCCCTCGCCTTCGATCTTGCCTTCGATGACGAGACCGCCGCCGATGATCGAATCTTTAGAGGCGTTCGCCGGGCGCGTGATCGCAGGTGCCGGCGCGGCGACAGGCTCATACACTCCGCCGTTTCCCCCCACCGGGTCGAAAGGCGCCGGGCCGTCGTCTTTGTTCATTTCTTTCCAAATAGCCATAAATTGATCCCCCTTCTTTCCGTAAATTACTGTCCGTGAAACGAATTTAGGGCAAATATACGCAAGAGCTGTACCAGGTGACAAATAATGTGCTCGGTTCCAAGTTATGGAATTGGTGAGCTAATAACGGGCAGAAGCCAATGTCTTTTCTTTCGCGAGGTTGTCGCGCTTTATCCACAAAGTGGCATCCGCCGGTGGCGGCAAAATCAGGCGGAAAACGAGAACGAGAGCGAAGAATGTGACCTATTTGGACGAAGTCGACGCAGGATTATCCCTTCATAAAATTGCTAAACCCTGCGCAACGAGTCCCACCTGTTCCAGCGCGTTGACACCTCGCGCGATTGTCTAATAAGGTCAAAAACGGACGGAGGAGCGCATTGCTGTATCGCGACCTGCGCGAATGGATCGAGCGCGCCGATGAGGTCGGCGAGCTCAAACGTGTAAACGGCGCCGACTGGAATCTGGAGGTCGGCGCGGTCGCCGAAGTTGCGCAGCGTCTGGATCATTCTCCCGCCGTTTTGTTCGACAACATTCGAGGTTATCCACAGGGCCGGCGGATTCTCACCGGCGTCCACAACCCGACACTTAAGCGGCAGTGTCTCACGAACCACTTGCCGCTCGACTGCGACCGCGGCCGTTTCATCCAGGCCTGGAAAGAGCGCTTGAACAACCGCCGCATGATTCCGCCGCGGGTCGTCGCCGACGGCCCGCTGCTGGAAAACGTTTTCGAGGGTAGCGCGATCGATCTCTTCGCGCTGCCGATTCCGCAGTGGCATGAAGAAGACGGCGGCAGATATCTCGGCACGGCGGACATCACGATCACGCGCGACCCCGACGACGGCTGGGTGAATCTCGGCTGTTATCGCGTGATGGCGCATGACCGCGACACGCTCGCGCTGTACATGTCGCCGGGCCATCACGGCAACATCCACCGGCAAAAATACTTCGACCGTAAAAAGCCGATGCCGGTCGCGATCAGCTTCGGGCCCGACCCGCTGTTGTGGCTCGCGGCGATGATGGATCTCGACTGGGGAGTATCGGAACTCGATTATGCCGGCGGCCTGCGCGGCGAGCCCTTCGACGTCATCGAAGGAAAATACACCGGCCTCCCGATTCCCGCGGCCGCGGAAATTGTCATCGAAGGCGAAGTCCTTCCGGGCACGGCGATCAAGGAAGGCCCTTTCGGCGAGTTCACCGGCTACTACGCGAGCGGCGAGCGCGCCGAGCCAGTACTCAAAGTGAAGCGCCTGATGCACCGGGACGACCCGATCATCACCGGCGCGCCGCCGATCCGGCCCGGGCCGGGCGCCGACTCGACGCTCATCCGCTCGGCGTTCATCTGGGATCATCTGGAGAAAGCCGGCGTGCCGGACGTGACCGGCGTCGCGTGCTACCAGACGCGATTTTTCATCGCCGTGTCGATCCGCCAGCGCTATCCGGGACACGCGCGCCAGGCGGCGCTCGTCGCCTCGCAGTGCCGCGCCGGCGCGCTGCTCTCGCGCTATGTCGTGGTGGTCGACGACGATATCGACATCTGGGATTTCAACGACGTCCTTTGGGCGATCTGCACGCGCGCGGATCCGGCGAGCGATATCGAGATCATGCGCCGCTGCTGGAGCAATCCGCTCGACCCGATCATCCCGCCGCGCGAGCGCGGCTTCAATTCGCGCGCGGTGATCGACGCCTGCCGGCCTTACGAGTGGGCGAAAGATTTTCCGCCGGTTTCCGGCGCGAGCGCGGAGCTAAAGGAGCGCGTGCTGAAAAAATTCGGCCGACAGCTGGTCCATGCGAAATAGCGCGATATATCTCCTCGCGTCCGCGCTGCTCGTTCTGACGTGCGCTCCGGACGCGTTTTCGGCCGTGAAGCCGCAAAAGACCAGGCTCACCCTGCCGGCCAAGTCGCTCACGTTCTTTCCCTACTACTTCGGCAAGGACAAGCGCTTCTTCGAAGAAGAAGGGCTGGAGCTCGAGCTGATCATCATGCGCCCGCCGCTCGGAGTCACCGCGCTGCAATCCGGCGACCTCGATTATTCCGCCGCGGCGAGTTTGAGCATGCGCGCGGCGTTGAAAGGCGCGCCGCTCAGGGCGTTGATGTTTATCCAGACGCGCTTGAGCTTCAGCCTGGTCGGCCAGCCCGGAATGACGGCGCAGAAAATCTCCACCGTCGGTGTCAGCGGCTTGGGCTCGCTGGCGCATTACGCGGCGCTCGCGGTGATGAAAAAGATCGGCCGCGGCGGCGCCGGCGACAAGGCGACGTATCTCACGACGAACACGACGGCGGAGAGCTACGCCGCGCTCGTCGGCAAAGCGGTCGACGCGACGATACTCTCGCCGCCTTATACATCGATCGCGATGCTCGCGGGCTACACCGATCTCGGCAATGCCTTCGAGGTGCGCGATTTTCAAGGCGGTCTCAGCGCGCGGACCGATCACCTGCAGCAGAAGCGCGAGCAGGCCAAGGCGATGATTCGCGCCACGCTGAAAAGCCTCGATTACATCGTCAAGCACGAGAGCGAATCCGTAACGTACCTGCAAAAGACCTTTGGACTCGACCCGCGCGTTGCGTCAGGCAGCTATAAGATCATCCAGCAGGTGCTGAACGTCGACGGCGACGTCGAAGAGCCGGTGCTGCGCTCCGTGGTCGAAAGCATGAAGAAGGATGCGCAGATGACCGGCGACGTGCCGCTCGACCGCGTCGCCGATCTCTCGGTCTTGCGTGAAGTCAGGGCCGAAGCTGGCAATAAGCGATAAGGAGGATCAATGGAAGGCGCCGTCAAAGCCGCCGACATCATGCGCGAGGTGAAACGCGCCGGCATCCGCTTCATCGTCGCCCTGCCCGACCGCGTGACGAGCGAGCGGCTGCTGAAGCCGATGCTCGCGGATCCCGAGTTCCGTGTCGTGCAGGTCTGCAAGGAAGACGAGGGCGTATCGATCTGCAGCGGGCTTTACGCCGCGGGCCACCGCGCGCTGCTGCTGATCCAATATACCGGCCTGCTCGATTCGCTGAACGCGATGCGCGGCGTGGCGGTTGAAGGCAAGAATCCCGTCTGCTTCATGGTCGGCCTGCTCGGCAAAGAGCCCGGCGTCGCGCCGACGAAGTCGAAACGCTACGGGCTCCGCATCGTCGAGCCGGTGCTCGACGCGATGCAGGTCGAGCATCAGTTGATCGAGACCGCCGAGGACGCGGCCAAGATCGTTCCGGCGATCGAGCGCGCCTACGAAAACTTGACACCCGCGGTGATGCTGATCGGAAGGGAGCCGGCGTCATGATGCAGCGCGATGCCTGTTTGAAAGCTTTGGCGCGCCGGCGCAAAGACGAGATCGTGGTCGCGGTCTACATGGCGGCGCAGGAATGGATCCATATTTCGCCGAGCGAATTAAATTACACGTTCACGGGGGCGATGGGCCAGGGCTCGTCGCACGCGCTGGGTCTCGCGCTCGGCCGGCCCGACCGGCGCGTGGTGGTTCTCGACGGCGACGGCAGCCTGCTGATGAATATCGGCAGCCTCGTCACCATCGCCAACGCAGCGCCGAAAAATTTCATCCACTGCGTGTGCGAGAACGGCACGTACGAGACTAACGGCGCCGTCTCGATTCCCAACCGTCCGCGCGTGAGTTTCACCGGCCTCGCGCGCGCCGCCGGCTACCCGAAAACGTACGAATTCGCGACGGTTGACGAATGGGACCGCGCGCTCGACGGCGGCCTATTAAAGGAAGATGGTCCGATTCTCGTCGATTTGAAGATGCAGCCGGGCGAAAAATATCCGGAGGATTTCCGGCGCCTGTATAATACGGAGTACAGAGAGGCGTTTAAGAAGGCGCTGGCGAAGTAAGACGTTCTACGGTCTCATTTCGCCGCGAAGCAGTAAAACCGCCCGGCACCGCCGCCCGGAGCCGTGTCGTTACAGCCTCGGCTCTCATGCGCCGAGTTCCATGACGCAGAACTTCCGACGGTATTGCCCTCGCGTCCGATGCCGTCGGCGTGACCGATTTGCGCCATGATGTCGGCAGACTCCGATGTCCAGTCGTTGCAGGTTTTCCCCGCCATCAATCGCCCTTCCGCCGTCGAGCCGGTAAGCACGTCGTGCTCCGTCGGCCGCGGCGAGCCCGGCCAATTGCCCGGAATAAGCTTGCCGTTCTCGTCTACGGCGAACAGAATCGGGTTGCCTCTGCGCTCGTGAAGATCGGCGATATCCTTTCCGACCATAATACGATTCGCGTTGTACCAAGGACCCTGGCCGATCCGGTCGCGCGCGTGCACCGGCTGATTCTTGTTTTCAGGATCGCGCTCGGCACTTAAGTACGCGCGCCATGTCCTCTCGCCCTGTCCGACGGCAGCGGCCAGGTTCTGGCAAAGTTTATCCGCTGCGGCCAGCCCCCCGAGATTGCCCGTCTTATGCTTGGCGCTAGTGACAAAAAAGCCCAGCGGCGGAGGCGGCGGTTCGGCGGCGTAACAGATCTCCGTCATTGCGAGAAGCGTGATAAGCATGATGAAGACGATGAGTCGCATACAGCCTCCGTAAAAAGATTTGGACCGGGTATTCAATCCGCGTTAGAACCCGCCGCGCTCGGCCATCCAGTCTTTCAGCGGCGCCGCGTTGACTCTCTTCAGTTCTTTTTGCGTCTGGTCGCGCGCGCCGATGCGCAGCACCTCCAGAGGCTCGTCGCTCGCGCTCTCGAACCAGTATTTGAATCCACGCGGTATCAAGATGCCTTCGCCCTTGTTGTAGATGCCGATGACTTTGTCGCCCTCGCCGTAAAACCGTACGGCTCCGTTGACCACATACCAGAACGCGTCCTCCGCGGGATGCGTATGGAGATTGTTTTCACCGCCGCTTTTAACTTCCTGCACGTGCACGCGCATGAGGTCGCTGCTGCAAACGAGCGTGCTCTTCTTGGGACCTTCGTAGTCTCTGTGCTGGTATTTAAACGGTTTGGCCTCTGGCTCCATGAGTCACCCCCCGGTTAAGACGGAACAAATCTAGTCCCGCCGGCGGGCATGGGTCAAGGGGAGCTGGTTGCGAGATTACTGACCCACTTTCCGGAGACTTCGTTGCCGGCTGACAGACTAACTAATCACAGGCGCGAGTCTAATTCCCTGCAGACCTTATAAGCCCTTGTCACCATCATCCTCCCGTCGTAAACTACTCGCATGCCGGAACCTCTGATCTTCGAAGTCTTCTCCGACTACGTCTGACCGTGGTGCTATCTCAGTACCGGGCGTATTGAGAAGATAAAGAACGAGCACGGCGTGGACGTGAAGTTCACGCATTTTCCGCTGCATCCGGACACGCCGGTGGAGGGAAAGAAGCGCGATCCCAATCCCACGCGCGACGAGCGCATGAAGGCGCTGATGGACCAGGAAGGCCTTCCTTTCACCGTCGGCCGCGAGATGACCTACAACAGCCGCCTCGCGCAAGAGCTCGCGAAATGGGCGGAGGGCAAAGGCAAAGGCTACGAGATCCACAACCCGATCTTCCGCGCTTTTTTCGTCGACGCGAAAAACATCGGCGACCCGGCCGTCCTCGCCGAGATCGCCGCGAGTCTCGGCCTGCCGAAAGACGAAGCGCTCGACGCGCTGCACAGCCGCGCGCTCAAAGACGCTGTCGACGCGGACTGGCGGCGCTCCGCGGAAGTCGGCGTGAACGCGGTGCCCACCTTCGTCATGGGCGGCTACGGCCTGGTCGGGGCGCAGCCTTACGAAACGCTCGAAAAATTAGTCGCGAAGGCCTCTTAGCAACTCACGCCTCGTTGATCAGTCCTTTGGGATGGGCTAACTTCATCCGATGGCCAAGCCCGCGCCCACTCTGGAAGCGGCGAGTCCCGGCTCTTTATCGTTTCAGGAAAACGATTCGACGCTCGTCATCGGCTTGTCGGGTCGCTGGAGCGTCGAGAGCGGGCTTCCTCCGATATCCGAAGTCGAGCAGCGCCTCGGCGGAATTCGCCGGATCGCCTTCGACACAAGCGGCCTCGAGTCGTGGGACAGCGGGCTGCTCGCG
>DATDFN010000213.1:0-33986 GCA_036522615.1 Binatia bacterium | reverse complement strand
CCGCGCGCCGGGCGCTGCGCCCGGAGCCGCCCCACGGGCGCCCGGAGCTGCGCCTGGCGGTAAACCCGGAGCATAAGAATAAGGATGGAAACACGCGCAGTCACAAAATTCGTACGGCTCTCGCCGCGCAAGGTCCGGCTGGTCGTCGATCAGATCCGGGGCAAGGGCGTCGAGGAGGCGCTGAACACGCTCAAGTTTACGCCCAAGCGCGCCGCCGACCTCGTCGCGAAGACGCTGCGCTCGGCCGTCGCCAATGCGGAGAACACGCAGAGCGTCGACGTCGACAATCTTTACGTGAAGCATGTCGAGGTCGGCGACGCGGGCATGTGGAAGCGCTTCATGCCGCGCGCGATGGGCCGCGCGACGAAAATCCGCAAGCGCCTCGCGCACATCACCGTCGTCGTCGACGAGAGGAGCAAATAGCGCATGGGTCAGAAGACGCATCCGAAACTTTTTCGCGTGGGAGTCATCGACTCCTGGGATAGCAAGTGGTTCGCGCGCCACGATTACGCGAAGCTCCTCCACGAAGACTTCAAGATCAAGAACTTTTTGAAGAGCCGCCTCTATCACGCGGGCCTCTCGAAGATCGAGATCGAGAGTGCGGCGGCCAAGGCGAAGATTAATATCCACACGGCGCGTCCCGGCATCGTTATCGGCAAGAAGGGCGCCGAGATCGAGAAGTTGAAGAAAGAGCTGTCGCGGCTGACGCAGCGGGAAATTTATTTGAACATCATCGAGGTGCGCCGGCCCGACCTCGACGCGCAGCTCGTGGCGGAGAACGTCGCGCTGCAGCTCGAGCGACGCGTCGCGTTTCGCCGCGCGATGAAGGAAAGCGTCTCGCGCGCGATGCGCATGGGGGCGCAGGGTATCAGAATCCAGTGCGCCGGCAGGCTCGGCGGGACGGAAATTGCGCGCACCGAGTGGTACCGCGAAGGGCGCGTGCCACTGCACACGCTGCGCGCCGACATCAGCTACGGCTTCGCAGAGTCGAAGACGACCTATGGCGTCATCGGCGTCAAGGTCTGGATCTTCCGCGGCGAGGTGCTGACCGAAGAGGAGCAGCAGCAGAAGCAGGCGATGGGCGCGTAAGGCAAAAGTAAAAATGTTAGAACCGAAAAAAGTTAAATATCGCAAGCAGCAGAAGGGCCGTAGGGCGGGCATGGCAATGCGCGGCTCGACGCTCGCTTTCGGCGACTACGGCCTCAAGGCGCTTGAGCGCGGCTGGCTCGGCGCGCGCGAGATCGAAGCGGCGCGCATCGCGCTCACGCGCTATCTCAAGCGCGGCGGCAAAGTTTGGATTCGCATTTTTCCCGACAAGCCGATCACAAAAAAGCCCGCCGAGACCCGCATGGGAAAGGGCAAAGGCGCGCCGGAAGCCTGGGTCGCGGTGATCAAGCCCGGGCGCATCCTCTACGAGATGGAGGGCGTCGAGCCGACGCTCGCGCGCGAGGCGTTCCGTTTGGCCGCGCACAAGCTCTCGCTGCCGACGATGTTTGTCGAACGGAGAAGGGCGACCCATGGAGGCTAAGGAATTGAGAGATCTCGGCGGCGAAGAGCTCGCCCAGAAGCGCCGCGAGCTCAAGGAAGAGATTTTTCATCTGAAGCTCAGAAAGGCGACCGGCCGGCTCGAAAATACCATGAAGCTCCGGCAGGACCGGCGCGACCTGGCGCGCATCGAAACGGTTTTGAAAGAGAAGTCCAAGGGCGGGAAATGAGCATGGAAGCTAAACGGATGCACAAGGAGCGCCAGGGCGTGGTGCTCAGCAACAAGATGCAGAAGACGGTGATCGTCTCGGTCGAGCGCACCGTGCTGCACCCCAAGTACAAGAAATATCTCAAGCGCCGGACGAAGGTGAAAGCGCACGACGAGAAAAGCGAGTGCCGCATCGGCGACCGGGTGCTGATCGTCGAGAGCCGGCCGCTCAGCCGCGACAAGCGCTGGCGCGTCTCGAAGATCGTCGAGCGGGCGGTGATAGATATGACCGCGGCGCCGGATGCCGCGCTTACGACATGAGTGCTCGCCGCGGGGCCGAATTATGATTCAAATGAGAACCGTTCTGGACGTGGCCGACAACTCGGGCGCGCGCAAGGTCCAGTGCATCAAAGTGTTGGGCGGCAGCAAGCGGAAGTACGCTTCGATCGGCGACATCATCGTGGTGTCGGTCAAAGAGGCGATACCTAACGCGAAGGTGAAAAAAGGCGAGGTGACGAAGGCGGTCGTGGTGCGGACGGCGAAAGAGCTTGGCCGCTCCGACGGCAGCTACATCCGCTTCGACACCAATTCGGCGGTGCTGATCGACAACCAGAAAGAGCCGATCGGCACGCGCATCTTCGGGCCGGTGGCGCGCGAGCTGAGGGCCAAAAAATTCATGAAGATCATCTCGCTCGCGCCCGAGGTGCTGTGAACCGCTTCTAGAAACAGAAAGAAACGACGTGCATATACGGAAAAACGACAGCGTGATGGTGATCTCGGGGCGCGAGCGGCGCAAGACCGGCAAGGTGCTCAAGGTCCTGCCCAGCGAAGGCGCGGCGATCATCGAGCGCATCAACATGGTGAAGCGCCACCAACGCGCGCGCGGTCCCCAGCAGACGGGCGGCATCGTCGAAAAAGAGGCGCCGATCCCGCTCTCCAATCTGATGCTGATGTGCGACAAGTGCAATGCGCCGGTCCGCATTGGAAGAAAGCAGATGACGGGAGAGGAAAAGGCGCGAGTCTGCCGCAGGTGCGGCGACCCTCTGGATTAATGACATGAATTCGAGACTCAAAAAGAAATACGACGAAGAAGTCGTCCCGGCGATGATGAAGGAGTTCAGCTACAAGAACGCTCTTCAGGTACCGCGGATCGAGCGCATCACGCTTAACATGGCGCTGAGCGAAGCGACGCAGAACGTGAAGGTCCTGGACTCCGCGGCGGCGGAGCTCGCGGCGATCACCGGACAGAGGCCGGTCATCACCAAGGCGAAGAAGGCGATCGCCAACTTCAAGCTGCGCCAGGGTGTGCCGATCGGCTGCATGGTGACGCTACGGCGGGACCGCATGTACGAGTTCCTCGACCGCCTCATTCACGCGGCGCTGCCGCGCGTGCGCGACTTCAAAGGGATTCCGTCCAAGTCGTTCGACGGCCGCGGCAATTATTCGCTCGGGCTCCGGGACCAGGTCATCTTTCCCGAGATCGTGGCCGACAAAGTCGACAAAACGCGCGGCCTCACGGTTTCCATTGTGACGACGGCGAAGAGCGATGATGAGGGCAGAGCGCTGCTCAAGCACCTCGGGATGCCGTTCGCGGCTTAAAGTTGGAGGTATTCATTGGCCAAGACATGTCTTCGGGTAAAGGCGGAAAGGCCGAATAAGTTCAAGGTGCGGCAGTACAACCGCTGTCCGCTGTGCGGCCGCGCGCGCGCTTTTTTCCGCCGTTTTCGCATGTGCCGCATCTGTCTCAGGGATCACGCCCGCAAGGGGCATATCCCCGGACTGATCAAGGCGAGCTGGTGACGGAGTCAAACCCATGGCAATGACCGATCCGATCGCCGATCTTCTCACCCGCATCCGCAACGCCATGCGCGCCGGCAAGGACAGCATCGAAGTGCCGGGCTCGCGCGTGAAGGAGTCGCTCATCAAGGTGCTGATCGCCGAAGGCTATTTGCAGGACGTCAAGAAGGTCAAACCGAAAGAAGGCGCGGGCGAGCTGCTGAAGATCCAGCTTAGATTCGACAAGCAGAAACGGCCGGTTATTACCGGCCTGCGACGCATCAGCCGGCCAGGTCGCAGAATCTACGTCGGCATAGACGATATCACGCCGATCCGTAGGGGGCTCGGCGTCAATGTTCTCTCGACGCCGAAAGGCATTTTGGTCGACCGCGAGGCAAAAAAAGCCAAAGTCGGCGGCGAGCTCATCTGTTCGGTTTGGTAGAGGTAACGAAAGTGTCGCGCATAGGAAGATTGCCCATAAACGTTCCCGACGGCGTCAAGATCGCGATGGCCGATGCGGCCGTCAAAGTCGAAGGTCCCAAGGGGAAGCTCGAGGCCGCGATTCCTCCAGGCATCGATGTCAAGCTGGACGGTAAGGTCGTCCGCGTCACCCGTAGCAGCGAAGAGCGTAAAGAGAAGGCGCTGCACGGCCTAGCGCGCAAGCTCATCGCGAACATGGTCGAGGGCGTCAGCAAAGGCTTTACCCGCGTGCTCGAAATCAACGGCGTCGGCTATCGCGCCGAGGTCAAAGGCTCCGATCTCCACATCGCGCTGGGTTACTCGCACCCGATCGTTTACCCCTTGCCGAAAGGCGTGTCGGCGAGCGTCGAGCGCCAGATCATCATTACGCTCACCAGCGCGGACAGAAGGCTTCTCGGCGAGACGGCGGCAGCCATCCGCGGCTTCCGGCCGCCCGAGCCGTATAAGGGAAAGGGCGTTAAATACCGCGAAGAGGTCATCAAGCGCAAAGCCGGTAAGGCGGTAGGCGCGGCGGGCTCATAAAGGGACGATTTTATGCTCGGCAATCACAGGGTGATCGCGCGCCTCCGGCGCCAGAAGCGCGTGCGCAAGCAGGTTCGCGGCACGGACGAGCGGCCGCGCGTCTGCGTCTATCGTAGCGACAAGCATATCTACGCGCAGGTCATCTCCGACGACAAGGGCGCGACGCTGGTCTCGGTATCGACACTCTCGCCGGGGCTCAAAGGAAAAATTAAGAGCACCAAGGGCGTGGCGGCGGCGAAACAGGTGGGGCAGGCGCTCGCCGCCGCGTGCAGAGAGAAAAATATCTCAAACGTTGTGTTCGACCGCAACGGATTTCTTTTCCATGGGCGGGTCAAGGCGCTTGCCGATGCGATGAGGGAAGCGGGACTGAAATTTTAATATGGAACGAATCGATCCTCAGGGACTGGAGCTCAAAGAAAAGGTCGTCCACATCAGCCGCGTGGCGAAGGTCGTCAAGGGCGGCCGGCGCTTCAGCTTTAACGCGCTCGTGGTCGTCGGCGACAGCCGCGCCTTCGTCGGCTACGGCCTCGGCAAAGCCAAAGAGGTTCCCGAGGCGATCCGCAAGGGACTGGAGCAGGCGAAAAAGAGCCTGATGCGCGTTCCGATCATCGACGGCACGATTCCCTTCGAAGTGACCGGACGCTTCGGCGCCGGCTACGTCGTCCTGAAGCCCGCATCCGACGGCACCGGCGTGATCGCAGGCGGCGGCGTGCGCGCCGTCGTCGAGGCCGCAGGGATTCAGAACGTTCTTACGAAGTGCATCGGCTCGTCCAATCCGCACAACAGCGTCAAGGCGACCTTCGAAGCGCTGCGGGCTTTGCGCCTTCCGGAGGACATCGCGGGACGTAGAGGCAAGCTAGTGCAGGAGATTCGTTGAACATGGATTTAAGCACTTTAAAGCCGGCTCCCGGCTCCACCAAGAAAAGAAAGCGCGTCGGACGCGGCGACGGCTCCGGGCACGGCAAGACCGCATGCCGCGGCCACAAAGGCCAGGGCTCGCGCGCCGGCGGCAACATCGCCCCGGGATTCGAAGGCGGCCAGATGCCGCTCCAGCGGAGGCTCCCCAAGCACGGCTTTCACAATCCGTTTCGCCGCAGCTGGGCGGTGGTGAACCTGGGCCAGCTCGAGGCTTTTGATGCGGGCAGCGAGGTGACGCCCGAGGCGCTGCACGAGCGCCGTTTGGTTCGCCGTAAAGGCGAGCCGGTAAAGATCCTCGGCGACGGCGAGTTCACAAAAAAACTAACGATCCGCGCGCATGCTTTTTCCGCGAAAGCGAAAGAGAAGATCGAATCACTCGGCGGCAAAGTGGAAGTCATACAGACGGTAACCGGTGAGAAGAGCGAGACAGCGGCAGGAAAGTAATGGAGTTTGAGTTCGGCTGTATATGATTGAAGGTTTTCAAAACGCAGGAAAAATTCCCGAGCTGAGGCGGCGGATTTTCTTCACGCTCGCGATGCTCGCCGTCTACCGCGTCGGCGTGCACATTCCGACCCCCGGCATCGACCGCATCGCGCTGGCGTCGTTCTTCGACAAGGTGAAGGACACGATGTTCGGCCTCTTCAATCTCTTCTCCGGCGGCGCGCTCGAGCAGTTCTCGGTCTTTTCGCTCGGCATCATGCCCTACATCAGCGCCTCGATCATCCTGCAGCTTTTGACGGTGGTCTTTCCCTACCTCGAACGCCTCTCGAAAGAAGGCGAGGCGGGACGCCGGAAGATCACACAGTACACGCGCTACGGCACGATCGTCTTGTCGATCGTTCAGGGGATGATGATCGCCGTCGGCATGGAGTCGACGCGCGGCGCCGGCGGCGAGGCGATCGTGCTCGACCCGGGTTGGAGCTTCCGCATCATGACGGTCATCACGCTCACCTCGGGCACGGCGTTCATCATGTGGCTCGGCGAGCAGATCACCGAGCGCGGCATCGGCAACGGCATCTCGCTCATCATCTTCGCCGGCATCGTGGCGCGGCTGCCCTCGGCCATCACCTCGACCTATCAGTTCATTTCGGAGGGCGAGCTCGGGATCCTCATCGTCCTGTTGGTGCTAGCGATCGTCGTCGCGACCGTTGGCGTCGTCATTTTCATGGAGCGGGGCCAGCGGCGGATTCCGGTTCAGTACGCCAAACGCGTGGTCGGACGCAAAATGTACGGCGGGCAGAGCTCGCATCTGCCGCTCAAGATCAATACCGCGGGCGTTATCCCGCCGATCTTCGCCTCGTCGATCTTGATCTTTCCGGCGACGATCGCCCAGTTCGTGCATCACCCTTGGGCGCAGACGATCGCCGGTTATCTCGCGCCCGGGCAGTGGCTGCATGACGTGCTCTACGTCGGGTTTATTATTTTCTTCTGCTATTTTTACACTGCCGTGGTTTTCAACCCCGTGGATGTTTCCGAGAACATGAAGAAATTCGGCGGCTACATTCCCGGCATACGGCCGGGGCAGAAAACAGCGGAGTTTATCGATCGCGTGCTTTCGCGCATCACGCTGGGCGGCGCGATTTACATCTCCGTCGTCGCGCTGCTGCCGACGCTGCTGATTCAGCAGTTCAACGTGCCGTTCTATTTCGGCGGCACGGCGCTTCTGATCGTCGTCGGCGTGGCGATGGACACTATCGCCCAGGTGGAGACGCACATGATCACGCGAAACTACGAAGGATTTATGAAACGGGGCCGCTTGAGAGGGAGAAGAGGCTAGCGCGTGTGAGCGGTCTGCGCGTCGTTTTTTTTGGTCCTCCGGGGGCCGGTAAAGGAACACAGGCCAAGCTTCTGGAGCAGCAGTTCGGCGCTTGTCAGGTTTCGACCGGAGAAATTTTGCGCAAGGCGGCGCGCGCCGAAACGCCGCTCGGGAAACAGACCTCGGGATATCTTTCGCGCGGCGATCTGGTCCCCGACGACGTGATGGTCAAGCTCGTCGCCGAGCGCTTGAAAGAGCCGGATTGCAAGGCGGGATTCATTCTCGACGGCTTTCCGCGGACGATCGCGCAGGCCGACGATCTCGAACGGATCTTGAAAAAGGGCGGCCTGTCGCTGGAGCACGCGCTGGGCCTGAAGGCCCCGAACGACGTTCTCATCAAGCGTTTGTCGGGACGCCGGACGTGCAGGAACTGCGGCAGCATGTATCATATGGTTTTTAATCCGACGGCGAAGGACGGCGTTTGCGATCGCTGCGGCGGCGAGTTGTACCAGCGCGACGACGATCGCGAAGAGCAGATCGCCGCGCGGCTTCGCGTCTATGAAGAACAAACGGCTCCGCTGAAAGACTATTATCGCAACCGCGGACTCCTGCGGGAGATCAACGGCGTGGGCAGCGTCGACGAGGTGCGCAAGCGCGTCTTCCGGGCCGTCGGAGACGGAGCAAAATGATCACGATCAAATCCGCGCGCGAGATCGATCTCATGCGGCGCGCGAACGTGATCGTGGCCGAAGTGCTCCAGGAGCTGAAACGAGCGGTAAAACCCGGAGTCACGACGCTGGAGCTCGATCAGATCGCCGAGGATCTGACGCTTAAAAAAAATGCGACGCCAGCCTTCAAGGGTTATCAAGTAGCGGGACGGATTTACCCGCGGTCGCTCTGCGCCTCGATCAACGAGGAGATCGTCCACGGTATTCCGTCGGCCCGGGCGCTCAAGGAAGGCGATATCATCGGACTCGACTACGGCGTTATTTATCAGGGGTACTACGGCGATTCCGCCGTCACGGTGGGCATCGGAAAGGTGAGCGAGGAGGCGGGGCGATTGATGCGCGTCACCGAAGAGGCGCTCTATCGCGGCATCGAGCAGTTGAGAGACGGCGAGCGCATGGGAAAGCTCTCGTCGGCCATTCAAAAGACGGCCGAGGACGCCGGCTTTTCGGTCGTCCGCTCTTTCGTCGGACACGGGATCGGCAGGCGCCTGCACGAAGAGCCCCCGGTGCCGAATTACGGCCAACCGGAGAGCGGTCTCAAGCTGAGGCAGGGGATGGTGCTCGCTATCGAGCCGATGGTGAATATCGGCGGCTACGAGGCGGTGATCAAGGACGACGGCTGGACGGCGGTGACGAAGGACGGAAGCCTGTCGGCTCATTTCGAGCATTCCGTCGCCATCACGGAGAATGGCCCGTTTATTTTGAGCCGATTATAGGCGGGATGCGAAGGTTTCGGCTTGGTAGTCCTTGTGTTAGAATAAACGTTTATGCCCAAAGACGACGCGATCGAAGTGACGGGGAGCGTGCTCGAAACACTGCCGAATGCGATGTTCCGCGTGCAGCTCGACAACGGTCACAAAGTCTTGGCGCACATCTCGGGCAAGATGCGCATGCATTACATCAAGATTCTTCCCGGCGACAAGGTCCGGGTCGAGCTCTCGCCGTACGACTTGGGGCGCGGGCGGATTATTTACCGGGAGAGATAAGATGAAGGTCAGAGCCTCGGTCAAAAAGATTTGCAATAAATGCAAGGTGATACGGCGCAAGGGCGTCGTCCGCGTCGTGTGCGAGAACACACGGCACAAACAGAGACAGGGCTAAGTAAGCGAGGGACGTATGGCGCGTATAGCAGGAGTCGATCTGCCGCGAAATAAGCGCATGGAGATTGCGCTCACCTATATCTTCGGCATCGGGAGGAGCTCTTCGAAGAAGATCCTCCAGTCCGCTGGAGTGCCCTTCGACACAAAGACGGATAACCTGAACGACGACGAAGTGGTGAAGATCCGCCAGATCATCGATCAGGGCTATAAAGTCGAAGGCGATCTCCGCCGCGACGTGACGCAGAATATCAAGCGCCACATCGACGTCGGCTCGTACCGCGGCCTGAGACATCGCAAGAACCTGCCGGTTCACGGGCAGCGCACCCACACCAACGCGCGCACGCGCAAAGGGCCGCGGAAAACCGTCGCCGGCAAGAAGCAGGCGCCCTCGAAAGGTTAAAGGCGGCGATCGCGAGGAGAATTTATGGCGAAGGACGAACAGAGCGAGAAAAAAGCCGAAGGCAAGCCGGAGGAAAAAGCTCCGGAACGCGCCGCGCGCAAGAAAAAAGGGCGCAAGAACATCGCCGAAGGCGTCGTGCATATTCATTCGACTTTCAACAATACGATCGTGACGATCACCGATCATCAGGGCAACGTGATCTCGTGGTCGAGCGCCGGCAGCATGGGGTTCAAGGGCTCGCGCAAGGGAACGCCGTTCGCGGCCCAGCAGGCCGCCGACAGCGCGGCAAAGAAAGCGGCGGACCACGGCGTCCGCAGCGTGCAGGTTTTCGTGCGCGGACCGGGGGCGGGGCGCGAGTCGGCTTTGCGGTCGCTGCAGGCGGCGGGCATTCACATCAGCCTGATCAAAGACGTGACCCCGATTCCGCACAACGGTTGCCGCCCGCCTAAACGGAGGAGAGTATGAGAGCAGCATCGAGGAGATTTTAAGCAGTGGCCAGGTATACAGGATCGGTGTGCCGGCTTTGCCGGCGCGAGAACATGAAGCTCTTTCTTAAGGGAGAGCGCTGCTATACCGACAAATGCGCCATCGAGCGGCGGAACTATCCGCCGGGGCAGCACGGCCAGGGGCGGCCGAAATTTTCCGAATACAGTCTGCAGCTGCGCGAGAAGCAGAAGATCAAGCGCATGTACGGACTGTTCGAGAAGCAGTTCCGCCGCACGTTTGAGATGGCCGAGCGCGTGAAGGGCATCACCGGCGAGGCGCTCTTGATTCTCCTCGAACGGCGCCTCGACAACGTCGCGTACCGCCTCGGCTTCGCGAGCTCGCGCGCCGACGCGCGCCTGCTGGTGCGGCACGGACATGTCAGAGTCAACGGCAGGAAAGTCACGATTCCATCGTACCTGGTCAAAGCCGGCGATGCGGTCACCGTCGCCGAAGCGAGCCGGCAGCTTGAGCGCGTGTTGGCGGCGATGGAGGCTGCGCAGCGGCGCGGCGTGCCGGAGTGGGTCGAGGTCGATCGCGAGACGGCGACCGGCAAGATTAAATACCTGCCGACGAGGAGCGACATCACCGCGCCGATCAACGAGAAGCTCGTCGTCGAGTTATATTCCAAGTAAACCTGAGGAGCGCACTTTTATGCATAGGCACTGGACCGATCTGATCAAGCCGAAGCAGCTCGAATCCGACGAAAAAAGCCTCACGGCGACCTACGGCAAGTTCTACGCCGAGCCGTTCGAGCGGGGCTTCGGCGCGACGATCGGAAATTCGCTCAGGCGGACGCTGCTTTCGTCGCTGATGGGCGCGGCGATTATTTCCGTCAGGATCAAGGGCATCCTCCACGAGTTTTCCACGATTCCAGGCATCACCGAGGACGTCACCGACATCATCCTGAATCTCAAGGAAATCCGCCTCCGCCTGCTCGACAGCGAGCAGCAGACGATCCGTATCGATACCAAGGGTCCCAAATCCGTGCAGGCGCGCGACATCCTTGCCGGCCCCGGCGTCGAAATCTTGAACCCGGACCAGCACATCGCAACGCTCGCGCGCGATGCCAAGCTCGACATGGAAATGGTCGTGAAGCTGGGCCGCGGCTACGTGCCGGCCGAGCGCAACAAGGAAGAGGGCGTCCCGGTCGACACGATCTCGATGGACGCGATCTTCTCGCCGATCCGCAAAGTGAATTTTACCGTGACGAACGCGCGCGTCGGCCAGCGCACCGACTACGACCGGCTCGTTTTCGAAGTCTGGACCGACGGCGGCATCAAGCCCGACGACGCGGTCGCGTACGCGGCGAAGATCCTCCAGGACCAACTGCAGATTTTCATCAACTTCACCGAGGAGCCGCAGCCGAGCCGCCGCGACGAGTCGCCGACGACGCCGCTCAACGAGAACCTCTACCGCAGCGTCGACGAATTGGAATTTTCCGTGCGCTCGCAGAACTGCCTGCAAAACGCCGACATCAAATATATCGGCGAGTTGGTCCAGAAGACCGAGCAGGAGATGCTCAAGACGAAAAATTTCGGACAAAAATCGCTCAATGAGATCAAGGAAATTCTTCGCGGCATGGGGCTCGAACTCGGCATGAAGCTCGACCATTTCCCGTCCCGCGAGGAAATCGAGAACCGCCGCCGGGCGCGGGAGAAGGAGACGGCTTAAACGGCTGACGTGACTTTATGCGCCATCTAAGAGCCGGAAAGAAATTCAACCGCAGCGCGAGCCATCGCCGTGCGCTGCTTCGCAATCTTGTCACGTCGCTGCTGCGCCACGAGCGGATCCAGACGACCGACCCGAAGGCGAAGGAGCTGCGCCGCTGGGCGGACTGGATGATCGGACTCGGGAAGCAGGGGACGCTGCACGCGCGGCGCCAGGCGCTCGCCGTGATCCAAGACGAAGCGGTCGTGCACAAGCTGTTCGATTCGCTCGCCGCGCGGTTCAAGGAACGGCCGGGCGGCTACAGCCGCGTGGTCAAGATCGGCTGGCGCCGCGGCGATCAGGCGGCGCTTTCGATCGTCGAATTGCTCCCCGCGGAGACCCCGGCGAAAGCGGAAGGCGGCTCGAAAAGAAGCCGCCGCCGCACGAAAAAAGAGAGCGGCGAAAAAGAGGGCGGGACAAAGCCGCCGCGCCGCCGCGCCAAAGCGGCGACGGCCTAGCCGCTGTAAGGTTTTGTAAAGGGGCGGTTCGCAAGAACCGCCCTTTTTTTATTGTCGCGCCGTTTTGGCGAGCAGCCGGTCGAAGCTCTCACCCTCGCTTCCCGCGAATTTCACCGAGTGAAACTGCGGCGTGAAATAGCCCGCCAGATCGAATAATCTTCTCGCCTCCGCCGGTTTCCACAGCGCACCCACGCGAATGCTCGGGTCGCCGGCGTCGCTTCGCTCGCGATCGAACTTCACGATCGAGCGGACGAACTCGCGATGGCTTTTTTTGCCCTCGATGTACGGGATGAGAAACGCGATCGCTTTATCCAGCGTCGCGCCGTTCGCCGTTTGTTTCCGGTAGAAAGCCGCGCCGTTCTTATCGGCGGCGATCGCGAGCTCGACGAGCGGCAATAAATCGTAGACGTGATAATGCAGCGCGTCGCGCTGATGAAAATCGAAGGTGGTCCCGTCGGCATCGAGGTTGCGCCCCAGGTGGCGGCTGTACTCGTCGGCGACCCAGCGGCGGAGCGCGGCGTCGGGCAGCAGAAACGCGACGTGTCCCGCGATTTTAAGTCGATGGCTCATGTGGTTGTTTTTCGCCGCGCTGCTGTCGGGACGGATCTCCGTTCTTTCTTTCTCCGCCATCCGCAGCAGCCAGCGATCGGTCTGCCCGCGCTCGTCGGCGGAGAACAATCCGCGCGTAAGATCGTAGCCCTTCATGAGACGGACGAACTCGGTTTCATTGATCGGGTTGCCGTCGCTCTCGTAGACGCGGACCCACGCGAGGATGAGTTCACGCGCATTCACGCCATAGGCCGGCTTGCCGGTCAGCGCGTAGCAATATCCGAGCGCCTCGATTTTGAAGAGATCGCGCCGCGCGGCCAAGCTTCGAATTCTCTCGGGATCGGTGTGCAGCCGCCCCTCCGAGACGATTTTCTTTACCGGCTGCGGCGCTTCGCTCAGAGCGCGATCGGCCATCTTTTGCACGGACGCGAAAGCCGCCGCCGCGGCGCCCTCGTTGTTAAGCGTTTGCTTCAGGGCCGCGATGTGTCGCTCGCTCAGCGTAATGCGGGTGGTATCGGGGAGATCGGCGGCTGTAGCCGTCGCTGCGGCAACGAGGAGAGATAGCAACACGAACGCGACGCGCATCCATCGAGGGTACCCAACCGAGTTAAAGGGTGTCAACGGTTGGTCTTTCTCCGTCGCCATGATAACAGACTCAGCCATGACCGTATTACGCCACTCCATCGCCGGAATCGCGAGCATTCTGGTCGACGAAAAGGGGTTGGATCGTCTTTCCTGGCGCGACTTCGGCAACGGCCTCTCTATGGCGCGGCTCGCGCGCGAGGGCCAGCGGGAGCTCGTCGTCTATCGCGTCGCGGCCGGGGCGGCGTCCGATGTTTTTCTCCGCCACGAGCATGTAGGCGGCGAGTTTTATCTCGTCCTCAAAGGCGCGATCGCCGATGAGACAGGCTCGTACGGCGCCGGCGAGGTCGTCTATCTCGACCCGAAATCCGTCCACACGCCGCGTGCTCGCTCGGACGCGGGAGAGACCGTAATTCTTGTTCTCTGGCCGGAAGGCGTGACGGTGTTGGAGTAGGCGGCTGGGTGGAATGGCGGATATTTCGTTTTTCGGTCTTTTGAGCGGCGCATCGATCGCACGGAAGCGGGCCGCGGCCACGGGATTGTACCGTCTCGGACGGGCGCTTCCGCCGTTCTACGACACGTGCCCCACACTTCAGAAAGCCAAAGAAGAGATCCGCGTCGGCGTCGAGCAGCGCGGCGAGACTTTTCTCGCCGTAGCGCGCGAGCGGATTTACGGCGATCCGACCAGTCCTTACCTGCGTTTGCTGCGTCTAGCCGGTTGCGAGTTCGGCGATCTGGCGCATTCCGTTCGCCAAACGGGGCTCGAGGCGACGCTGGAGCGGCTCGCCGCCGAAGGCGTTTACCTCACGGTCGCAGAATATCGCGGCAATACCGACGTGATGCGCGATGGCGATGCGTTTAGAGTAACGCCGGAACTCTTTCAGCGCCGCGACGGTGCGCCCGGCATTCTCATTCAGACGAGCGGCAGCACGGGACAGCCGATCGGCTCAACGGCTTCGCTGGCGCGCTTGGCCTTCAGCGTCCGGCCGCTCATGGCGTTCTTCGCGGCTCATGGCCTCTTCGACGCCAGCCATGCGCTTGTCGACGCGGTGCTGCCGGGTAGCGGAGGGACGTGCTGCATGCTGATCTATACGAAAATCGGCGTCGTCCCGAAGCGATGGTTCGCGCGCACGGTCCCGAACAAAAGCCGTGCGGGTGCGCTCTACCACTGGTTCAGCACCAAGCTCATCGTGGAGTTGGTACGAAAATACGGCCCCGGATTTCCAGCTCCGGAATTCGTCGGTTTGGCGGAGATTCTCGACTGGATTTCTCACGAGCGCGCCGCCGGACGGCGCTGCTGCATCACCGCATCGTCGAGCAATGCCGTCCGCATCGCCGGTCGGGCCGCCCGAGCCGCGGTTCGCCTTGACGGGGTCACCTTTGTCGCGACCGGGGAGCCGCTGACAGAGGCGAAGCGCGAGATCATTGAAGCCGCCGGCGCGACGGTTACGTGCCGTTACGCCTTTACGGAACTTGGCATGGCGGGTTACGGCTGCGGCCATCGGCGGTTTACCGACGAGGTTCATGTCCTCCAGAACTTCGCCACCGTCGTACGCCGCTCCGCAGCGGCGTACAGTCCGTTGCTTTTTACGACCATCGATCCTTGCGCCGACCGGCTGCTTTTGAACGTGGCGAACGGCGATTGCGGCCTCATCGATCGCAGCCCGTGCGGCTGTGTCCTGGAAGAATGCGGGCTGGGGCTCCACATGCATGGGATTCGCAGCCGTGAGAAGTTCACGGCGGAGGGAATGAATTACTTCTGGGCCGATCTCGCCGAACTCGTCGAAAAGATTTTACCCGAAACGTTCGGCGGGGCGTCGGTAGATTACCAGCTGGCAGAGGAAGAAGACGCGTCCGGCCAGACGCGGCTTGTCCTGCGCGTCCATCCGCGCGTGGGGGCCATCGATGAAATGGCGGCGGTTGCCCGCCTGCGGCGCGAGCTGGGACGCGGCTCGTGGGAGAAAGAATTTCAGACGCGGATATGGGAGCGAGCGGGAACGCTGCGGGTCAGGCGCGAAGCTCCCGTCGCGAGCGCGCGGGGAAAAATTCTCCCGCTGGAAGTGCAGAAGAAGAATCTGCGCTAAGCTCTTCATAGCGGCAGCCGCCTAGGGGAGGGAGTTGGGCAACGTGATCGCAAGGATCGGGACCGGCGTCGCCGGTTTGTTCGAGCTGGCGGTGGCACTGCCGGCATTCTTCCGCCAGACGGTCACTTTGGAACGCGCCCACGATGGGATCACGCGGGCGCTGGCAGACCGCGACGAGAGATTCTTGCGGTTGGTCCAAAGCCGGATCTATCGAGTCCCGCAGAGCCCCTATCTCCGGCTGCTTCGCATCGCCGGCTGCGAATTTTCCGATCTGGAGACGAGCGTCAGGCGAGACGGCATCGAGGCGACACTGCACAAGCTCGCCGTTGCGGGCGTTTATCTCGACGCCGGCGAGTTCAAAGGGAAACGCGAGGTCGTGCGGGGCGCAACGTCTTTCCGGGTCTCTCCGTCGGAATTCGATCCCCAGGATCGCTCATCCGGTATTGTCACGCAAAGCACCGGCAGCAGCAATCGCCCGATCGCGTCGATCGCTACCTTGGAGCGCCTAGCCATTTGGGCGCTTTACCAATGTATCTTTTATGACGCGCACGGCCTCTTCCTTTCCTCCCACGCCGTCTACGACGCCGCGGTGCCTGCCGGCGCCGGCATTCGCACGATTCTCAATCGGACGAAAGCCGGCATTCCGATGGATAAGTGGTTTGCTCGCGAAGTGCCCACGCCGGACGGTTTCGTAAAGTACTCGAGCGCTATGACGAGCTTTGTCGTCGTGGCGTTGGCAAAGCTGTTTGGGCCCGGCGCCGCTTTGCCGGAAACCGTCCATCATGAGGATCTCACTCCGATCGTCGATTGGTTTACGAGAACTAGAGCGCAGGGCCGCGCTTGCTGTTTGAAGACGTCGTCGAGCAACGCGGTGCGGGTTGCCCAGGCGGCGGCGCGGGCGGGGATATCGCTCGCGGGCATGACCTTCCACGTCGGGGGCGAGCCGTTCACCGAATCGAAGCACGCGGTGCTGCAGCGCGCCGGCGCCTCCGCGGTGACCGATTACGCCTTCGAAGGCGGCGGTTTAACCGGCGTGGGCTGCGCGAATCCGGCGTATTTGGACGAAGTGCATCTGCTGCATCCGCACATGGTAGCGATCCGCCGGCCCCATCCCATCATTCTCGGCGACTCATCCGTGTACCCATTGCTCTGCACGACGCTGCACTCGGGATACGGCAGCCTCCTGTTCAACGTCGAGAACGGCGATTACGGCGTTCTCGAATCCAGAGACTGTGGTTGTGCGCTCGAAAGAGTCGGGCTGAAGTTTCATCTGCACCACATCCGAAGCTACGAGAAATTCACCAGCGAAGGCATGAATTACTCTTACGGCGATCTCTACGAATTCGTCGAGCGGACTCTGCCGTCCGAATTCGGCGGCTCAATCGGCGACTACCAGATCGCCGAGGAGGAAGACGAGGCGGGGCAAACGCGGCTGACGCTGCGCGTCGATCCGAAGCTCGGCGCAATCGATGAGGGCAAGCTGCTCGCGCGGCTGCGCGCGGAGCTCGGACGCGGCGCATGGAACAACGAATTCCAGGCCCGCGAATGGGCGAAGGCGGGCACGCTGCGGGTCAGGCGCGAAGCTCCCGTCGCGAGCGCGCGGGGAAAAATTCTCCCGCTGGAGATGCAGAAAAAAAGCGCCTCGTGAGCGCTGGCGGCCGCCGAAGCGGCGAAGGTTAGCAGGGGAGCGTCAGGGTAAAGGTCGTGCCCTGGCCGAGCTCGCTGTCGGCGCGGATCGTTCCCTTCAGCAGGTCGGTGTATTTTTTGACGATATAAAGTCCCAGGCCGACGCCGCCGTAAGAGCGCGTTTCGGAGCTGTCGACCTGGTGGAAAATCTCGAAGATCGAGGGCAGCATCTCTTTCTGAATGCCGATGCCGGTGTCGTCCACTTCGATCCGCAGCATTTTTGTGTGCGGCGCGTAAGCCGCCCGAACACTGATACTTCCCTTCTCCGTGAACTTGATCGAATTATTGACGAGATTTTGCAGAATGTGCTTGAGCTTCGCGGCGTCCGTCTTGACGATGAGATGGTCGCGGGGATAATCCCACTGGAACACGACATTTTTCCCGAGCGGGAAGTCGTAATTGGATTTTATGCCGTCGAAGAATTCGCCGAGGTCGAATTCCCGGACGTCGATCTGGGCCTTGCCCGCTTCGATGCTCGTCGCTTGAAGGATCTGGCTGATCATAATGAGCAGGTCGGTCGATCGGCCGATGACTTTTTCCAGCGCGCGGCTCTGCTGCGAATTCACGGGCCCGAGAACGCCTTCCTTGATCATCCCGGTATAGCCCATGACGACGTTCAGCGGCGTGCGCAGCTCGTGGGACATGACGCTCAAGAATTCGTCTTTGGCCTTGTTGGCTTTCAGCAGGTTCGCATACGCCCGTTCGAGCTCCGAATTCGCCTTTTCGAGCTCGCTCGTTTTATCCTTCACCTTCTGTTCGAGCGTCGCATAGGAGATTTTGAGCTCACCCGCCATGCGGTTGAACTGCTGCGCGAGCTCTTCGATCTCGTCTCCGGTCGCGATCGCCACGCGATAATCGAGATGGCCCGCGCCGATGATCTTCGCTCCCTCGTGCAGCGCCCGGATCGGTCCGGTGATCCGCGCGCTCAACCATGCCATGATCGCGGCGCCGACCAGAAGCACGACGATGAGAAGCATGAGCGCCGAGCGCTTTAAAAGATCGACGTTTGCGAGCGCGGCGTCGCTCGGCTCTTCGAGAATCACCGCCCAGCCGAGACCCCGGACGGGCGCGTATGTGCTGAGAACGGGCCGGTCCATGATCCCCCGTGATTCCTTCGCGGGATTGGCGTCCGCCCGCGCCGGGTTGATCAGGAATTCGCGGACCTTGTCCAGTCCCCGCAAATTGAGTTTCTTCGATACGAGCGAGGCGTCGCCGTGGGCGATGAGATTTCCCTGCTCGTCGACGAGGTAGGCGTAGCCCGCTTCGCCGAACCGGACTTTCTCGATGACTTCCCACAAAAAGGAAAGGTCGGCCTCGACCGAGAGCACTCCCACAATATTTTGCGCCGTGCCCCACAGCGGAATGGCGATCGTAATGTAAGGCTGCCCCTGGCTCGAGAGGTATACTCGACTGATATAATCCTGACCCTCCATCGGCTTGTTGAATTTCATCGACTTGCTTTGATCTTTCAGGTCCGTGGCGAAATAGACCTTGCGATCGGACACCTTGAGGACTTCCATGCCCTTGGCATTGATCATGGAGGCTTCGGTGAAGCTGCTGTCGTTCTTCACGAGCAGCCCCAGGAGGAGCTGCTGCTCTTTGCTGCCGAGGGAGTAGAGATTCACCGCGTTGGCGGTGTCGGAAAACCGCTCGATCTTGCGCTTGACGAAATTATTAATCCGATCGGCGGTGACGGTGGCTATCTCGCTTTGCAACTGGACCGCGTCGCGCCTGATCTGCCTCTCGGTGTACGAATAACTCGCGATGATGACGACGGTGAGGGTCAGCCCGAAGAAGCTTAGGCCCCAGAGGAGAAATCGCCGCCGGATGCCGCCGCCGCCGAGCGGCGAACCGATCAACTTTCGCCATTCTCGGTGCGCCAGCGCTTTGAACGAGGGAAAGGAGCGCTCGAGCGTGATCTCTTTGTGGGTGAGGGTGGTCGCCAAGAAATTTACCCGTTGTTTAGTCCGTCATGTTCGCCGTCGGGTGGGCCTGATCGGGCTTGCCCAACGACCTACCGGATTCGACCGTTTTTGCACAAAGTTGTCCATCCTAAATGGCAAAAGAAGTATTTCCGGGCGAAATATATCGTTTTTTCGCGCCCGTTCGCCGCAACTCCAAGGCAGCAGGAATTGTGCCATATTATTCACAGCCTAAGTTACTGTAAAAATTGGTGAAATTATGAAGGACGCGGCTCCCAATTGCCGCTTTATGTCGTTTCTCGCTCGTTGGATCACCGTAAAGCGTTCATTTTGGCACAAGCAGGCTTTATTTTTCTCTTGACCGCCATCATTGTGCCAATTAAGTATGGTAGCCCGGTGGCCTATTTAACGTCTGATTAACCGAGCGATCGAATCAATGGGCGCGGAATGAAGAAGCCGGTTGTCATAGAGACCCGACCGCTATCTGACGCGAAAGAAAAGCGCAGTGAGCGAGCGCGGCCGAACGTGCCTGCGCGCGTTCGGAATCTTCTCCGCCTGAAACAGCAGCAGAGCGGCGGATCGATACCCGCTGAAATCCCGCCGGATGCCCGCGTGATCGTCATCGAGGGCATCGCCGGCTCGGGCAAGGACACGCTCCAAGCCTATCTGAAAGAAAAGCTAAAAGGCCGCGACGTCTATGATTTCTCGGAGGGGGAGCTTCTACACTCGTGGAAGCACTTTCCGATTCCGGGGATTTTAAAACTCCGCGTCAGCTTTCTCACGCAATTCGTAAAATATCTCAAGGTTATGGTCGAGAAGGATAAAAATGCGGTATTTCTCTTGAACCGATTTCACCTGTCTACTTACGTCACGACCGTGCTGAGGCAGCCGGAGCTCCGGAAGGAATACGAGGAGCTGATCGATGTCTTACGAACGCTGCCGATCCATGTTTTTATTCTTCAGCTTGACGAAAGCGAAATCGAGCAACGAACGCTTCACGCCGAGAGATCGAGCGCATGGCGAAAACTTCAGCAGCAGATCGTCGCCAAGGACGGCTTCGACAACAAAGTGGAAAAATATACGGCGCAGCAACGATTGATGATCAACGCAGCGGAGAGCCATCGCATTCCCTTTTCCATCGTTAAGTTGCCTCACGTCGGCGGCCGCTCTCCTGGCCGCGGCGTCATCGCGTTCGAGGAGAAATCCAAGCCGCCCGCGCAGGTTTCAAGGAAAGTCTAGGATCGACGACTTCTTGCGTTCGCAATCCGAGACTACGCGCGTCGATGCTGGTTACCGATAAGTTTGTATTCGTGCATTTGCCGCGCTGCGGCGGAACGTTCGTTTCCGACGTTATCCGTAAATTCTTTCCGTCCGTCCGCGAGATCGGCTATCATTTGCCGCGCACCGAGTTGCCGGCGGAATTCTCGCATCTTCCGGTGTTGGGGACGGTACGGAATCCGTGGGCGTTCTATCCGTCATGGTATTACCATCATTATCCGGACAAAAAGTACCTGGCGATCTTTTGCTTGCTCAGCGACAACCGAAGACTAGGTTTCGCCGACACGGCGCGAAATGCGCTCAATCTGAGTGCGGATGATCGCATGCTCGATGCCTTGATCCGGGAATTGCCGGAAGAGTTCAACTACCGCGACCGGCATGTCGCGAATCTCACACGCGCCGTTATGCGGACGCTCCGCGGCACCGGACTCGGACTTTTCAGCTTTCGCTTCCGCCAATTATTCGGGCCTTCGGCCGACGTTCACTTCTGCCGGCTGGAATCCCTGCGCGGCGACCTCATTGCGTTTTTCGAGAGCATCGGTGCCGCCACCGATGCTCTGCGCGACTATGTGCTCCGTCAGGAGGATAAGAATACCTCCGAACATCGCCATTACTCGACTTACTATACTCCCGAGCTAGCGGAGCTGGTGGCGCTTCGCGATCGCCCGCTGATCGAACGCTTCGGCTACCGCTTCGAGACCGCTCCGGCCGATTGAAACCCTCCGGCATTTGCCATTCTGGATCCTCGAATCTCCAGTGGCGGCAACGCCCGCGGCGTCCGTGCACAAAAACAAAATATTAGCGTTCGCTTACTACCTTGTGGTATATTCATGCTGTTTTCCAAATGATGCGCGAGACTCTTTCCCGAGAGACGCGGCGGATTTCTTCCGCGGTATTGCCGCGCGGCCTGCCTACGAGGCGAGAAAACCTTCTCGCATCGCTCGTTCTCTTCGTCGTAGTCCTGGTCTCCGGCGCCGCCGAAGGTCAGCAGCCGCCCAAACCGACGCCTCATGTCGGCTTTATCGTTTCGACCGGAGCGGCCGGAACTTCCTCCCCGATGGTCGACGCATTTCGCCAGGGTCTCCGCGACCTCGGATATGTGGACGGCCAGAATGTCATGATCGACCGCAGATACGCGGAGGGCAGGCTCGACAAGATGCCCGCTCTGGTGGGCGAGCTTGTCCATCAAAAAGTCGACGTTATTGTCGCCGTCAATAATGTCGTGATCCGAGCCGCAAAGGAGGCGACCAAATCGATTCCCATCGTGATGATCAGCTCGGTCGATCCGGTTGTCGCAGGTTACGTCGAGAGCTTCGCGCATCCCGGCGGCAACATCACCGGCCTTGCGTGGCTCAATCGCGACATCAGCGCGAAACGAGTCGAGCTGCTGAAGGAGGTGTTTCCTAAAATATCGCGGCTGGCGATACTCTGGGACGCCGACGGCCCCGGACCCGCCGTCGCCGTGAAAGAATACGAGGCGGCGACACAGGGGTTTAAAATAGAGCTGCGCTCGTTGGATATTCATGGCCCGAAGCCCGATTTCGACAAGGCGTTTCAAAACGCGAAGATGATGAAGGCGGACGCGGTCATTATCATCGGCAATCCGCTGATGGCGCAGCACGCGAAAGCGATTTCCGATTTGGCGATCAAGTACCATCTTCCGACGATGACAGAGATCGGCCATTACGTTGACACAGGTTCTCTAATATCCTACGGCGCCAATCTGGCCGATCTCCATCGCCGCGCGGCCGGGTACGTCGTCGATATCCTGAAGGGAGCCAAGCCCAGCGATCTCGCCGTCAAGCTGCCGGATAAATTCGAGCTGTCCGTCAATTTAAAAACAGCGCGCCAGCTCGACATCATCGTGCCGCAGCGCGTGCTCATTCAAGCAGACAAGATAATCAAGTAAATTTCGCCCCGACTCCGCCGCACCGCTTTAGTTCTATCTCTGCTTGCCCCGTCGAATCTCTCGTCTACCCGCGCATGCCTGCGTTGGCCGGCGGGATTGAGATATTAGAGCCGGCGTATTAGTACTGAATCACGGAGGAGCTATGGCGAATCTCGGTTTTATCGGCACGGGAGGCATGGGCAGCGGCATGGCCGGAAATCTGCTCAAAGCGGGTCATCGGCTGTTCGTCAACGACCTGAGGCGCGAGGTCGCGCGCGGGCTGGAGAGCCGGGGCGCGGAATTCAAAGATTCGCCGCGCGCGGTCGCCGAGGCATCGGAGATCGTTTTCTCGATGCTGCCGTACAACGAAGCCGTCGAGCAGGTAGGCCTGGGCGCGGGCGGAGTACACGAGGCGGCGCGCGGCGCGAAAGTCTGGATCGATTTCAGCAGCATCGACAAAAAGACCATCCTGCACGTCAACG
Organism: Binatia bacterium; assembly: GCA_036522615.1. GTDB lineage: Bacteria > Desulfobacterota > Binatia > UBA9968 > UBA9968 > JAJPJQ01. The sequence continues at coordinate 11,491 of DATDFN010000213.1, read as the reverse complement.
AAGGGCTGAAGAAAAAGGGCTGGCAGCTCCTCGACGGCTCCGCCGGCGGCGTCGAAGAGCAGGCGGCGGCCGGTACGCTTTCGCTCTGGCTTTCCGGGCCGAAGGATCTTTACGATCGCTATTTGCCGCTCGTGCAGCCGATGGCGAAAAACGTCATGCACGTGGGCGAGCTCGGCAACGCCAAGCTCGTGAAGAATGCGATGGCGATGTTCGCCGCGATCCAGCATATGGGCTTAGTCGAGATCGCGACGTGGCTCCAGAAAGGCGGCGTCTCGGAAGCGACTTTTCAGGCGGTGCTCAAGAATTCTCAGAGCCGGTCCGAGGGCATCGAGCGCATGTGCGAGACGCTCGTCTCGCGCAAATTCAAGCCGCGAAAATCCTGGATGCCCAAAGACGTCGGCTTCGGCCTCGACATGGCGCGCGAGATGCAGGTGCCGATGCCGTTCAGTGCGCTCGCCTACCAAATGTTCGGCATCGCGCAGGCGAACGGGCTCGACGGCTACGAAGCGACCGGCATCGCGCACAACGTCTATCAATTGATCAGCGGAGAAATGAAGAAGAGTACGTAAACGACCGTAACGTTTTCTCTTCCGCTTTCTATGGTCCCGCTCGATCGTCTTTCGCGCTTCTTGAGCTTTTTGCTGCGTCATCGTCCCGCGGAGTATCCGCTCGCGTTCGACCGGCAGGGATTCGTCGGCTGGGACGAGCTTTTGCGGCGCGTCCAGGCGCGCTTTCCCGACGCGACGGAAGACGATATCCGCGAGATCGTCACGGCGACCGACAAGCAGCGGTTCGAGCTGCGGGGCGATAAGGTGCGCGCGACCTACGGCCACTCCTTTCCCATCGATCTCGAAGGCGAGAGCGTCGCCCCGCCGGAAGAGCTCTATTACGGCACCGCACGCGACCTGGCAGAGAGTATTTTGCGCGAGGGGCTAAAGCCGCGCGGCCGCGCGTACGTCCATTTGAGCGCGTCGGTCGATGAGGCCGAGGCCGTCGGCCGCCGGCGCGATCCGGCGCCGGCGATCATCATCGTCGCGGCGCGCGCTGCACAGGAAGCCGGCGTCGCGTTTTACTCCTCCGGTCCGCTTTTCCTATCGTCCGAGGTTCCCTCGCGCTTTCTTTCCGTCCGAAAATCCTAGCCATGCCGGCCGTCGTCATGTAAGCGGTTCCGCATCAGCGGCGGCAAAGGCTTTCGCCTGGAAGACCACGATCCCGAACAAGCGAAGCGACTGTTGTTGGCCGAAAAAACATGACCCGACGAGGCGTCCAAGCGGGTTCTTCGATTGACTTTCCGCCGAAATCGGGACTATAAATAATCTTCATTTTGCGGGAACTTATCAGGTACTTGCATGCACATCGATCGGCAATATCTCGCTCTGCTTTGGTGGCGCCGCCACACAAACAGGGGGTTTGAACCAGCTTTTAATGAAGAGTCACCTTGAGCATCTGTTGAGCCGGGCGATCGAGAAGACCGCGAAGGGGGAAGAGCTGGAAACAACAGATCTTCCCCCTTTGTTTCTTGAGCCGCCGAAGCAGAAGGAGTTCGGCGATCTCGCCTCGAACGTCGCCTTGGTGTGGGCCAAGCAGCTGCGCCGGCCGCCGCGCGCGGTCGCGGAAGCGATCGCGAAGAATATCGAAGACTCCGAGGGCATTCTCGCGCGCGTTGAGATCGCCGGGCCGGGGTTTTTGAACTTCACGTTTTCGCCGAGGTTCTACTACGCGCGGCTGAAGGACCTCGACGCCGAGCGGGAGCTCGTGCCGCGGTTCGGCGGCGGCGAAAAAATCCAGGTCGAGTTCGCGAGCGCCAACCCGACCGGCCCGCTGCACGTCGGGCACGGCCGCGTGGCGGTGATCGGCGACGTGCTCGCGCGGCTGCTCGACGCCGCGGGCTTCGCCGTCGAGCGCGAATACTATGTGAACGACGCCGGCAACCAGATGGAAAAATTGGGGCAGTCGATCTACGCGCGCTACCGCGAGCTCTTCGGCGAAAAAGTCGATTTCCCCGAGGACGGCTATCCCGGCGAATACGTCAAGGAGGTCGCTGCCGACGTGAAGCAGCGCTGGGGCGATAAATATCTCTCCGCGCCGAAAGACGAGGCGATCGCGTTTTTCCGTGAATACGGCGGCGAGCGGCTGCTGCAAATCATTCGCGACGACCTGGCCGCGTTCGGCATCTCCTTCGACTCTTTCGTAAGCGAAAAAGAGCTGAGGGCGCGCGGCGCGGTCGAGCTGACGCTCGGGCAGCTCGCCGGGCGCGGCATGCTCTACGAGCAGGACGGCGCCCAGTGGTTCAAGTCGACCGCGTTCGGCGACGACAAGGACCGGCCGCTCGTGAAAAGCGACGGCGAATTGACCTATTTCGCCAGCGACATCGCGTATCACCGCGACAAGCTGGAGCGCGGATTCGCGAAATTGATCAACGTCTGGGGCGCCGACCACCACGGCTATGTCCCGCGGCTGAAGGCGGGGCTCGCGGCGCTCGGCTACGATCCCGAGAGGCTGCGCGTCGTGCTGGTGCAGCTCGTGCAGCTGACGCGCGGCGGCGAGCCCGTGCGCATGGGCAAGCGGTCGGGCGAGTTCGTCCCGCTCGCGGAAGTCGTCGAAGAGGTCGGGGTCGACGCCGCGCGGTTTTTTTTCCTCATGCGAAAGTCCGACAGCCATCTGGATTTCGATCTCGAGCTTGCGAAAAAGGAATCGAGCGAGAATCCCGTTTTTTATGCGCAGTACGCGCACGCGCGCATCGCGAGCATTTTCGAGCAGGCGCGCGAAAAGGGCACGGCGGCTCTCGACCGCGAGGTGAAGCTCGAAACTTTGGCCGAGCCGGACGAGCTGGGTCTCATCAAGCGCCTGCTTCAGTTCGCGGAAACCGTGCGCGACAGCGTTGCGGAGCTGGAGCCGCACCGCATAGCCTTCTACCTGCTCGAATTGGCGGGCGAGTTCCATCGCTATTATAATCGCTTCCGGGTCATTACCGACGACGCGGAGCTCACCGCCGCGCGGTTGTTTTTGCTGCGCAACGTGCAGAAAGTGGTCGCGCGCGGCTTGAATCTCCTGGGCGTTAACGCGCCGCTCAAAATGGCCGCGCGCGTGGAAAGTTTGTCGATTTCTAAGAACTGAATGGAGTAAACGATGCCGGGAAATCGCAAAGGCTCCGAAATCGGACTCTACTTTTTAAACCGTTCGCAGCTCGTTCTGCTCGCGACGGGATTCGCCGCCACCTGCGTGATCGCGTTCCTTTTGGGCATCGTGATCGGTCAGGGCGTGGAGGAGAGAAAACTCAAGAAGCAGGAGGAGCCGCTGGTCAAAGTACCGATTCAGCCCTCCGGGAGCGCCAAATCCGGCCAGGCGCCGGCCGGGAAAGACGATCAGCTGACGTTTTACGATACGCTCGGCAAAGGCGCGGCTGCGCCGGCGGCGAAAAAGCCGGGGACGGAGAAAAACGTCAGTGTGGAGGTCAAGCCGGTTTCCGAGATCAAACCGGAGAACAAAGAAAAAACCGAGGCGAAGCAGGGAAAAGAGACGAAAAGCGCTAAGACGACGGAATCCGCGCCGGCCGTCAAAGAGAAGGAGAAGCCGGCGCCCGAGAAGGTCGAGACGGCGTCTAAAACGACGGAAGACGAGAAAGCGAAAAGCGACGCCCCGCGCGACTGGACAGTGCAGGTCAACGCCTTTCCCGACGAGCGCTCGGCGCAGCGGCTGGCGGACCGGCTGAAACAGAAGGGCTACGATGCCTACGTCGTCACCGCCAGCATCAAAGGACGCGATTGGTACCGCGTCCGCATCGGCCATTTCCCGGCGCGCGCGCAGGCGAAGGAATATCTCGAGCAGCTTCAGGCCAAGGAGGATTTCCCGAAGGCGATCGCCGTAAGCAAGTAAGGAGCGGGGAGTCGTTTATGGATATCAAAGAAGCCATCGCGAAAGTCGTCGACCGCGTCGACCTCACGGAGGAAGAAACGGTCGCCGCGATGAACCAGATCATGACCGGCGCGGCGACGCCGCTGCAAGTCGCCGCGTTTTTAACGGCGCTGCGGATGAAAGGCGAGAAAGTCGAAGAGATCACCGGCGCGGCGCGCGTCATGCGCGAAAAGGTGAACCGCGTCGCGGTGAAGGCCGATCTCGTGCTCGATGTGGTCGGAACCGGCGGCGACAAGAAGGGGACGTTCAATATCTCCACCGCGTCGACGTTCGTCGTCGCGGGCGCGGGGCTCACGGTGGCGAAGCACGGCAACCGCTCGGTGTCGAGCCAGTCGGGCAGCGCCGACTGTCTGGCCGCGCTCGGCGTCAAGGTCGACGCCGCCAAGGAAAAAGTCGAAGAGTGCATCGACAAGATCGGCGTCGGGTTTCTTTTCGCACCGATGCTGCACGAGGCGATGAAATACGCCGTCCAGCCGCGCCGCGAGATCGGCATTCGCACGATCTTCAACGTGCTTGGACCGCTCACGAATCCGGCCGGCGCGACGCACCAGCTGACCGGGATTTACGACGGCGCGCTGACCGAGCCGATCGCCCACGTGCTCAAGAATCTCGGCACGAAGCGCGCGATGGTGGTGCACGGCCTCGAAGGCATGGACGAGCTCTCGCTCTGCGGTCCGACGCGCGTCGCCGAGCTGCGCGACGGCCAGGTCAAGACTTACACCTTTACGCCTGAGGAAGTCGGCCTGAAGCCGTGCAAGCTCGAAAGTCTTCTCGGCGGGAATCCGCAGGAGTGCGCGACGATTCTGAAACAGGTGCTCGCAGGAGAAAAAGGGCCGCGGCGCGATATCGTTGTTCTCAACAGCGGCGCGGCGCTGTATGTCGGCGAGGCGGCGCCGTCGATCGCCGCGGGCATGAAGCTCGCGGCCGATTCTATAGACTCCGGCAAGGCGCAGGAGAAGCTCGCCCGCCTGATCGAAATGACGAATAGCTAGCCCGTGAAATCGTCGGCTTTCAGGCATGAGGTAAATGCATCGGAGAATCTCAGCGGAAAGTTCACCGCTTGCTCTTCAAGTCATTCCCGCGAAAGCGGGAATCCAGTCGTTTAGTCCTGGACCCCCGCTTTCGCGGGAGTGACTCAAAGACGGCAACGCCGATCGATTAGATTTATGTTTCTCGAAGAAATCGCCTCGCATGTCCGCAATGAGCTCGCGACGCGCCGGGCGAAGGCGCCGGTCGCGGCGCTCAAAGAGCGGCCGTGGTTCGCGCGCCCGACGCGCGGCTTCGCCGCCTCGGTGTCGGGCAGGGCGCGGCGCATTATCGCGGAAGTGAAGCGCGCCTCGCCGTCGCAGGGATTGATCCGCGGCGATTTCGACCCGGTGAAGATCGCATGCGACTTCGCCGCCGGCGGCGCCAGCGCGCTGTCGGTGCTGACCGAGGAGAAATACTTTCAAGGCAGCCTCGACTATCTCGCGGCGATCAAGGACGCGGTCGCGCTGCCGCTTTTGCGCAAGGATTTCACGCTCGACGGCTATCACCTGATCGAGGCGCGGAGCTTCGGCGCCGACGCGATCCTTTTGATCGTTGCCCTGCTTGAGCGGCAGCAGCTGAAAGAACTCGGCGCCCAGGCCAAGGAGCTCGGCCTCGACGCCCTGGTCGAAGTGCACACGGAAAAAGAGCTGGAGACAGCGCTCGAGGCCGGCGCGCCCTTTATCGGCATCAACAACCGGAATCTCAAGACGTTCGAGGTGAAGCTCGAGACGACGGAAAAGCTGCTGCCGCTCGTTCCGCCGGGCGTGACGGTGGTTTGCGAGAGCGGGTTTCAAAATGCGCGCGATCTCGTGCGCATCGAAGCTCTCGGGGCGCACGCGTTTCTTATCGGCGAGACGCTCATGCGCGCGCCGCAGCCGGGCGCGAAGCTGAAGGAATTGCTCGGCGGGCGGTAGTCCGGGCGGTTTTTTATGGTGAAGATCAAAGTCTGCGGCATCACCAATCTCGAAGACGCGCTCGCGGCGATCGACTTCGGCGCCGACTATCTCGGCTTTAATTTTTATCCGCCGAGCGCGCGCTGCATCACGCCGGAGAAAGCGCATGAGATGATCGCGCGCCTGCCCGCCGCAATCGGAAAATTTGCTCTCTTCGTCAACGAGCCGAAGGAACGCGTCAGGGAAGTTCTCGCCGCGGGCGCGGCCGACGGCAAGGGGGGCTTTTCCGGCGTGCAGCTCCACGGCGAAGAGACGCCGGATTATTGCCGCGGCTGGGACCTCAAGGTCATCAAGGCGTTTCGCGTCAAGGATCGCGACTCGCTGCAGTCGATGGCGGACTTTCCCGCGGATTATTATCTCGTCGATTCGTGGGCGCCGGGCTACGGTGGCTCCGGCGCGCCGTTTCCGTGGAGCTGGCTCGAAGGACTGAAGGCGGAGAAGTTGATTTTGGCCGGCGGCCTCCACGCGGACAACGTCGCGGAGGCGATCCGCCTCGTCCGGCCGTACGGCGTCGACGTCTGCACCGGCGTCGAGGCCCAGCCGGGCATCAAAGACCATGCAAAACTCAAGGCATTCATCAGCGCCGTCCAAAGCGCCTGACCGGCGCGGCCATTTCGGCGTCTTCGGCGGACGGTACGTCTCCGAGACGCTGATGCCCGCGCTGATCGAGCTCGAAAAAGCCTACGCGGCGGTGCGCCGCGATCCCGCCTTTCGGCGCGAGTTCGAGACCTATCTGCGCGAGTACGCGGGGCGCCCGACGCCGCTTTATCTTGCCGAGCGTCTGACCGAGAAGCTCGGCGGCGCGCGCGTTTATTTGAAGCGCGAGGACCTTTGCCATACCGGCGCGCACAAGATCAACAACACGCTGGGTCAGGTGCTGCTCGCGCGGCGCATGGGAAAACAGCGCATCATCGCCGAGACCGGCGCCGGCCAGCACGGCGTCGCGACCGCCACCGTCGCGGCGCGCTTCGGGATCGAATGTGAAATCTTCATGGGCAAGGAGGACGTCCGACGCCAGTCGCTCAACGTTCTGCGCATGCGCCTTCTCGGCGCCAAGGTGCGCGTCGTCGAATCGGGAAGCAATACGCTGAAGGACGCGATGAACGAGGCGCTGAGAGACTGGGTCACGAACGTGCGCACGACTTATTACCTCATCGGCTCGGTCGCGGGGCCGCATCCCTATCCGATGATGGTGCGCGATTTTCAGTCTATCATCGGCAAGGAAGCGCGCCGGCAGATCCTCGCGGCCGAAGGCCGGCTGCCGGATTATCTCGTGGCGTGTGTCGGCGGCGGCAGCAATTCGATCGGCCTATTTTATCCGTTTCTTCGCGACAGCGCGGTCAAGATGGTCGGCGTCGAAGCCGCCGGCGCTGGAATTTCCACCGGACGGCACGCCGCAACGGTTCTCGGCGGCGAGATCGGCGTGCTCCACGGCAGCAAGAGCTATCTTTTGCAGGATAAAAACGGGCAGGTGCGCGAGACCCACTCGATCGCCGCCGGGCTCGATTACCCCGGCGTCGGACCGGAGCTGAGCTACCTGCGCGACGCGGGGCGTATCCGCTTCTCAAGCGCTACCGATCGCGAGGCGCTCGCGGCGCTGAAAGCGCTCGCCCGAACCGAAGGCATCATTGCCGCGCTCGAAAGCGCGCACGCGATCGCGGAACTGCTGAAGCTGGCGCCGAAGCTCAAGAAAAATCAGATCGTGATCGTGAATCTTTCCGGCCGCGGCGACAAGGACATGGGCACGGTGGGCGAGCACTTGGACAAATGATAAATTGTGAATGTTGAATGATGAATTCAATTCAAAATTATTTGTGATGAATCGTATCGACAAAAAATTCGCCGAGGTAAAAAAACGGAAAGAGGCCGCGTTGATCCCGTTCGTCACCGCCGGCGATCCCGAGATCGGCACCACGCTCAAAATCCTTCGCTCGCTGGAAGCGGCGGGCGCGGACATGATCGAGCTCGGCGTGCCGTTCTCCGACCCGATGGCGGACGGGGCGACGATCCAGCGCGCGTCGGAGCGCGCGCTCGCCGGCGGGACGATGCTGCCGCATGTGCTGGGGCTCGTCCGGCGCTTTCGGCGCGAATCCGAGCTGCCGATCGTCCTGTTCGGCTACTACAATCCCATCTTGCATTACGGCCTTGCGCGCTTCGCCCGCGACGCGCGGGCCGCCGGCGTCGACGGGCTCCTCTGCGTCGATCTGCCGCCGGAGGAAAGCGCCGAGCTCAGGCGCGAGACGGAAAAACGCGGGCTCTACACGATCTTCCTCCTCGCTCCGACGAGCGACGAAGAGCGCATCAAATTGGTCGCGCGCCTGGCGCGCGGATTTATCTATTACGTCTCGGTCACCGGCGTCACCGGCGCGCGCCGCGCGCTCGAAGGCGAGTTGCAGGGTCAGGTCGCGCGCATCCGCCGCCACACGCGGCTGCCGATCGGCGTCGGCTTCGGCATCTCGACGCCGGTGCAGGCGGGGCGCATCGCCGCTTTCGCCGACGCCGCCGTCGTCGGCAGCGCGCTCATCGATGTCATCGAGCGCGCCGGTCGCGACGGGCGCAAGGCGTCGGAAGCCGGCGCTTTCCTCGCGCGCCTGAAGCGCGGGATGAGAGGCGCTAAGCGCCCCGTTTCGAGTCTCTAGTTCCGGGTTTCGAGAACGCGAAACTAGCAACCCGAAACTCGAAACTCGAAGCTGTTTTTAGCCCATGCGCTCTTATTCCGAAACGCTCGACTATATTTACAACCTGCGCGGCGGCGAGATCGACCTCAAGCTCGACCGCATGGACCGGGCGCTCGGCCTGTTCGACCGGCCCGAGCGGAGCTATCCGTCGTTTCACATCGCAGGCACGAACGGCAAAGGCTCGACCGCCGCCATGCTGCACCGGATCCTCACGCTCGCCGGCTACCGCACGGCGCTTTACACTTCGCCGCATATCATGTCGTTCACCGAGCGCATCCGCGTCCGCGACCGGGAGATTGCCGAAGCCGAAGTCGTCGAGCTCGCGGACGAGATCGAGCAGCGGACGCGCGCCGCCGGCATCCGCCTGACGTTTTTCGAGTTCATCACGGTGATGGCATTCGTATATTTCACGCGCCGGAGCGTCGACGTCGCCGTCGTGGAGGTGGGGCTCGGCGGCCGTCTCGATGCGACGAATTTCGTGACTTCCTGCGTCAGCATCATCACGACGATCGCCAAGGACCATGAAGCGTATCTCGGCTCCGAGCCGCTCTCGATCGCGCGCGAAAAGGGCGGCATTATCAAGCCGGGCGTGCCGCTGGTCGGCGGGCGCTTCGCGCCGGAGATCCAGCGGCTTTTCGAAGAGACCGCACGCGCCAAACAGGCCGCGAGCTACTTTCTCGGCCGCGATTTTTCGGTAACGCTGAAAGACGACGGCCGCTTCGACTACTCCGGCCTGCACGGCGCGTTGAGCGACCTTTGTCTCGGTCTATCGGGCCGGCATCAGAGATCGAACGCGGCGCTCGCGCTCTGCGCGCTCGAAGTCGCGCGCGCGGAATTTCCCGTGAGCGTCACCTCGATGCGCGAAGGGCTGGCGAAAGTTTTCTGGCCGGGACGCCTCGAGACGGCGCTGGAGCGCCCGGAGGTCATTCTCGACGGCGCGCACAACGAGGAAGGCGTCAAAGCCCTGGCGGCCGAGATGAGCGAGCGGCTCGGCGCGCGAAAAGCCACAGTTATTTTCGCTGCGATGGCGGACAAAGACTGGCGCCTGATGCTAGGCGAGTTGTCGGCCGTTGCCGGTGGATTCGTGCTCACGCGCGTCGCCATGGAGCGCAGCGCCGACCCCGTCGAAATGGCGACTGCCGTCCGCTCCGCCGGAGCGATTCCCGTAAAAGTGGTTGCCGACGCGCGGCAGGCCGTGATCGACACGATTCAAGGCGCGGCTCCCGAAGACGTCATTCTCATCACCGGGTCATTGTACTTCCTGGGCGAGATAAGATCGGCCGTCCTATCCCTGGCACGGCGACCGGACGGTTCCGGGACCGGCCGCCTCCCCGCCTGACGCGGCCTTTTCGCTAAAAAAAGCTTGCCTAGCATCCCGCTCCTGTATATAAAAGGGCGTCGTATTTCGCCGTTCGCAGCCGTTCGTGTTCTTCTCCATCGCCCGATGCGCATGTCTATAAGAACCGTTTTCGGCGCTCTCATCCTGATGGCCCTGCTTCCGGGCCGGTCACTTCTAGCCGCGTCGTTCACTGACCAGGGCGGTCGCGCCGGGGAGGCGAAGCCGGAGGAGGAGATTCACATCACCGCCGATGCTCTCTCGGTTTCCGAGCAAGGCACGCAAATGGAGGGGCAGGGCAACGTCGAGGTCCAGCGCGAGCAGATGACGCTCAGGGCGGATCAGGTCCGGTTAAACCGCGAGACGCAGGATATGGAGGCGATCGGCAACGTCTCGGTCGACGATCCGGATTGGAAGGTGAGGCAGGCCCAGCGGATGCAGTTCAACCTCCAGAACGAGACCGGCATGATCGAGAACGGCGAGCTGTTTCTCGAGCGCAGCCATTTGACGATGAACGGCAGCCGCATGCAGAAGCTCGAAGGGCAGAGCTACCATCTGGACGAGGGAATCTTCACGACCTGTCTATGCGAATCGGGGCCGCCGACGTGGAAAATAAAAGCCGATCAGATGGACATTAAGCGCGAAGGCAGCGGCGTCATCCGGGGCGGCACGTTCTACATCAAAGACGTGCCGGTCTTTTACTTTCCCTACGCGGTTTTTCCGGTAAACACCGACCGTCAATCGGGCTTTCTCTTTCCCGAGTTCGGCACCTCCAGCCGGAGCGGCTTTCGCTATATGCAGCCCTTTTACTGGGCGATCGACAAGAGCAGCGACGCGACGTTGACGTTCGACATCGAGAGCCGCGCGCGCATCGGTTTCATGACCGAATACCGCAAGATGTTCAGCAAGGACACCCAGGCGCAAATCGAGGTGTCTTACTTCAACGAGCTGTTCCGCAGCCGCAACACCGCCAACAGTCTCGTCGGTGATAAGACGATCGCGGATTGCCATAATGTGCTGAATAACAAATCGCCGCCGCCGACGTTCGTGCCCGACTGTAACGTGATCCCGGTGCAGCGCTGGAGCGTCGTCGGCAGTCACCGGCAGGTAGGCTCGGATTGGACGACCTATACCGACGTGGCGCTGTTCAGCGACGACTTCTTCGTCCGCGAGCTCACGCGCAACATGCATCTCGACTTCGACCGCGAGCGCGACATCAAGACGCTGCGCTACACCTTGTCGCGCGCGGGCTTCATCCGCGGCTGGGACAACGCGACGCTGCAGGGCGAATTCGACTTTTATCAAGACTTCGTGCAGCCCGACAGCCGCACGCTGCAGCGGACGCCGCATCTCCTCTTCACCGGATTTCAGCCGTTGTGGAACACGCCGCTCGAGTTCCGCTGGCGCGCGGCGGGCGTCAACTACATCAGCCAGGCGGCGGCGGACGGACTCCGGCTCGATCTTAGGCCGGAGCTGGCGCTGCCGTTCAACCTCGGCAACTATCTCCACGGCTCGCTCAACGTGGCGCCGCGCGAGACGCTGTACCATCTCTATGATAATTCACAGACGACGCCGCTGGT
>DATDFN010000212.1:0-2829 GCA_036522615.1 Binatia bacterium | reverse complement strand
CGCGCCGGATCGAAGATGCCGAGATTGAAGACGCGCTCCAGGCCGACGAGGAGCAGCGTGATCGCGATCACCGGAGTGCCGAGAATAAAGATGATGCTGGTCGCGTAGATCGCCCAGATGAACAGCGGCAGGCGAAACCAGGTGAGGCCGGGCGCGCGCATCTTATGAATCGTCACGATAAAATTGAGGCCCGTTAGAATCGACGAGAAGCCGGTGATGAAGATGCCCACGACCGTGAGCGCCACATGCGTATTCGAGTAGATGCTGCTGTACGGGGTGTAGAACGTCCATCCGGTGTCGACGCCGCCGGCCGCGGCCGCCGCGAGCGTAAACAAGCCGCCGAGGATGAAGATGTACCAGCTCGCCAGATTCAGCCGCGGGAACGCGAGATCGCGCGCGCCGATCATCATCGGCACGAGAAAATTTCCGAGCACGGCCGGGATCGCCGGAATAAGGAAAAAGAAAATCATCGTCACGCCGTGCATGGTGAAAAACTTGTTGTACGTCTCGGCCTGCACGAGATCGCCTTGGGGCGTCATCAACTCCAGGCGAATGAGCGTGGCGAAAGAACCGCCGATGAAGAAAAAGAGCGTCACCGAGAGCAGATACAGCCATGCGATGCGCTTGTGATCGGTCGTGAAGAGCCACGAACGGATGCCGTAGTCGACGTTGAGGTAATGTACTTTGGGCAAGCCGTTCATCGCGCCGCCGTCCTTTCTTGCTGGCCGAGCGATTTGATGTAGGCGATCAGCTGGAGAATGCCCTCCTCGCTCACCAGACCTTTGAACGTCGGCATCACCGGCTGGAAGCCCGCGACGATCTTCGCGCGCGGGTCGAGGATCGATTCGCGGATGTAGCCCTCGTCCGCTACCGCGGTTCCGCCGCCTTGTAGTTTCACCGTCTTGCCGAACAGGCCCGCGAGCGACGGCCCCTGTCCGCTTTCCTCAGACTTGTGACATGTTTCACAGCCGAGCCGCTTGAATAGATTCCGTCCGGCCTCCGCCGGCGTCATACCTGCGACACCCCCGCCGAGCCACTGCTGATAATCGGCGGGCGTCATCGCGACCACGCGCCCGAGCATCCCGGAATGTTGCGTCCCGCAATATTGAGAGCAGAAAATCCGATACTCCCCTTCTCTCGTGGCCTCGAACCACGCCGTGGTGTACCGGCCGGGAACAACATCCATCTTGATTCTGAACGCGGGAACGAAAAAGCTGTGGATAACGTCCTCGGACGTCATCGTGAGCTTCACCGGGCGGCCGACCGGCACGTGCAGTTCGTCGATCTCGCGTTGTCCTTCGGGATGCTGGAGCTTCCACATCCACTGCCGTCCGACTACGGTGATGTCGATCGCCCCTACCGGCGGCTGGGTCTGATCTAAAAAGATCGTCGCGCCCCAAAAAAATAATACCATCGTGATGCCGAGCGGCGTCACGGTCCAAAAAATCTCGAGCCAGATATTCGCCTCCGTCGAAACGCCGCGTTCGCGGTCGGGCCGCCGCCGGTACTTGACCGCGAAATAAACGATGAGGAAAGCGATCAAGAGGCCGAAGAAAAGCGAAAGGGCGATGAGAAAAAAGAATAGCGCGTCGACGCGCGGCGCCATTGTCGAGGCCTGCTGCGGAAAAAGTGGTAGGTTCTGCCACATCGTGCGCCTTATTCCTCTATTCCACTCGGCGCGACGTTTCGGCGCGCAGCGACAGCACAATGAAAGCGCCTAGCGCGAGCACGGTCGCGATGGTCGCGCCGCGCAGCAGGTTCGTGACCATGAGGGTGTATTTTCCCGTTGCCGGATCGTAGTGGTAGCAAAACAGCAACAGCTGATCGATCGCCGTGCCGATTTTTCCGTCCGAGGCTTCCAGCAAACCCAGACGCAGATCGCGTGGGGAGAATTCGATGCCGTAGAAATACCGAGCGAAGCGGCCCTGCGGCGTTAAAAGCATGATTCCCGTCGCGTGAGAGAACCGATCGTTGTCGCCTTCGTAGCTGTAGCGAAAGCCCGCCGCCGCGGTGATGCGGCTTATCGATGCTTCGCCGCCGGTAAGAAAATGCCAGCCGTCCGCCGCGTCCGGGCGGCCGTAGCGCCGGACGAGATCGCTTTTTTTCGCTGCGGCGAGCGCCGGCGTGTCATGCGGGTCGAAGCTCACATTGACGATCTCAAAATCTTTTCCCGCCGTTAACGACATCGCGCGCAGCGTCCGCAGCACGCCGTCGAGGAGCAAGGGACAAAGGTCCTGGCAGCGATAATAAGCGAAGGTCAGGATGACCGGTCGCGTGCCGAAGTAGTCGCCGAGGCGAACCGTTTTACCCGTCTCGTCCCGAAACTCGGCGTCGAGCGGCGCCTGCTCGCCGAGTTTCTGGTCGAGCCCCACGGCACGGAGCGCGAGCGGCCGCCCGTCGTCGTGCGCGTGCGCGACGCCGACCATCGACAGACTGAAAAAGCAGTAAACCACGAGCGCGACAACTCTGCGGATTGTCGCTAACGCACGGTATGGCGAATCTTGCGTCTTCATTGTTTTCTACGGCTTAGCCTTGGCGGGCGGCTCATCGCCGGCTTTTTGCTGTCGGGCCGCAAGCCCTTTTTGGGCCAGAATTTCCATTGCGCGGTCGATCGGGATCCGCACTGTCTCGCCCTGCGGATCGACCCAGCCGTAGCTGTTGAGCATCCGGTCTTCCGCCTCTCGGATCGTTCGGAGCTCGCTCGGCGCGTTCACTTGCAACTGCGGCTCGGTCGCTTCGCGCGTTACGACCAGCGGCGGGCGCGGCGCCTGGCGTCGGGCAAAGCGGCTTCCCGCATAAAGCTGGAACAGCGTGACGATGCCGGCCGAC
>DATDFN010000211.1:0-3277 GCA_036522615.1 Binatia bacterium | reverse complement strand
CGCGATGCCGGGCCGCGCGACGAGGTCGAGCGATTCGCGGCTGGTGAAGCTCGCGATGATTTTTAGCTCGCTGCCGCCTGCGGCCGCGGCGAGCGCGGTGGTCGCGCCGCCGTAGGCGATCTGCGTTTCGCCGGAGGCGAGGGTCGCGATCTGCATCGAATTGCCGCGCACCCATACGACCTTGACTTTCGTCCCGTGCTTCGCGAACAGCCCCTGGTCTTCCGTCACCCACAGCGGAATCGACGTGGTGCTCATGCTGCCGTGCGTCATAACGACTTCGCCCGGCGCGGCGAACGCGGCGGACGCGGAGACGGCAAACAAAAGGACGATCGCGGAAAAACGAAACACGTTTGCTAAATCCCCTCGATCGGGCAGATGACCTCGAGCAGCGACGGTTTGCCCAGCGCGAAAGCGCGCTCCAACGCCGGACGCAGCTCCGGCGGACGCACCACTTTACGGGCGTCGACTCCGTAAGCGGCCGCCAGCGCGGACAAGTCCGGCAGCGAGAGATCGGTGCCGATGACCCGGCCTTGCCAGTGGCGTATCTGATCGCGCTTCATGTTGCCGTAGGCCTCGTTGCGCACGACGACGATCGTAATCGGCAGATTTTCCCGCGCGGCGGTCGCGAGCTCCTGCGTTTCCAGCATGAGCGAGCCGTCGCCGGTTACGCAGGCGAGGCGCCTGTCGGGATGAGCGAACGCGAGGCCGATCGAGGTCGCGAGGCCGCCGCCGATCGCCCGGAAATCGCCGGAGTGATAAGCGTAGGCCGGCGCGATGAAGCGACGGATGAGCTCGGTCGTCCCGCCCGCGCCGACGACGAGCGTCTTCGCGTCGACGGTCTCCTGCAGCGCGCGGTAGACGTGCCACTGGTCGATCGGTCCGTCGCCGCCGAATTCGCGCGCGGCGAGCTTGTCGCGCCACGCCGCTTTCTCGCGCGCGAGCCGTTCCAGCCGCGCGGAGTCTTTTCTACGCTCCGTTCGCTTCAGCAAATCGATCAAACCGCGCAGCGCGAGCTTCGCATCCCCGACGATGCCGCAGCCGACCGGATAAATTTTGCCGATCTCGCCCGCATCGTCGTCGATTTGAATGATCGGCGCGCCGTGCGGCACGACTTTATTGCCGTAGCCGAGCGTCAGCGCCTCGCTGAAGGTCGTGCCGACGGCGAGCACGCAATCCGCTTCGAGCGCGAAGGCGGCCGCGAACGGAAAGGCGCCGAAGCCGAGCGCGCCGAGCGCCAGCGGATGATCTTCGGCGACGAGGCCTTTGTGCGACGGCGTGGTGGCGAAGGGCGCGCCCAAAACCTCGGCCAATTCTCTCACTTCTTCCGCAGCGTCCGCCCAGTGTACGCCGCCACCGGCGATGATGATCGGCTTGGCCGCGCGATTGAGTTCCTCGGCCGCGCGCCGCAGCGCCGCGGCATCGGGCACGGTACGCGGTGAAAGCTGCGGCGCCCACGGCGGCGACGGCAACTCGATCTCGCGCTGCTGCACGTCGCGCGGCACGCCGATATAAACCGGTCCTTTTCTCGGCGCCATCGCCAGGCGGAACGCTTCGCGGAGCGTCTCGACCGCGTTTTCCGCCGTCAGCGTAACGCTCATTTTTGTGACCGGCGCGAAGATCTCGCGCTGCGGGATCTCGTGCCAGGAGGACGCGCCCTTTCCCGCCGCTTCGCCCCAGACGTCCGACGAGAGACCGATCAGCGGGATCGATTCTTTATGCGCATAGGCTACTCCCGTGAGGAGATTGGTCGCGCCGGCGCCGGCGGAGACGAGACAGACGCCGGACCCGCGGCGCGCCTTCGCGTAGGCCGCCGCCATGTACGCGGCCGAGCCTTCGTGCAGCGCCGGCACGAAGCGGATCGCCGGATCGCCGTAGAGCGCGTCGGTGATGTCGAAAACCGAATGACCGGTGACGCCGAAGACGGTGTCGATGCCGGCTTGTTTCAGCAGTTCGACGATGAAGCGCGCGGTAGTCGCTTTCATTCTAGTTCCTCTTCTTCCACACTTCGGCAACGAAGCGGCGCACGGTCTCGAGATCGGCATACGCCGGATCGTCGAGCAGCGCGTACTTGACGCCCGGCAGGATGCGCGCGCGCTCGGGCACGTCGTCCTTGGGAATATCGACACGTAGAGAGTTCTTGCCGGCTTCGAGTGTCTGGAAAACGATCTGCCCCTCGCGCGACAGGAGCCAATTTATAAATACTTTGGCAGCGTTGGGATGCGGCGCGCGGTTGACGAGCATGACGTTCCCGCCGCCCGATCCCACCATGCCTCCCTCCTTGAAGCCGCCCGTCGAAAAGGAATCGACCGGCAGCCCCTGTTGCTTCGCCTGCCAGATGTCGAGACGGTCGGCGTTTTGCAGCGCGGCGAGCGCGACCTTGCCCTGGGCGGTCCAATCGACCATCTGGCGGATGTCGCGGCTTACGACCGGCTCCATCTCCGTTAAGAAGCGCTTGATGAAATCCGGGCCGATCTCACGGTTGAAATAAAGAAATTGCAGCGGCTCCTGCGTGCCGCCGGAGAGCGGCTCGGCGATCACGATCTTGCCTTTCCATTTAGGGTTGACGAAATCCCAATACGATTTGAATTCCTGCGCTTTGACGAGATTGCTATTGTAGTGAAAGTACTGGAGCGGCGCGCCGGCGAAGGAGAAGATGCGCTTGCCCTCGTCGTCGCCGTATATATGCCGCCCCTGCCACCATTTGGAGACATCCAGCACTTCGGGGAGAAGCAACGTCGGCGTGATGGGATCGAGCACGCCGCCTTTTATCAATCCCGCCGCGGCGGAGCCGGCGCCGCCCATGAGGACATCCGCGATGTATTTGCCGCCGCGCCGCTCGGCCAGGATGCGCGTGACGCGATCCGAGCCGCGCACCGTCACCTCTACGAGTTTGATGTCGGGAAACTTTTTCTGAAACGCCTGGAACAATCGCTCATGGCCGGGGAACGTGTAGACGACGACCGATCCCTCCTGCTTCGCCGCGCGAACGCTTTTTTCCCAATCGTCCTTCCAGTCGGCGGAGGCGGACATGGGCACCAGAAGCAAGGCGAGAAACGAGAGAAGAATTAAAGAGATGCTGCCGAAGAGCGCAAAGTAAATAAGTCGCGGTATAAAGAAAGTCTTCATGCCATGCCCTTCGGTCAGCCGAGTAATACTTCACTTTCAACGGCATGCCAAGACACACGATTGCTTGAATAAGTGAATTTTTACGGCTGCCCGGATTGTGGTATAAACGGCGCGAATAATGGGCGCCGCAGGAATAAACCAGGGTCTCGCA
>DATDFN010000210.1:0-3621 GCA_036522615.1 Binatia bacterium | reverse complement strand
CGGTCACCGCGACGTTGTCCGGCAGCTCACTGCAGGTGAGCTCGCCGATGATAATGGCTTTCAGCTCCCCTTCTGCCTCGTCGTAGAGCACGATGACGGGATGGTTGAGCCGGGGGTATTCCTGATGATCCGAAAACGGCTTGACCCATTCACAGTGCGTCATGAGACCGGTCGCCCCGGCGGCAGGAACGCCTCCTTGATGCACGCTGACCCTTACCCCGGTGGGTATGTGAATACGTCGGCGCGGCGCGTTGAATTCAGGATTTTCACCCCAAGCGCGAAATCCCTCGCGCACCGCGTCGATCGCCTCCGCCATCGTCACGACGCCTCTGACCTGATCAGGTCTTATCAAAAACGCTTCAATCATGGCTAAATCCCAGATCGCCCGAAACTTCGGGCAGTGCTTTCCTTGGCGCAAGAAGTATCAAACCCCGTATCTAAGTCAATTGCGCGCGGCGCGCGGCGTCGAGAAACGCGCTTTGACTCCGTGGAGCAGCGGCAACATATAGGAAGCGAATTGCTTGCGGTAGATCAAAGTCGACTTCTTATCGCTTCTGCGGTAATGGATCGGGACTTCGATCACCTTCCAGCCGTTCACACGCGCCTTGACGATCGTTTCGACCTGAAGGCCGAACCCGCGGCTCGCAAGCTCGATTCGATCGAGCATCGCCTTTCTGTAGACGCGGAAGCCGGTCGTGAGATCGTTGATCTTCACGCCGAGAAGATGCTTCGCCATGAAATTGTAGGTCCGCGTGAGGACGTAGCGTTTCCAGGAAAGCTCCGCTTTCCCGCCCTTCACGAAGCGCGAGCCGATAACCAGGTCGGCTTCGTGCCGGCGCGCCAGAAGCTCGGGAATCTCGCCGGGATCGTGCGAGAGATCGCAGTCGAGGGCGACGACGTACCTGCCGCGCGCGCCGCGAAATCCTTCCCGGAGCGAAATGCCGAGATTCCCCGGCGCGTCGGGCCCCAGGTGGATGACGCGCACGCGCTTGTCCCGTTCGGCGATCCCATCTGCGATCGCGCCGGTCCGGTCGCTGCTGCATCCGTCGATTACAAGGACTTCACCGGCAAGCCCTTCACGATCGAAAACGGAGAGAATGCGGTCGGTGACGACGCCGACGGTCTTTTCTTCGTTCAGCGCCGGCAGAACGACTGAAACTTCAACGTCATCCATGGTTAAGCATCGACCGTTCGGAGCGGCATACGCCGCTGCCGCGGTCGCCCGCAGGCCGCGGCACATAAAAGAACCGCGGCGATCGTCCATTCTCTAATCGCCGATAATTTTCCGCGATCGCGGCGAGCGTGCGCGGCGTCCAGCGCGTCAGCGTGGTGAAAGCCAGATAGCGCGCGCCGCAAAGCGCGTCGTCCAGGTCCGCGTCGAGGACGATCGCGCCGAATCGCCGCTGCTCGATCGCGTCGGTCACCAGGGTCTCACGAATGCGCCCCATGACGATCATCTGCGCGCTGTTGATCGGATCGAGCAGGAATTCCTTGCCCGCGTCGTAGCCGAGGAGAAGGCTTTCGAACAGCGCGGGGCCGGGAATCGATTGCAGCAGGGCCACATCCGCGCGGTAAACCTCCTCCGCGCGGCGCAGCCGGCCATAGTCGAGCGAGCGACGAAAAGAATTCGGAAAATCGGACGCCAGCGGCAGCAGCGAAGTTAAAAGAAAGAGATATGCGACCGCTGCGCGCCACTGGACGCCGCCGCCATCCCAAAGCGGCAGATGCCCCGCGGCGATCCCGAAAAGCAGCGCCGACGCAATGAACAGATCGAACCAGGCGTTGGTGTCGACCCCGACGCCGCGCGAGGTATAGGCGCCGATCGCAAACGAAACGCCGAAATACAGCATATACGGCATCCATTCACGGTGGAAATTCGCGAGTAGCAATACAACGGGCGCGAACACCACGATGAAGAAACGGCGCACGAACATTTGCGCCAGGCGGAAAAGCAGCCGGGCGTTCACCACCGGCCGTCCCGTATCCGTGAAGTTCGCGAGCGCGTCGCGCCCGCCGTATATCCCCCACGCCCCCGCGAAAGCGCCGCCGATGACGAGTCCGCCGACCGCAAAATGGCGGAACGCCCTTCTGTTTTCCTGAAACAGCGCCGCGGCGATCGTCGCTGGAACCGCGACGAGAAGATGCTTGATAAAAATCCCGATGCAGCATGACGCGGCGAGAATCCAGGTGCGCCGGGAGCTCAACGCGCCGCCCCATCGCGAATAGAGCCATAAGGCACCCACGGAAAATACGTGCGCGGGCATTTGCGGGTCGTACATCACCAGCCGCGTCGGCGCGAGGCGCGCCATGAGGCAGAGCCAGAAAAGCGCGGCGAACACTGCCGCGGCGGTCTGCCGGGTCTCGTTCTTTACGATTCCGTAAATAGCGGCGGTTACCAGCGCCGATGAAAGCAGCACAACGATGCGGCCGGTCAGGAGAATGTCCCCGATGAATGCGCTGAGCGCCCCGATGAGGAAATAGGACAGCGGCGGATAGTTCAGCGGCGTCAGCGGAAAGTTGTCGAGCGGCACATACAGGGGTTTGCCGGAAAGCAGCTTCGACACGAAGTAGACGTTCCAGCCTTCGTTGTAGTTGAGCGGCTGGCGGTAAACAACGCTGACGATCAAATGAAGAAGGATCGGCGACAGGGCCGCCGCAAAAATGAGGTTGAGGAGTAAAAGAAAAATCCGCGGACGGCCGGCGCCCGGAGGCTGAGGACTCATCGAGCGGAAGCTAGTCGCGGATGTCCTGCAGCAGCCATTCGGTGGGGATTTCTTTTCCGAGGCCTTTTTCCTTCGCGAGCTCGTAGACCCTGCCGGCTACGGCGAAGAACTGCGCGCCCTGGACGTTGCCGCGCTCCGAATACGTGATCTGTCGCGGCGTGGACCGCCCCGGCTTTTTGCCGCCGAGCAGCTCGGCGAGCGTGATGGCGCGATCCTCGGCGATCGCGCCGTGCGCTTTCTTGCCGGGCGTCTTCATGCGGCGTTTCGACGGCGTCTGCGATTTGGCGGCGTAGGTGAGGTATTCGTCCGCCAGCCCGAGCTCCGGACGGCCCCACGGCGCCGGAGCATTGCCGAGGCGCAGCGACACGTCGATGCGTTTTATTGTGTCTTCGTCGGGCTTCCCGCCGATGCAGGTGACATGCGTCCCCTCTTCCAGCCAATCGCCGATGATGATGGGCACGGCCGAATCCGTGCAGCCCGCGACGATGTCGGCGCCGCGGTAGACCTCCCGCGGGCTGTCGACCGCCTCGACTTCGATATCGAAGCGCTCGCCGATCTCGCGCGCGTATTCCTCCCGGTGCTCCTTCGTCGGGCTGTAGACTTGGATGCGCCGTATCTTGCGCGCAAGCAGAAACGCTTCCGCGTGCGACTGCGCCATGCCGCCCGAGCCGAGCATGCCGAGGACGCGGGCGTCCTTCTTAGCCATATACTTCGCGCCGATGCCGGAGTCGGCGCCGACGCGCACGTGCTGGAGATGGCCGTCGTTGATCAGCGCGAGCGGCTCGCCGTTTTGGATGCTGGTGAGGAGAATGAGGCCGCAGTAGTTGCCCGGCCGGACGCAGTACTTTTCCTGCGTGACCGCGCCGTTGTATTCCTGCTCGTAGATGACGTCCGACTT
>DATDFN010000209.1:0-5298 GCA_036522615.1 Binatia bacterium | reverse complement strand
TGGAAAGCGCTCGACAAGCTCGAATACGTCGACCGGATGATGGCGAAGCTGGCCGGCCAGAAGCCGCTCGTGCTCGCGCGCAGCCATTTGAGCGAAGCGTCGCGCCTGCGCTCGCGTCTCGATGCGTACTACAAGAAGCGGCGCAAGCTTTACGCCCAGGATTTTCCGGAATTTTTCGACGCCGATCTGAAGAAGCTTTTTGCCGCCGCTTCCTCGGCGCCCGACGCCGAGCGCGCCGCGGTTTTTCTCCGGCGCAGCCGCAAGCCCATGCTGGGCGCCGTCGCCGCGTGGACCGGCGAGCCCAAGTTTACCGTCGACCGGCTGCTGCGCGCGCTGACCGAGCGCTGCGCCGCGCTCGATTTGCGGGTGCGGTCCGATTCCGCCGGCCTTGAAGTGGCCGCCTATCTCGCGACCCTCGCCGCGCACTACCGCATGACGGGCAAATTCAAGGAGTCGTAACCCATCATGACGGCGCGGCAGAAACATAAAGTCCTGGTGCTCTTCGATTCCGCCGGAACGCCGCCGGCCGATCAGGACTTCAGCCGCGAGCTCAAAACCGACGACTGGGCTACCGAGGCGCATGTGATCGATGCACTCAAGAAGCTCGGTCACGAGGTGCGGACGATCGGCGTGTACGAAGACCCCGGCCTCATCATCAGCGAGGTGAAAGCGCATCCGCCGGATGTCGTTTTCAATCTCGCGGAACACTTCAACGCGCGCTCCGCGTACGACCGAAACGTCGCCGGTTTATTGGAGATGCTCGACCTGCCCTACACGGGCTCGGGCCCGACGGGACTCACCTTATGTAAGCACAAAGGCATGGCGAAGGAGATTCTCGCCTACCACCATATTCGCGTGCCGGACTCCGTCGTCTTTCCGCCCGGCGGGGCGATCCGGCGGCCCAAGCGCCTCGCGTTTCCGCTCTTCATCAAACCGGTCGAGGAGGAGGCGTCCTACGGCATCGCCCAGGACTCGTTCGTGGAAAACGACCAGGCATTCGAAGAGCGCGTCCGCTTCATTCATGAGCGGATGAATCAGGCGGCACTGGCGGAGGAGTATATCGAAGGGCGCGAGCTATACGTCAGCATTCTCGGCAACGAGCGGCTGAACGTGTTTCCGCTGCGCGAGGTCATTTTCGCGCAGGTGCCCGAAGGACAGCCGCGCTTCTCGACCTTCAAGGCGAAGTGGGACGATGCTTACCGGAAGAAATGGGGCATTCAGAATATTTTCGCCGAAGGTCTGGATAGCGAGATGAGCGAGCGCATCGCCGAGATATGCAAGAAGGCCTATCGCGTGCTTCGCGTCCGCGGCTACGGCCGCATCGACCTGCGCGTCACGCCGGCCGGGGAAATCGTCATTCTCGAAGCGAACCCGAACCCGAATCTCGAGCGCGAGGACGAATTCGCCCAATCGGCAATGAAAGCCGGGTTGTCGTACGAGGCGTTGATCCAGCGCATCCTGCGACTGGCGTTCCACTAGCAGGACGCGCCGGATCGCCGATATTTTAGCGCGGCACCGGTCGGTCGCCGCGCTCTCTCATGCTGAAACGCTTCCCGTTTTCCCTCTCCCGGGCGCAAAAGCTCTCTTTCGTGTCGATCGCCTTGCGCGTTCTCTCGATGTCGGCGAGGACCTGAAAACAAGTTTCGTGTTTGTTGAAGCGGTACCCTTGCGCCGCAGGAATCACGATTTCATTGACTCCGGGGTGCAGAAGGTGTCTGCCGCCCCGCGCTACGACCGTGTCACCCGGCTTTTCGCGTATCTCGAAAAGCGTGTCGCATTCACCGGATCCGTCGACGTGGACTTTGATGCGCCAGTTCTGCACGCGGTCGCCCCGGTTGATAGGATCCGGGGACATATCGAGGTCTTCGATCGAGATGCGGTGATTTTTGCCGCAAGAGATGCGGTCCCGGTCGGCCGCCAAGGCCGAGCCGAAGCCGGCGCTCAGCACAAGCACCACCAATTGAACGATTATCGTGATAAGTCTCATTTTCTCCTCCCTTCGCCACGCCACTAGAAGCGGATAATCCTCAAATTAGGATAGCGGCGCCCTTAATAGCCGCGCAATAGGGTAAACGCCTGACTCAATGTTTATGGAAAACCGGCGCGGCTTCGGGTACAACTGCGATGATGTTTCTCCTGAAACAATTCTTGAAGCCGCTCATTCTCCCGCCGGTGCCATGGTTCGTTCTGTTCCTTTTGTGCGGCATTTTCTGGCGCAGACGATGGGCGCGCGGACTGTTTTGGATCGCGTTCGCTCTGTTGTTTCTTTTCCATAGCCCAGAGTTCGGCGAAGTGCTGCGGCATCCGCTGGAATCGCGCTATCCCGCGTTGATCGATCCGGCCGCGGCGGAGCCGTACGACGCCATTGTGGTATTGATGGCCGGCGTGATCCCCGAGGGAGGCTTGGTTCCCTACCCGACTGTCAGCGAGCCGCTGTTTCACCGTCTCGACGAGGCCTGGAGGCTGTATCGCATTCGCCCGCGGCCGATTATCGTCTCGGGCGGCCATGTCAATCCGTTGACGAACCCGCGGAATGAAAATCAAATCGCCTGCGATTATTTAATCTTGTGGGGCGTCCCCCGGGCGCAGGTGATCGCCGAACCATACTCGCGCGACACGTTCGAGAGCGCCATCGAGGTCAATAAGATTCTTCGGCAGAAGGGCTGGAAGAGGTATCTTCTGGTCACTTCCGCAACGCACATGCCGCGCAGTATGTTCGCCTTCGGCTCGATCGCTCCTGAGCCGCTTGCGGCGCCGGGAGATTTCAATTACTCCGGCGACGGCAGCGGGGTCATCGTCGGTGAGGAAGCGGCGATTCAGATTGCCGAGGCGGTGTACGAATATATCGGGTTAATCAATTATCGCTGGCGCATGCACTTCTATTTGAAGCGCAGCGCGGCCGCTACCGATACAGCGCAGTAACAAATCCGCTCTTTTCGATTTCCCTCAGTGGTCCGTTATCGATGAACTGCTCGGCTTTGGCGCCCTTCGCGCGCGGATCCGACTGCGCCATCCATTCGAGCAGCAGCTGCATGCCTTCGGGCGTGGAAAGCGGCAGAGGTTGGAGGATGTTCTTGTAGAGATCGTAAATCTGCGCGAGCGCGTCCTTGTCGTTGATCTTCAGGTATTTCGAGAGAACGGGAATGGTCTCGTCGCGGTTGGTCTTGAAGTAATGGATCGCTTCGACGATCGCTTTCATGTACAAATTCACCGTTTCCGCCTGCGTCTTCAGCATGGCCCGCGAGGTCCCGATCGTGTTCTGCGGAAAATCGATTTTCGCCGTCAGCGGATCGGCCAGCGTCGTCATGCCGGCTTTTTTCGCCAGGATGTAGAATTCCGGCGTTATCACGGTCGATTCGACGACGCCTTTGGTCATCGCCGCCAGGCGCGTGCTCGTGCCGCCCACCTGAAGCAGCGTCACGTCTTTTTCGGCGTTGAGTCCGAGCTTCTGGAGAATGAGGCGGGCGGCGAGGTCCGATGCGCTGCCGAAGCGCGAGATCGCGAGCCGCTTGCCTTTAAGCTGCTCGGCGCTCTTGATGTCTTTCTGCGCGATAAGACTGAAGGCCGAGCGATTCTCCAGGCCAGAGATGCAAATGACATCCGATCCGGCGAGGCCGCTGCTGAGAATGACGCCGCCGGAAAGCTGCGCGATCTGCGTCTCGCCGGCGACCAGCGCCTGAATCGAAGTCGTCCCGCTTTCGATGAGCACCATCTGCACGTCGAGGCGATGCTTTGCGAAGATGCCCTTATCTTTGGCGAGCCAGACGGGGCTGTTGTTCGCCGTGATCGAGCTATACGAGGTCTTCAGGCGGATCATTTGCGCCGATGCGAGCGTCGGCAGGACGCAAATCGAAACCGCAAGGACAAGGACGAAAAAGGCGCGCCGTGGCATCGTCGCCTCCGCTTAGAGGAAGTTTTGGCCGCCGTCGACGGAGACGGTTTGGCCGGTCATAAAATCGCTTAGCGGCGAGCAGAGGAAAAGCATGGCGCCGACCAGATCCTCGGGCTTTTGCACCCGCTTGAGCGAGCGCGTCTGCACGGGCGCCTGGCGCATGCGGAGAATATCTTCCGTCGGATTGTCTTCGGACAACGTCGAGCCGGGCGCGATGCAGTTGACTTGGATATTGTCGCCGCCGACTTCGCGCGCGAGTGTGCGGGTGAAACCGATGACGCCCGCTTTTGACGTCACATAGTGAATACGCCCGAGGCTGCCGGAGAGGACCGTACCGGAGGCGATGTTGACGATCTTCCCGGATTTCTGCGTGCGCATCGTGGGAAGCACCGCGCGACAGCAAAAGAAAAGCCCTTTGAGATTGACCGCCATCATGCGGTCCCACTCGGCGGGATCGATTGTCTCGATGCCGCCGCGGTTCATCGGGATGGTCGCGAAAATGGCTGCGTTGTTGACCAGGACGTCGATGCGGCCGAAGCGGTCGAGCACGACTTTCGCCATCTGCTTGGTGGACTCCTCGTCGGCGACATCGACGCGGGCGGAAATGGCCCGTCCTTCGGCTTTGCCGGCGATATCGGCCGCGACTTTTTCGGCGGCCGGCCCGTCGATGTCCGTAACCGCTACGCGCGCGCCGGCATCGGCGAAGCCGCGGGAATACGCTCTGCCGATGCCGTGTCCGGCGCCGGTGACGATGACGACTTTATCCTTAAGTCCCTGGATCATTATTGTACCTCGCTAAATATCGTTGGATCGCGTTTACCATAGAAGTTATGCGCGTGGGGTGTCAAGCGCGGGCAATTGACGGCCAAAAACGTTTGTTATACACCGATGGGCGGCTGGAGGTAGACGATGGCAGTGGACGATCGCATAGCGCGTTTGCGCGCGGCTCCCGCGCGATGGTGGGCGGGAGAGGCGGAGGTGGTACGAACCTATTTTTCACGGCCGCGCACTCCGGCCGACGACGCGCGCTGGCTTAAGCTGCAGGCTGCGCGCGAGCTGGGCGCCGCCGCCCGGCAGGCGAACGAGGCGCCGGCGATGTTCGAAGCCGTCGAGGCGACGGTCGAGAGGCATGATCTGGAGGCGGCCGTGCGCGTCGTCTATGAAGAGGTACGACACTACCGGCTGCTTGCCGATATCCTGGAGGAAGTCACGGGCGCGAAGCCGAAAGTCTCGGAGTTGCTCGCCTATGCAGGAACGTTGAAAGAGCGCGCCGGTCATCGTGATTTGCCGGCGCTCTGCGAGCACATCGCCGTGGTAAAAAAACTCGTGGAAAAATACGGCGAGCTTGCCGAGACGGTGCTGAAATTCTTTGAGGGCGGCGGCGCCGCGATCTTTTACAGCGGCAG
>DATDFN010000208.1:0-3530 GCA_036522615.1 Binatia bacterium | reverse complement strand
CACGAACGCATCGCCAAAGGCGCCTACGCCGTGTACGAGATCTCCAAGCAGTCGGAGGGAAAAGAGGCGAAGCAGAAGACGCTGGCGGATATCCCCATCGACGAAGATACGCTGCTGCTGGTGCACGGCTTCAACAACGATTTCGACCGCGTCTCGGCGGCGTACATCGCGTTTGAAAAGAAAATCGCCAAGGCTGGATTCGACGGGAACGTCATGGGCTTCACCTGGCCGAGCTACGGCGTGTGGTCGGAATACCTCGGCGACCGCGAGCAGGCGGAGTACGCGGCGTTCGGCTTTTTGAATTTCCTCCTCGACTTCCGGCCGCTCCTCGGCGCGCGCGAGCTTCATCTGAACGCGCACAGCATGGGCGCCCATCTGGTAATCAAGGCGCTGGCGGCTTATTCGGCGGTCGCGGCGATCCCCGCAGCCGGCCCCGGCGGTCTCATCGCCGACGAGATAACGTTCTTCGCGCCCGATGTCTACGGCGACATTTTGGAGAAAGGCGAGGACGGCAATATCGCCGCCGGCGAAGCGCGCCGCCTCACGACCTATTTTTCACGCAACGACAAAGTTCTCGCGCTATCGGAGCTCTTCAACCATGGACCGCGTCTGGGTCTCGAAGGCGCCGAGCATCCTGCGCGCGTTCCGGCGTCGGCCTATCAGGTCGACTGTACGACGCTCGTCTTCGAACATGCCGGCTACCGCGACGACCCCGCCGTGATGACAGACCTTGCCGCCGTTCTCGCGGGCGAAGCCGCCGAAGAAATCGTCGGTCGGAGAGAAGAGGACGACAAGAACACCTTCGCGATCGGTCCGGAAGATGACGAGGACGAGGAGCCGGTCGCGTAATCCGAACCCGCTTGAGCTTTACGCGTCGACTGCCATACGGTAAATAATCCGCAGCTGCGTCAAGGAGGCACTTATGGCGATCTCCCCCGCTCTACGCTCCGACCTCGCGCCGACGGGAAAAATCCGCGTCGGCGTTAATTACGCGAACCCGGTGTTGGCGAAAAAAGACCCACAGAGCGGCGCGC
This sequence comes from Binatia bacterium, assembly GCA_036522615.1. Lineage (GTDB taxonomy): Bacteria > Desulfobacterota > Binatia > UBA9968 > UBA9968 > JAJPJQ01. The sequence goes on along the minus strand of DATDFN010000208.1, from coordinate 2,496 downwards.
TCAGCGGCGTGGTCGTCGATCTCTCGCGCGAGATCGAGCGGCGCACCGGACTGCCCGTCGCCTTCGTTCTGTACGACGCGGCGGGCAAGATGGTCGACGGACTCAAAAGGAACGAATGGGACGTCGCATTTCTCGCGGTCGATCCCGGCCGCGGCGAGATCGACTTCACGCCGCCGTACATCGAGATTGAAGGCACTTACCTTGTGCCTGCGGGCTCGTCGTTGAAAACCGTTGCGGACGTCGACCGCGAAGGCGTGCGCATCGCGCTTTCGGCCGGCGCGGCCTATGAATTATTTTTGAGCCGGAACTTGAAGCACGCGAAGCCGGTTAAAACAGCCACGCCGCCGGAAGCTTTCGCCCTGCTCGTCGACGGAAAAGTGGAAGCGCTCGCCGGCGTGAAGCAGACGCTGATCGCGAACGCGGCGAAGCTTTCCGGAGCGCGCGTGCTCGACGGGCGCTTCATGGCGATCGGCCAGGCGGTGGGAATTGCGAAAGGCCGCGCGGAAGGATTGAAATATCTGCGCGAGTTCATCGCCGACGCCAAGGCGTCGGGGCTCGTCGCCCAGGCGCTGGAGCGAAACGGCGTTAAAGGCGTCGCGATCGCGCCTTAATGATGCGCGCTCGAATAGCTCTCGTCGTCGATGCGCTTGATCTTTTTCCAGTAGCTGCGCCAGTCCTCCGAGCCGCCGACGATCTCCGAGATGACCGCGATCTCCGGCACGCGCGCTTTCGCGGGATCGCGGATAACGTGCGGCGCCTCCTCTCCCGACTCTACCTGACGGATCGCTTTTAGGAACGCGCGGCGATTGGCGATGATCGCCTTGTCGGTCGTTCCGAGATGCTCTTCGTCGCGGTTCTGGATCGCGCCGGGACTTTGCACCATCGCCGCGTCCTGCGGCAGGTTGTTCGTTCCCAGGCCACTGAAATTTCCATTTTTCATCGATTCGCGGTCCTGAAGATAATTATTCGCGGCGTTGCGCACGAGGCGGTAGTCCGGCGTCATCTCCGGCCGGAGCGAATGGATGTTTTTCCAGTCGCGCGCTTCGAGCGGCCCGCTGCGGCGGAAGATCACGACGTACTTCCAGTGATGATGGTCATCGATCGGCACGTGCCAGTTGATGTCGTAGCCGTCGCCGGCCATCGGACCGATGATCGTGCTGACGTTGGGGAAGATGGAATTCGTCAGGCGCAGGTAAATTTTCTCGTCGTCCGCGCGGCGGATGGAATAGACGCGCACGCCGAAGTCGGTTTCCTCGATCTCGATGCGCGGCGCGGCGTCCTTGCGGTACAGCGCCATCGGCTGAACGCCGTCGGAGCCTTTGATCGAGCGCTGCCGCCACGAAGGCTGGTTGGTCCGGCGGTGCAGATACGACAAATGCGCCGGGTCGATCTCCCCTTCGTGCGCCTGCAGGTAGTTGCACTCGTGCAGCACCTTGTAAGCGTAGCGATGATTCTCGGGCGCGATCAGCGGCTCGTAGAGCGGAAAGACCGGCGGCTCGCCGGGACCCATGTAGGTGAAGATAATGCCGCCCAACTCTTTGCAGGGATACGAGCAATGGCGAATCTTGCTCTTGAAGTCGCTGCCCTCGGGCTCGGCCGGCTGCTCCAGGCATCGTCCATCTGCCGCGTAGAGCCACCCGTGATACAGGCAGCGCAGCCCGCCGTCTTCGAGCCGGCCGAGGCTCAAGTCCGCGCCGCGGTGCGAGCAGCGCCGCCCGAGCAAGCCGACCTGGCCGTTGTCGCCGCGGAAGAGCACGAGATCTTCCCCGAGGAGTTTCACCGCGAGCGGCGCTCCGTTCTCCTGAAGCTCCTCGCTCAACGCGACCGGCTGCCAATAGCGCCGCATCCATTCGCCGGCCGCCGTGCCCCGGGTCGTGCGGACTAGAATTTCATTTTCTTCGGGCGTCAGCATGTCTTCCTCCGCGTTATTTTGCCGACTCGATGCTTTTTTTAACGAGCTCTGCCGGCCGTGGATCGGTGAGCAGATCGTATTTGTTGGTGAGAAAATACTTTACCTGCGGCTGGCGTCGCGCCTTCGCGTTACGCCGGTCGTCGGGAATGTCTTCTCTCAACGAGTCCTGGTCGTCGTTGTTTCTAATCACATATTCGAGCCAAGCGAGCTGTCCTTCGCGCGACAAGAACCAGTTGAGCGCGATCTTGGCGGCGTTCGGATGCGGCGCGCGGTTCAAGAAGCTGACGGTGAGACCCGTGGGGCTGATGAAGCCGCCCTCCTTGAAGTGACCGGTTGCGAATTGCTTGATCGGAAGACCGGCCTTTTCGGCGCCGCCCACCTCGGTGCCGCGCGGAAATAGTCCCAGCGCGTATTTCTCCAGCGCGACCCAATCGATCAACCGTTCGTCCTCGCGCATGAGCCTGACGCCCATCTCGGTGAAAAGCCGCCGCAGGAACTCCGGTCCGAGATCGGGACTGTGATAATAAAAAATAATCGTCTGGCTCGCCGGCCCCGCGACGCGCGGATCGATCGCGACGATCTTG
>DATDFN010000207.1:0-3680 GCA_036522615.1 Binatia bacterium | reverse complement strand
CTCGGAGAAGGGGACGAGCGCGCCGAGGAGATGAAAGATCTCCGCAAGCAGATCGAAAAGGCGAAAATGCCGGTCGAGGCCAAGCGCGAGGCCGACAAGCAGCTGAAGCGCCTCGAGCAGATGCATCCCGAGTCGTCGGAGGCGTCGCTCGTGCGCACGTACCTCGACTGGCTGATCGACATCCCCTGGAGCAAAAAAACCAAGGACAATCTCAATATCAAAAAGGCCCAGCAGGTCCTCGACGAGGATCACTACGACCTCGAGAAAGTGAAGGAGCGAATCCTGGAGTACCTCGCGGTCAACAAGCTGCGCAAAAAAATTAAAGGGCCGATCCTCTGCTTCGTGGGACCGCCGGGCGTCGGCAAAACGTCGCTCGGAAAATCGATCGCGCGCGCCTTGGGGCGAAACTTTGTGCGCATCTCCCTCGGCGGCATCCGCGACGAGGCCGAAATCCGCGGACACCGCCGCACCTATGTCGGCGCGCTGCCGGGCCGGATCGTCCAGGGCATCAAGCAGGCCGGCTCCAACAATCCGGTCTTCATGCTCGACGAGATCGACAAGGTCGGCACCGATTTTCGCGGCGACCCGTCCGCGGCGCTCCTCGAAGTCCTCGACCCCGAGCAAAACCACGCCTTCAGCGACCACTATCTCAATCTGCCGTTCGACCTCTCGAACGTGCTTTTCATCTGCACCGCGAATCTGCTGGATCCTATTCCCGCGGCGCTCGCCGACCGCATGGAGGTAATCCGCCTCTCGGGCTACACGAACGAGGAGAAGCTCGAGATCGCGCGCAAGTTCCTCGTGCCGCGCCAGCTGGAAGACAACGGCATCGCGCCAGGCCAATTGGAGATCTCCGACGACGCGATGCTCCGCATCATCGGGCAGTACACCAAGGAGGCCGGGCTCAGGAACTTCGAGCGCGAGATCGCCTCGATCTGCCGCAAGGTTGCGCGCAAGACCGCGGAAGGGAAGAAAGAGCTTACGCGCGTGACGCGCGCCAACCTGCACCTGTACCTGGGCCCGCCGAAATTCATTCCCGAGGCGGAGCAGGAGCAGAGCGAAATCGGCGTCGCGACCGGGCTCGCCTGGACGAGCGTCGGCGGCGAGGTGCTCTACGTCGAGGCCTCGCTCTCGAAAGGGCGCGGCAACTTGACCCTAACCGGCCAGCTCGGCGAGGTCATGAAGGAATCCGCGCATGCGGCCGTGAGCTACGCGCGCTCGCAGGCGAAGAAGCTCGGCATCGAGGAAGATTTTTATCACAAGCTCGACATTCACATTCACGTGCCCTCCGGCGCGATACCCAAAGACGGCCCTTCGGCCGGCATTACGATGGCTACGGCGCTGATCTCGGCGCTCACGCGCCGTCCGGTGAGCCACTACGTCGCCATGACGGGTGAGATCACACTGCGCGGAAGGATCCTTCCGATCGGCGGGCTGAAGGAGAAGTGCCTCGCGGCGCTTCACGCCGGGATCAAGACGATCATCGTCCCGGACCGCAACGATAAGGACCTCGACGAGATCCCGAAGCCGGTCCGGCGCAAACTCACGCTGATCAAGGCGAAGAACATGTCGGAGGTGCTCAAAGTCGCGCTGCTCGACAAACCCGAGAAACGCGCGGCGGCGGCGGAGAGCCCGGCGAAGCCGCCGGCGCGCAAGCCGCTCAAGCGGAAGGAAAAGCCGTTGGAGAAGATCCGCCGCGACCGCATCGTCCCGCTCCGCGCCGGATGAAAGTCGGCAGCCTCGGGGAATTCGGCCTCATCGAGCGAATCCGCAAGGCCGCCCCGCAGGGACGCGGCGTGCGCGCCGGCATCGGCGACGACGCCGCCTGGCTCGAATGCCGAGGCCGCGCGCTGCTCGTCACGGCCGATCTTCTCATCGAAGGCTTCCACTTCGATCTTCGTTGGACTTCCTTTTACGCGCTGGGTTATAAAACGCTCGCCGTGAATTTGAGCGATATCGCCGCGATGGGCGGCGTCCCCGATTATTTGACGCTGTCGCTGGCTCTTCCCGGAAATTATCGCGCCGGAGATATCGAAGAATTTTATCGCGGTTTGAACGCGCTTGCGCGCCGCAGTGGCGTCTCCGTCGTCGGCGGCGACACAAGCGCCGCCGATCGGCTTTTCATCAGCCCGGCGCTCCTGGGGCACTGCGGCGGCCGGCCCGTGCTGCGGAGCGGCGCGCGCCCCGGCGACGATCTCTATGTCACGGGAACTTTGGGGGATTCGGCGCTAGGACTCACGCTGCTCAAGAAAAAGCTCCGAGCAAGCCGCGCGCATAAAGCCGCCGCGGCGTACGCGCTCCGCCGGCATCATTATCCGACGGCGCGCCTGGCGGCCGGCGCGGTTTTGGGCCGCACGGGCCTGGCGAAAGCGATGATCGACGTCAGCGACGGCCTCGTCCAGGACCTCGGGCATATCTGTAAGGCCAGCGGCGTCGGCGCGGAGATCGACGCGCCCGCCTTGCCGCTGTCGAAGGCTTACCGTTCGCTCGCCGGCGGCGATACGGCCGCGGCGCTGGGCGGCGGCGAGGACTACGAGCTGCTTTTCGCGGCGCGGGCGCGCGACCGCAAGAGAATCGAAAAGCTCAAGCCGCGACTCGGCGTCCGGCTCACGCGCATCGGCCGCTGCGTACGCGGAAGCGGTATCCGGGTTCTTGACCGCGGCCGCGCGCGGTCTTCACCGGGCGGATTCGATCACTTCAAAAGCAAATCCTGATCTCGCTCGCTTCATTCTGATGGATACGGATCGCCTGGCGGAGCTTTTGGAAAGCGTGCGGCGGGGCAAGGTCTCCGTCGCCGAGGCGCTTCAGCGCATGCGCCACCTTCCTTTCGAAGACTTGGGCTTTGCCAAAGTCGATCATCACCGTTCGCTGCGCCAGGGATTTCCCGAGGTGATCCTCGGCGAAGGCAAGACCGCCGCCGAGATCGCGGCGATCGCGCGAGCGATCCACCATCGACATGCGAATGTGCTCATCACCCGGCTGTCCCCGGAGAAGCTCGTGTGGCTGAAACGCCGCCTGAAAGGCATTCGCGTGCACGAGAAGGCGCGGGCGGCGACGTGGCTCGACCGGCCGATCCGCATCGCCGGACGCGGCACGGTGCTGGTCGTCTGCGCCGGCACGTCGGACATTCCCGTTGCCGAGGAAGCCGCGCTGACGGCGGAAATGATGGCGAACCGCGTCGAGCGGCTTTACGATGTCGGCGTCGCCGGACTGCACCGGCTATTGGACAATCGCGCCAAGCTCTTCTCCGCCGCCGTGCTCATCGTGGTCGCAGGCATGGAGGGAGCTTTGCCGAGCGTGGTCGCGGGCCTTGTCGATAAGCCCGTGATCGCCGTGCCGACGAGCATCGGATACGGGGCGAGCTTCCACGGTCTGGCTGCGCTGCTCGGCATGCTCAACTCCTGCGCCGGCGGCGTCACGGTCGTCAATATCGATAACGGCTTCGGCGCAGGCTTTGCAGCGAGCCTCATCAATCGGGTATAAAGGGCTGAAGCGTATCTCATATGGCCGACCGGAAATCCTATAAGACCTTCAACCGTTCCTCCGAGCTCGCCGTCAAGATCTCCGGCTCGAGCCAGGCCGAGCTGTTCGCCAATTCCGGCTTCGCGCTGTTCGACATCATGACGCAGATGGACAAGGTCGAGGACAACGAGCATCTTACGCTCGAGGTCGAAGGCACC
>DATDFN010000206.1:0-12930 GCA_036522615.1 Binatia bacterium | reverse complement strand
AGCCTATCCGTGCACCTGCACGGCGGAGGAGCTGGAGAAAAAGCGCCAGGCCGCGATGAAAGAGAAACGAAAACCGATGTACGACGGCACCTGCCGCCCGCCGGACGGCGTGATTCCCCCGTTGCCGGAAGGCAAGCCCTACACGATCCGTTTCCGTGGACCGCGCGAAGGCACGACGATCGTCGACGACCTCGTCAAAGGGCCGGTGGCGTTCGAGAATCGCGAGCTCGACGATCTCATCATCGCCCGCTCCGACGGGACGCCGACGTACAATTTCTGCGTCGTCGTCGACGACATCGACATGCGCATCACGCACATCATCCGCGGCGACGACCATCTCGCGAACACACCGCGGCAGATCCTTTTATATCAGGCGCTCGGACACACGCCGCCGGTGTTCGCGCACGTGCCGCTGATTCTCGGCATCGACAAAGCGCGCCTCAGCAAGCGCCACGGCGCGACGTCCGTGACGACGTACCGCGACATGGGCTATTTTCCCGAAGCGCTGAGCAACTATCTTGTCCGCCTCGGCTGGTCGCACGGAGATCAAGAGATTTTCTCGCGCGAAGAGCTGACCGAAAAGTTTTCCCTGGAAAATGTCGGCAAGTCGGCCGGCATTTTCAATCCGGAAAAGCTCCTCTGGCTCAATTCGCATTACTTGAAGGCCAGGCCGCTGCCGCAGTTGGCCGACGACGTCGTGCCGTTCATCCAGGCCAAAGGCTATCCCGTGCCGCCGGACAAAAAATGGCGCGAGCGAATGGTGACTACGCTTCAGGAGCGCGCCAAGACGCTCGTCGAGCTCGTCGAGATGGCCCATTTCTATTTATCCGACGACATCGCGCTCGACGAAAAGGCGGCGAAAAAGTTCCTGACGACCGAGGTCCGCGCGCCGCTCGCCGAGCTGATCGACAAATTAGCGGCGATCGAGGAGTTCGACGAGAAAAACATCGAAGCGGCCTTCACCGAGGTATTGCAGCGCCACAACCTCCAGCTCGGCAATCTCGCCCAGCCGGTGCGCGTCGCGCTCACCGGCACGACGGTGAGCCCCGGCATCTATGAGGTCCTCGCGGTGCTCGGAAAAGACCGCTCGCTCAAGCGGCTGAGAGAGGCGCTCAACAGGATTTCAGGATAAATGTTGGGAAGTGGTGGACCCAACGGGAATCGAACCCGTGTTACCGACGTGAGAGGCCGGTGTCCTAACCGCTAGACGATGGGTCCATGGCTGAGGAGGTAGGACTCGAACCTACAATCGCCTGATCCAGAGTCAGGTGGCTTACCAATTAGCCGACTCCTCAATTCGAAAGAAATAAATTAGAAGAAACGCCGCGGAGAGTCAAGGCGGATGCGCGAGTTGAAGCGCTACTTCGCCCTGATGCCGGCTTCCGCGAATGTGATCAACCGCAGCAAAACTTCTTCCGGCTTCCAATCCTTAGCGGTTGTGTATCGCGCGCGAATGTATTTCTGCCGCGTTAGAAAGGTCACAATCAAACTGAGCATGAATTCAAATCGCCACTGATAGTCGGCATTCCTCATATCCGGCACCAATTTGCGAAATGCGCTGATGAATTCATTTCGGCAAGCGGAGTAATGTTTATCGATCATCGAGTAAACAGGATCGGGTTCAGTTTGGCCGCGTCCAAGAAAGAGCGATAGCGTCTCGCCGCGCTTTCCCATCCCGTGCACCATCTCAATGGGAGGTCCGTAAAAAGACCGAAGCACGTCAGCCAGAGCGACATTGGGATTTTCCATTGCCGCTTTCAGTTGTTGTAATTGTCGTGCGACCACCGGCTCTGCGAAGCGCTGAGTCACAGCATTGTACAGCTCTTCCTTCGCACCGAAATGGTAGTTGATGGCGGCGATGTTCACGCCGGCGTCTTTCATAATTGCGCGCAGAGAAGTCGCTTCGTAGCCGTAATACGCGAAGTGATGCTCGGCGACATCCAATATGGCGCTCCTCGTTGTTTTCGTAGCCATTTGACAATCGTAGCAAAGTCGGTTAGGTTTTTCAATCACTTGATTGAAAATTACGGGAGGATGCATATGATGAACAACAAAGTACCCGCCCTGAATGCAGGGCGCATCTTCACCGCGTCCGAACCAGAAGTCGGAGCGCGATACAAACTCAACGACATCTTCTGTCAAGCCTGGCTCAGCCACGCCATAACTGCGGTTGTGCTTCATGGCATTCCTGAAATTGTCGGCAAGAAAGCGATCAGCGCAGACGAAATTGCTCGCGCGAAAAATCTCGAGGCAGGCACTGTCTACCGAGTGATGCGCGCGTTGGCCGCCAACGGCATTTTCATCGAAGCTGAAGGACGGGTATTTCAACATTCCGAAGTGTCGCGCTTGCTGCGCCGCGATCATCCAAATAGCTGGGCCGGCATGGCGAAGATGTGGAACCATCCATCTTGCTTGCAGAGCTGGATGCACTATCCGGAGTGTCTGACAGATGGACGAAGCGGCGTCGAACATGCGTTCGGCAAGACTTTATACGAGCATCTGGGCGAAGATTCTGCAGCCACACAAGCCTTTAGCGATGCAATGATCAGCAACTCCCAGCATGTCTCCAAAGCAATCGCGCGGGAATTTCCTTTTGAAAAATACAAAACAGTCATTGATTTAGGCGGCGGTGTTGGAACTCTGCTTATTGCGATTTTAGCTGCGCATCCCTATTTGCGGGGAGCGATTTATGAAATCGCCGACCTGCGCGATGCGGCGAATGAATACGTCCACAGGGCCGGCTTCTCTGATCGAGCTGAAATTGTGGTTGGAAGTTTCATTGAGTCAGTTCCCGAAGAGTACGATCTGTACTTGGTCAAGAACTCGTTGTGGAATTGGGACGACGACAACTGCTCGGCCATTTTGAGGAATGTGCGCACAGCGATCGCCTCGAACACATACGGTCGTTTTGTGATCGTGGAATACGTCATCGCCGACGAAAACGCCAGTTGGACTACACTGTATGACTTGCAGATCCTCAATCTGCCCGGCGGCCGCGCACGAACGATAAACGAATATTCCGACTTGCTCCATGATGCCGGCTTCGAAATCGAGCTAATCCAACACGTTGAGGACCAGACGCTCGTCGTTGCAAAGCCCATTTAGGGCCTGAGGACAGCGTTTCGAAATCCGCTGGGCCGCTGTTCCACGCGCCTCAGAAACGACTTCGAATCGATTCGGTCGCGGCTGTAAAGCGCGCGGGGGCCGCACCTCGCGCCGCGAACGACCCGGTATTATCCCCTAAACCCTACCGTCAGATGCGCCCGATGCGACATCGGGAAAGGCTCGCTCTCGCATTGAAGCGTGACGATGTAGGTGCCGGCCGTCGGGATCGCCTCGGGCGGGATCGTCGCCTTAAGCTCGTTCTTCGAGACGAAGTTCGTGGGCAGCGGCGCGCCGTTCAGCATGACGCGGTGAAACGGCCACATGCCGCCTTCGCCGCGCACGCGCAGCGTGGTCGGGCCGCTGCCTTCGATTAAGAACAGCGGCGAGATTTGGAGATCGAGCGGCAGGCTCTGATAGGAGTAGAACGACGGGATCGGATTTTTGTATTTGTGAAACGCGTGGTCGACCACCTTACCGTCGATCACGACGAGCTTCACGTTCTGCGTCGCCCAGATGTCCTTCAGCGGATCGCCGTCGACGGCGATCAAGTCCGCCACCTTCCCCGCCTCGATGCTGCCGTAGTCTTTGTCCTTCTTGAAAGTCTTCGCGACGTTCAGCGTCGCCGCCTGGATAGCCGTCATCGGCGGCACGCCCGCCTCCACATCCATGACCAGCGCCTGATGCATCAGTAGCGCCGCCATGCCGCGCGGCGGGTCGGAGCCTTCCTTTAAGATGCCGCCGGCCGCGACGAAGCGGCGGATGAATTCGCTCGCCTTCTCGTAGCCGCGCTGCGCCTGATCGCGCTGCTGCAGCGTGTAGCGTTTCAATAATTTTTCGTAGGCGTTGTCGGTCACCGTGCGCACGGCCGCGGGCAGATCGGCCTCCGGGTTGTTGAGGATTTGATCTTCGCGCGCGCGGAAGCGCTCGGCGCTGGGCGAGAACGGGCGCAGCCACTTGGCGATCGTCGGCGTCCACGCGACGCCATGCTCGACCATCGCGCCGATGACTTCATCGTAATTTTCCGTTTGATAGTAAGCGCCGGCGAGCTCCTGATCGATCACGCCGCCGAGGCGATCCTCCGCGAGCTTCCGCCGCGCGGGTGCGTAGGGGATCGAGCTGTAGCCGACGGACCAGATATGCTCGATGGCATCGACACCGGCACTGGACGACCCGACCGCGTCCCAGCTGTGGGCGGCGACCGGCATGCCGAGCCGGTGCGCCTCGTCGCAGGCAAGCTTCAAGAGGTCCATCGAGAGGAACTCGTTGACCTTCAAAATCTCGCAGCCGAAATCTTTTTTGCGCTGGATCGCGCGCCGCACCTCGTCAGGGTTGGTGACGATGATGTTGTCGCGCGCCGTGCGCGAGCCGAAGGCGTCGTGCCCCGTGCCGACGCCGCCGATCGCGCGGCCCGTCATCCAGATGCGCGGTCCTCGGATTTTGCCCAGCGCGGTCCCCTCTTTCTGCGCCCGCGTCCACGGTCCGTCCTGATACAGCTCGATCGACGCGCAGGTCGTGATGCCGAGATGGAGATAGAGCTCGCCGTGGAAATCTTCGAGATGACCATGGCCGTCGATAAAGCCGGGAAGAATCGTCCTGCCCTTGACGTCGATCACCTCGGCGCCGGCGGGAACGGCGACGGCGCCGCCCCGCCCGACGGCCTGAAATCTTCCGTTCTGAATGACGACCACAGCGTCGTCCACCGGAGTGCGCCCGGTGCCGTCGATCAATTTTCCGCCCTTTATGAGCAGCGTATTTTCCGCCATATTTTTACCTCGCACGTCTTTTCGCGCTTTGATGATACAATGTCAACGTGCTTGACGCTCGGGCGCGAGTTCGACTAGGCTCCGCGCAGTGAGAGCGATGAGAATCCTTCCGCTCGTTTTTCTCGCGCTGCTGAGTTGTTCGAGCAGCACGGAAGCGCAGACCGCAAATACCGACCTTGCCGCGCAGGCGAAAAAAGAACGCGCGCTCGCCTGGTACACGACGCTTTCCGTGCCCGAGGCAAAAGAATTCGCCGCCGCGTTCGAAAAACAATATCCATCTATTCAGATTGAGATTTTCCGCTCCGGCGCCGGCGCCATCGCCAACCGCATCTTCAGCGAATACGCCGCGAAGAATTATCGCTTCGATGTCGTGCAGGGCGTCTCCAGCCGCGGCGTCATTCCCGCGCTCCGGCGCCGCGGGATCATCGCGGCGTACCAGTCGCCGGAATACAAATTCGTCGCGAGCGACTTGAGAGACAAGGACGGCTACTGGAGCGCGATGTACGTCAACACGATCGTGCTCGCGTACAACACGCGGATGGTAAAACCCGCGGAGGCGCCGAAGACCTACGACGACCTGCTGCAGCCGCGCTGGAGGGGAAAAAAGATCTCCAACGACACGGAAAATTTCGCGTGGTTCGACGGGCTGATAAAATACTGGGGCCGCGAAAAGGCGCTCGCCTACTTCCGCAAGCTCGCCGCGCAGGACCAGGTGTTTCAGCGCGGCAGCCGCGGGCGCATCCAGCTCGTGATGGCGGGAGAGTTCCCGCTAACCATCGCCTACGGGCCGCATGTCCAGGGCTATACGAGCCGGGGCGCGCCGATCGACTGGGTCTCGCTCGAGCCGGTCGTCTTCATCTTCGACAGCGTCAGCATAGCGGCGAAGCCGCCGCATCCGGCGGCGGCGAAACTATTCATCGATTTTCTCTTTTCCAAGCCTTCGCAGAGCAAATTGCGCGAGATGAACCGCATCCCGTCGCGCGTCGACGTCGAGCCCGACCCGCCGCGGCTTTTTCGCGGCTTCGCGCGGGTGGGCCAGGACGTCGAGGACGAGAATCTCTCACAATCGATCGAGCTGTTCCGCGAGATCTTCGGCTTGCCCGCCGGAGGATGACGATGCCGCGCGCGTTGGTGTTGGCACTCGCGTTGTGTATGGCGTTGCCGTCGGCTTCCCACGCCGCGGCGAGCGCCGTCGTCGCCTACAGCTCGATCAATCCCAACTCGGCGTTTCTCGACATCGCGCGCGCCCAGGGATTCTACCGTAAATACGGCCTCGATCTCGAAGTCGTGCTCGTGCGCAGCAGCGCGACGGCGACCGCCGGCCTGGCGGCCGGTAACATCCAGTTCGGCTACATCGGCGGCTCGGCCGTGATCAACGCCGCAGCGGAGGGCGTGCCGCTGAAGCTCGTCGTGTCGTACGACGCCGAACTCAACTACGACATCGTGGCGCGGCCGGAGATTAAAAACGTCGAAGGCCTCAAAGGCAAGAAGTTCGGCGTCGGCTCGCTCGGCGGAACGCCGTGGATGGCTGCGAAGCTCGCCTTCGAGTATCTCGGCCTCGACGAGAAGCGCGACCGCATCCAGGTGATCGCGATGGCGAACCAGACGAGCCGCTTCAACGCGCTCGAGCAGGGCGCGGTCGACGCGGCGATCCTTCAGGGCAACTACAGCCGCGCGCTTCAGGCGAAAGGCTTCAGCGTCATCGTCGATCTCGCGCGCGCGAAGCTGCCGTTTCTCGGCGCCGGCGTGGTTGTATCCGCGCGCTTTTTGCGCGAGAACCAAGCGATGGTCGAGAGCTTGCTGAAGGCGCTGCTGGAATGCCAGAGCTTCATCAACGCGCCGGAGAACAAGCCGGCGGTGGTGAAGATGCTCGGATCGTATCTCAGGGAAACGAATCCGGCGGCGCTGGAAGAAGGTTTTCAGGTGTTGAGCGGCAATCTGCGACGAAGACCGTTTCCGTCGCTCGCCGGGCTCAACAACATCAAGCGCATTCTCGGGCAGTCGAATGCGAAGATCGCCGCGGTGAAAACCGAAGAGCTGATCGACGACCGTCTGCTGCGCGGCTATGATCGCAGCGGAATGTTGGATCGCGCCATCGCCGGCGCGCTGTAAAACATAAAGGAGGCGACGTGAAAGCGAAACTCGTCCACATCGCGGTGCGCTCGGCGAACCCGCGCGCGCTCGCGGATTTTTACAAGCGCGCTTTCGGTCTCAGAGAAGTCTTGAGCAATCGAAAGGCGGTCGATCTGTGGGACGGCTATCTGTTTCTCGCGATCAATCCGCCGACGGCGAATGGACCGATGGGGCTGAACCATTTCGGCTTTCTCGTCGAGAACGTCGATGCGCTGCGGCCGGTTTTGGAGCGCGCGGGCGCCTCGAAAGTGGCGGCGCGCCCGGCGGGCAGGTCGTTCACCGACTGGCGCGTGCACGATCCGGAGGGCAACCCGATCGATCTCTCCTCGCGTGGCTACGACACGATCCCGGCGGAGCGTCTGGAAAACCCGAGAGAAGACGGCGCGATGAACGAAGTTCGACGCCTCGTCATTCGCACGCAAGATCCGGAGCGACTGGCGGAATTCTACACGGAAGTCTTCGGCCTCGCGGCGAAAAACTTCACGGACGGCGTCGTCTTGACCGACGGCGTCATGCAGCTCGTGCTGCTCGATCGCGGCGCCGATAGCGGGCTCTACGGCTACGGCCTCGCGGCGCGTGGCGACGGAACGCTGCGGCGCTTAAAAAACCTCGACACACCGATCACCTCGGAGCCGGATTGGATCGACGAGGGCAAGCGGCAGATGGTGCTGCGCGATCCGGAAGGGAACCTCGCAGCGATCTTCGACGCGAGCTAACTCGCTCGTCAGTTCGCGCGCAGATCGGGCAACGAGATCTTCGCCGCCTGCTCGGCGTAATCGTCCGCGACTCTCTGCGGCAATAATCCTTCTTTGACGAGCTTTCCCGCCGCCGCCTTGACGCAGCTTACATAGACGTTGCGGGTGAACGACTCGCCTTTTTTCAACAAGCCGGCGCGCTGCCATGCCTGCGTCAGATTCTCGCGCTTGTCGCGCGTGCCGTTGCCGTTCATGTCGACGAACTCCCCGCGCGCGTCGAGCGGCTCCTGGTTGATGCCGTCGAAGCGCGCGAAGGACGTCTCCTGCCCTCCCCTTCTTCCCGGATTGATGCCGAGGGGAAAGACATAATATACGCCGAGAGGACACGCGACCTCCGGCAGCGCGACGCCGCCCCCGCCCAACTCCTTCAGATCGCTTTTCGTCGCCGTCGGCGCGACGCCCTTGTCGACCCAGGCGTCGAGCCGGTCGATGAGCGAGTCGTACAGGCCGGAGAGATCGAGCGACTGCGGCACAAGGTCGGCGCGGTCGACCTGTCCGGCGTCGAAGTGGCTGACGCTGAGGATTTCGTACATACGGTGCTCGCCGCCGAGGCCCTTGTCGCGCAGCATGGTAGCGTTGAGGCGCTTGTTCGGGACGTAGTCGCCGGTCTCGCCGAGATAGAGCATGTGGCTCACGTCGATCTGCTTCGCGAACTGTTTGCGCCCCTCGTCGGTCGTAAACAGCGTATCCTTGCCATCGACGACGCGCTTCGGCAGCCACATGCCACCGCCGGCGTCGTCGAGAAGGAAGCCGTCGAAGAGGCGCTTGCCGTCGTCGCCGCGATTCGCGCCCGGCATGTAGTTGATGAGCCGGCCCAAAAAGCCGCCGGCCGAATGGCCGTAGAAATACGTGCGCTTCGGTTTTGAGGCCAAATTTTTCGCAACCATATTTTGCGCGAGCTGCGTCCACTGCGCGATGAGGCCGGCGTGCGCGCTCACGTTGTTCTTCGCCATCGTGCTGCCGTCTTCAAGCGTAACGGTGATATCGCCGTTCGCGCGGTCGGACGAGCGCATCGTGTGCGCGACCGCGTAGCCCTTGTCGATCATGAGCGTCGTGTAGCGGTTGACGTTCGCGAGCCGGTTGTATTTCGCGTGCGGGTCGCGCGGCAGCAGTGCGCCCACGTCGCCGTACGATCCCGCGCCGTGCGCGCCGATCCAGAGCTTGCCGTTCCAATCGCGCGCATTCTCCGGATACATGATCGTCATGCCGTGGCCCGTCGCCGCTTCGTAGCGGCCGACGCCGCGCGCGCGTGCGCCGGTGAGGCCCGACTGCACGAAGACGAAGTCGGGGCCGTCGGTGAAGTAGATCGCGCGCTGCCCTTTTTCCTTCGACGCCCAGCCCTCGACCGTGCCGGTCAAGCGCACCTCCACGCGGTGGAACTTTTGCCCTTTGATGTTGAAGACCGTCTCCTCGGAGACGATGTAGCACTGCTCGACGCCGACGCTTTTCCCCATGACCTGCTTCGCGGCGGGCGCGAACTCGTTGCACGACGCCGCGTCCTTCAATCTGGCGGAT
This sequence comes from Binatia bacterium, assembly GCA_036522615.1. Taxonomy (GTDB): domain Bacteria; phylum Desulfobacterota; class Binatia; order UBA9968; family UBA9968; genus JAJPJQ01. The sequence goes on along the minus strand of DATDFN010000206.1, from coordinate 3,659 downwards.
TTCGATTTCTCCTGCGCGAATCCAGCGCCGTTGCAGAGCAGAAAGAAGGCCGCAATGATGACGATAAAGAGCGTCGGCATAAAGTGAATCCTCCTGCCGCAGCCTAGGTCCGTCCCCCTAAACTTGTCAACCTTGAATCCATGTTCACTGCAGCGGCCGATTTGTGCTTTTTCGTCCAGGTGCAATATTGAAAATAGGAGGATTCAAGCCATGAAGGTCAAGGAAACAGCGCTGGCCGTGATTGCGGCGGCGCTATTGGCGCTCGTTTCGGGATGCGCCGTGTCGGCGGATTATCCCGGCTACGCCGGGTACGACGCCTATTATTACTATCCCGACTACGAGGTTTACTACTATCCGCGGGTGCACCAGTTCTGGTGGCGCGACGGGGGCGAGTGGCGCCACGGCGATCGCGCGCCGTCACGCTTCGCGCTCAATGACCGCGACCGGGTGCGTATCGATATGGACCATCCGCCGCACACCGACCACGCGCGCGTGAGAGAGATGTTCCCCTCGCACCACGCTAGTAATCAAGCCGCGGGGCGCGAGGCAGGCGCGCAGCGGGGAGACGGAGGCGCGGCGCGGGGCGGCGCCGCAGCCGGCGGCGGCCGGGGCGACAACGAGCGGCGTTAAAAATTAAATAAACGGCGGCCGGCGCAAGCCGGCCGACCTCGACCGCCCGCTGCACACCTGCACTCGAGCATCAAGGAGGTCTACAAACCGCACAGGGAAGTAATTAAAGAAAGATATCGGGAGCGCGACTAGCGTCTCACCACTCCACAACGATGGGGTTCAACGGCTTGTAGCCGCGGTATTTGTTCGCCGCGACTTTCTCTTGCTCCTCGGTCACGGGATTCACAGGCTTGGGCTGGTCTCTCCGCGCCGCCTGCTTGAGGTCGGCGATGTAGTCGTCGAACGTATACGGCCGCGGCGCCAGCTCGCGGCGAAGCCGTGAACTCTGGGAAGCCTTCTCATTACGATCCTGAGCGCTTACAGCAGCCGGAAGCGCGAGCAAAAACGCGAGAGCGTACGGTGTATAGTTCATAAACCACCCCACCGCTGCATATCAGCAAGGGAAGTGCCAAGCCCGGAATTGCTAGGATTTTTCGAATCGCAACCGCCGCAACCGGGTAAATTTTTCCCGCCTACGGGGTTTACCGGATCTACGCTGCGGTGGACTCGACCGGCAGGCCTGCATCGATCCAGCCGCGCCAGCCGCCGATGAGAGCGCGTGTCTTAGTCCATCCCGCTTTTCGCAATTGCTGCGCCGCACGGGCGCTCGTCGCTTCGTCGGGTCAGGCGCAGAAAAGAATCAGCCACGTGTTCTTCGGTATGCCGAGCTCCGCGACGCGCCGGATGACGTGCTCGGCGGGTATTCGGATCGCGCCTTCCGCGCCGCGCCGATCGTCGGCGAGGCTGTGCTCGGAGCGCACGTCGAGAATAACCACCGGCTCGGCGTTGTGACGCAGCCGCTTAAGCTCGTCGATGGTTACGCGACCGTCTGCGGTTTCCGCGGCCGGTGTCCCTTCCGCGGGATGGTCGATGTCGACGTCTCCGGCGCCGGAAACGGCCGCATCCGACCGGAACAAGCGCGGCCGCTTGCTGCGCCCGAGGAACATCAGCGAGCCGCCGTGCAGCACGACCGAGAAAAGCACGACGAAGCACGCGATGTGAAAAAGATAGGCGCTTCCCGGCGCGCCGGCGAACACCGGAACCAGGATGAGCAGCAGCGAGCTCAAGCCGCGCGGCCCGAACCATGCGATCAAGAGACACTCCTTCGACTTGAGACGCATCGTGGAGAGCGCCGCGAAAAAAGCGATAACGCGAATGAGCGCGACCGAAATCGCCAGGAGCAGCACGGGCCAGCTCAAGACGGTGAAGCCAGTCCAGATGAGCGAGCTGCCGAAGAGCACGAACGCGAACAGCAGCGCCATCTCGGCGGTCGTCTCGCCGTATTCGAGAAAGCAGTCGCAGAGGTCGAGATCGAGCGCCGCGATCGTGAGCCCGGCCGTGAACGCGGCGATAAATCCGCTGCCGTGGACCGCCTCCGCAGCGGCATAAGCGGCGAACGCGACGCCCAGCGAATAGAGCGATTCGTAGTCGCGACGGACACCGATCTTTCGCCGGATCATGTCTAGCGCCGCGAGCGCGAGGAGCCCGACGGCGATACCCGCACCGGGGCCGAGCAGGAGAAAATCGAGACCGAGCCGCGCCCAGTCGAGGATACCGAGTTGCCTGCCATTGTTCAAAAACGGCAGCGCCAGGAGGATTATCGGCAGGAGGACGATATCGTTTAGGCCGCTTTCCAGCCGCAGCGCGAGGCGCACGGTATCCGACAGTCCCGACCGACGCACCAGGCCGCGCAGCATGACGGGATCGGTGGAGGCGAGCGCGGCGCCCAAAACGGCCGCCGCCGCCGGCGAGAGATCGAGCAAATACCAACCGGCGAGGGCGATCAACGCGGCGCTCATCACCGTGCCGGGACCGAGCACGATGAACGCCAGGCGCGCATTACGCCGGACCTCCGCGATCGGGAGGCTCACGGCGTCGGTGAAAAGGACGAGCGTCAAGCTCAGCGTCGCGACGACGAAAAGAATCGGCGAATCGAGCGTCACGTCGAGCAGGCCGAGCCCCGCCGGGCCGAGAATCGCGCCGAGCGCGAGAAAGACTCCGACCTGAGGAACGTCGCTTTTGTCGATCAATCCCGACAGCAGCGCCGCGATGATAATGACGATGCCGACGAGCGCGAGCGTAAAAATGAAGAATTGCGGGTCCGCGGCGTTCATAGCTAGCCGGACCATAGCAGGTTAGAGATAGCCTGCAAACGCCGCTGCGCCTTTAGGCTGCAGGTGCTTACGCGATCAAATATTTGAATAATAACGATCGAATATTTGGATCGGTGCGATCAGAATTTTAGATTGCCGCGATCAGGATATTTGATGGCCCTTGGGGCGCCCGCGGTCAATTGAGCACGACGAAGCCGTATTTTTGAAAAACGGCCTTGGCGGCCGGACTAACAAGATAATTCATGAAATCGCGCGCGGCGTCTTTGTGCTTGGATTCCTTGACGATCGCCGCCGGGTAGGTGATCTTCGGCCCCTTGTCGATCGGCACTTCGTAACTGATTTTAACCTTTTTCGAAATCGCCGCGTCGGTCTTGTAGACCAATCCGGCGTCGACGTTGCCCGATTCTACGGAGGCCAGCGTCGCGCGGACATCCTGGACCGGTATGATCTTGGCTTTTACCTGCTCCCACAACCCCTCGTCGGTTAAGTATTTGGCGGCGTAGACGCCGACCGGAACCGACGAGGGCTCGGCTAGAGCGATCCTTTTGATGTCAGGCTTCAATAAATCACGCGGCGAGGAAATCGCAATCTTGGAATCCGCCGGCGCGACGATGACGAGCTGATTCGACAGCAGGTTTTTCCGCGTGCCCTGCTCCAGCCGGCCGTTTTTGTCGAGGTTGTACATCTGCAGCAGATCGGCGGAAAAAAATATATCCGCCGGCGCGCCCTCTTCGATCTGCCGCGCGAGGCCGTTGGACGGACCGAAATTGAACCTGACCGTGTGCTTCGATTTCGCCTGATACCCTGCCGCGATCTCTTTCAGAACGTCCGTGAGACTCGCCGCGGCCGAGACGAGAATCTCGTCGGCACAGGCGA
>DATDFN010000205.1:0-14936 GCA_036522615.1 Binatia bacterium | reverse complement strand
CGCCCGCCATAGCGACCACCTGTCTGCGCGGATAGCAAAGCTGGGCACCTGCTGACGATCACACAGTACAACCTCCCCATCAAAATCCTCGTCTTCGACAACAGTGCTCTCGGAATGGTGAAACTCGAGATGGAATCTTTGGGAATGCCCGACTACCAGACGGACTTGAAGAACCCCAACTTCGCGAAGCTCGCGGAGGCGATCGGCATGATGGGCGTAAGGATCGAAAATCCGGCCGATATCTCCTCGGGGTTGAAGAAGGCGCTTCAGCATTCGGGACCGGTGCTCATCGACGCCGTCACGGACGGCAATGCACTCTCGCTGCCGTCGCATATCACCCCGGAGCAAGTTGTAGGCTTCGGCCTGACGATGGGGAAACTGGTTCTTTCCGGTCATATCGACGAGGTGGTCGATACGATCGAGACCAATATTCGGCTGAATCCGTTTTAGCCATACTATGCTCAGTGGAGCACTGGGGACGCTGTGAAAATTGTAACAGAGCGCGTCGAGTGGGCCGGCCGACCGATTCTGGTCCACTCGACGCGAACGGCGTTGGCGGCTGTAGCTTCGCTGCTTGTAGCACGGTCGTTCGAGCTGGCGGAAGCGTATTGGGCGCCGATCACCACGCTGGTGATCGCGCAGTCATCCGTCGCTTCAGCATTCGCCGTTTCGTGGCAGTTTTTCGTCGGGACGGCGCTCGGAGCCGTACTCGGCGCGGTTGCGGCGAGTTACTTTGAACCGCATGTGCTGGTCTTCGGCGCTTGCGTGCTCATTTTGGGTTTCCTCCGCGCCGCCGCTCGATCGGATCTGCCCGCATATCGGTTCGGGGCCGTGACCCTGGCGATTGTGCTGCTGGTGCCGCGGACCGGTAATCCGTGGCAAACCGCTCTGCATCGGTTCGCAGAAGTCTCCATCGGACTTGCCGTGGCGCTCGTGTTGGCGTGGATATGGCCCGAAAATGAAAAAGTAAATACTTGACTTTCTCTCGGCAACGATGGATGTGCATCGTAATTCACGGATGTTTTTTCAACGAATATGAATTGGCGTCGGCCCATTTTTAGAAGCTTCCCGTTCGTCGGGAGGACTTCCGCCGCAATCGTCCCCGCGATGCTGCAAGCCGCTGCGGCATATGCCGAACCGTCCACGGTGACGAATATATTCAAGCCGCTCTCTACTCCTGCGGAGTCGATTTACCAGAGCGCGATCCTGGTGCTGGTGATTTGTGCGGCGATTTTCCTTGTCGTCGGCGGCCTTCTGGCGTACACGGTCGTTCGATTTCGGCACCGGCCTGAAGATCAAAATCGCGAGCCGCCTCAGATCTACGGCAGCAATCAGATCGAACTGGCGTGGACGGTGATACCGGTTCTGATCGTCTTCGTGCTGTTACTCGTAACGGCGCGGACGATCTATGACGTGCAGGGGGCCGCCAAGCCGCCCGACGCAATCGACGTCACCGTAGTCGGCCATCAGTGGTGGTGGGAAATCCGCTACCCGCAGCTTGGCATTGTCACCGCCAACGAGCTGCATGTGCCCGTCAGCGATTCGAGCAAGCGGCGGCCCACGTTTCTAAATCTTCAATCGGCGGATGTTGCGCACAGCTTCTGGGTGCCGCAGCTCGCCGGCAAAACCGATCTGATACCTAACCGGGTGAATCAGATGTGGATTGAGCCCAAGCAGATCGGAACTTACGTCGGCAATTGCGCCGAATATTGCGGTCTGCAACACGCGCGGATGCTGCTGCGGGTGATCGTTCATACCCCGGAGGACTTCAGCCGATGGGCGGCGGTGCAGAAAGAATCCGCCGTCAACGACACGCAGGCGGTGACCGGCCGCGAACTGTTTTTTTCAACCTCCTGCGTAAACTGCCATACGATCGAAGGCACGGCGGCAAACGGGAAGTTCGGTCCGGACCTGACTCACCTGATGTCCCGAGAGACGCTCGGCAGCGGGGTTATCGCCAACAATCGCGACAACCTGCGCGCCTGGATGCGCGACCCGCAGATTATCAAGCCGGGGGTTCTCATGCCGAATATGCAGCTCACCGACGGCGAGCTCGAACAAATGGTCGCTTACCTCATGACTTTGAAATAGGGCGGAAAGCCATGACGACTCAAGAAATCGCGATATCGCGGCCGGCGGAACTAAAAGTACCGCTGCTCGAGCGTTTGCATGAGCTGGCGGTTACCGTCGATCACAAAAAGCTCGGCCTCATGTATATCGTCTCCGCTCTGATATTCCTGGTCATAGCGGGATTGATGGCGTCCGTCATCCGCATGCAGCTGGCTCTGCCGAACAATAATCTTGTCGGCCCGGCGACGTTCAATCGGCTTTTCACCGTGCACGGCACCGTCATGGTGTTTTTCGTGGGTATGCCGATCATCGCCGGATTTATGAATTACCTGGTGCCGCTGATGATCGGCGCGCGCGACATGGCCTTCCCGCGCCTCAACGCCTTTGGGTACTGGATGTTCTTGTTCGGCGGCTTCCTGCTCTTTTTCAGTTATATCGGAGCGCCGGGGTTGGCTGGCGCGGGATCGGCACCGGATGTGGGATGGTTCGCCTATGCGCCGCTTACCGGACGCGCGTTTTCCCGCGGGAGCAGCACCGATTATTGGACTCTCAGTCTGCTCGTGAGCAGTGTCGGCAGTCTCGTGTCGGCCATCAACGTGGTTGCGACCGTGGTCAGTCTACGCTGCAAAGGCATGACTTTAATGCGGATGCCGCTCTTTGTGTGGCTCGCGTTTGTCGTGGCGGGAATGATTATACTCGCCATACCGCCGCTCTCCGCGGCGCAGATCATGCTGATGCTCGACCGCTTTCTCGGCGCGCATTTTTTCGACACACAGGCCGGCGGCTCGGCCGTATTGTGGCAGCATTTTTTCTGGATCTTCGGCCATCCCGAAGTCTACATTCTGATGATCCCGGGCTTTGCGATTGCTTCCGAAGTTATTCCGGTATTCTCGCGCAAGCCGATCTTCGGTTATCCGATCATGGTCGCCGCGACGGTCGCGATCGGCTCCATCAGCGTAAGCGTTTGGGCGCATCACATGTTCAGCGTGGGCATGACGGCGATGGGCAACACCTTCTTTGCCGCCTCGACGATGCTCGTCGCGGTGCCGACGGGGATAAAAATTTTCAATTGGCTCGCCACGATGTACGGCGGGAAACTCCGTTTCGAGTTGCCGATGATGTTTTGCATCGGGTTTCTATTCCAGTTCCTGATCGCCGGCCTGACGGGCGTGATGATGTCCGTCGCTCCATTCGACTGGCAGCTGACCGATTCGTACTTCGTCGTGGCGCATTTCCATTACGTGCTGGTCGGCGCTTTTATCTTCACGATCTTCGCGGGAATTTATTATTGGTACCCGAAAGCGACGGGCCGCATGCCGGATAAAAAGCTGGGACTCTGGCACTTCTGGCTTTTTGCGATCGGTTTTCACCTGACGTTCGATACGATGCATATTCCCGGGCTGCTCGGGATGCCGCGGCGAATTTACACTTACGACCCCGGCCGCGGCTGGGAAATTTTCAATTTGATTTCGACGATCGGTGCCGTCTTTCAGGCGGCGGGAGTTTTATTCTTTGTGATTAACCTCGTTCGCTCCTATCGGAAGGGGCGGCCCGCCGGCAGTGATCCTTGGGACGCCTGGACGCTCGAGTGGCTGACGCCCTCGCCGCCGCCCGAGTACAACTTCGAAACTTTGCCGGAAGTGCTAAGCCGCCGGCCGCTGTGGGATTTGAAACACCCGGAAGATCCGGACTGGAAATATGAATAACACGGATGCGTTGAATCTCACCGCGGAATCCGCCGAGTGGCCGCTTCCGTCGCGCCGAAAAGTTGCGGTGATCAGCGTCATCGTCACCGAAGGCGCGCTATTTACGATTTTTGCCGTCGCCTACCTATATTACATCGGCAAAAGCCTGATGGGTCCATTTCCGGCGCAGGTCCTTGAGCCGCCGATCCTGGCGACGATCTGTTTATTGGGCAGCAGCGCGACGATCGTCCTCGCTGAGCGCGCGTTTAAAAGAGGTGCTCTCGGGGTTTTTAAATTGTGGTGGCTCGTGACGATCGTCTTGGCGCTATCGTTCCTCGCCTGGACGGCGCTCGAATGGCACAAGCTGATTTACGGTTATAATCTGACGATCAGTACGAACCTCTTCGGCACGTCCTTCTATTCGCTGGTCGGGCTGCATGCCACGCACGTGATCGCTGGACTGATTTTACTTACGCTCGTTTTTGTCTTCAGCCTGCGCGGTCTGCTGACTCAAGTTTATTCCGAGCACATCGAAATGCTCTCGTGGTATTGGCATTTTGTCGACGCCGTATGGGTCGTCGTTTTTACTGTGGTTTACATCATTGGGCGCTGAGGGAAAGTCATGCCGCTGGAAGCAAATGACGAAGCGCGAAGAATACAGGTGCCGGCGGCGACGCCGTGGCCAATGATAACCGCCTTCGGGCTGACGTTGTTAGCTGGGGGATTGGTCACACACGTCGTCGTGAGCGTTGTCGGATTGATCCTCGCGCTGCGCGGCGCCATCGGCTGGTTCCGCGACGTATTGCCGGTGGAAAAAATGGAGTGGATTCCTTTGGAGGATGTGTCAGCTCTGCCCGTTCAACCGTCGCCGCGCTTCGCGGCGCAACTTAAGGCCGGCGAAGGCGGCCATCGCGTCCGCATTCCGGAAGAATACCATCCATATTCCGCGGGTCTCATCGGCGGCATCTTCGGCGGTGTCGCGATGGCGGTCGTCGCGTGCGCCTACGGAGTTCTCGTTCAGCACAGCATCTGGTATCCGATCAACCTGCTCGCCGCGGGTGCCATGCCATCGTTGGCTAACGCGGATATGGCTCAACTGAGAGCGTTCAACGGCACGGCATTCGTCGTTGCCTTGATCAGTCACGGCGTGATCTCGTTGCTCGTCGGTTTGCTTTACGCGGTTTTGCTGCCGATGCTGCCATCGCGTTTTTCCGCCTTCTGGGGCAGTCTGTTGGCCCCGCTTCTGTGGACGGCGCTGATCAGCGCGACGCTCGAGCTGATCAATCCGGCGCTCAACGCCCGGATCGATTGGATATGGTTCATCGCCTCGCAGGTCGCTTACGGGCTGGTGGCCGGATATGTGGTCGCGCATACAAAAACTGTCGAGACACTGCAGACGTGGTACCCGCTGGCGGCGCGTGCCGGCATCGAGGGCCACACCGTACGGTCTGAACCGGGAGCTAAGCCGTGAGACCGATCAGATGCTTTTGCCGAGCCGCCGCGGCGTTATTTATCTGCGCCTTGATCGCGAGCTGTGATCGATTGCCCGGAAAACCGGACGAGTCCGCTCGCTGGAGAGCGCCCACGGAAATTGTGGATTTTAAGCAGCTCTATGCGCAGAGCTGCTCGGGCTGTCACGGCGCCGACGGACGCCTCGGCGCCGCGCGCGCGCTCAACGATCCGCTTTATTTAGCGCTCATCGACGACGCAACGCTCGAGCAAGTGACCGCCCGCGGCGTGCCGAATACTATGATGCCGGCGTTTGCGCAAAAAGAAGGCGGCAATCTCACCGACGCGCAGATTGCGGCGCTCGTTCAAGGGATAAGGTCCGCATGGGCCCGGTCCGGCCAATTCGATGCGGCGGCTTTGCCGCCCTACAGAATTGATAAAGCATCCACGCCCGGCGATGTGCGCCCGGGAACGATGGTTTACCAAAAGTATTGCGCGCAGTGCCACGAACCTATCGGCAATAATCAGCCGAAAGGCGGACGGATTTTAGACCCCAACTTTCTGGCTCTGGTAAGCGATCAGTCGTTGCGAACGACGGTGATCGTCGGAAGGGCGGACCTCGGAAAACCGGATTGGCGCAACAATGTCTCCGGCAGTCCCATGTCGCGGCAAGAGATAACCGACGTTGTCGCCTGGATCGCCTCACACCGCCGCGGCCCGATATCCGTCGCGAACTCGAATGTGCCGATGGCGGGGAATCGCTCCAGCGAAAAGCCGCCCAAGATGAATTAGCGAGGGAGACGTCATGGCTGTCGAAGAAAGCAAAAAAGAAGAAGCGGTCGGAACGTCGACTCGCTCGGGAATCTCCCGGCGGAGCTTTCTTTTCAAGGTCGGCGCGGGGCTTAACGTGATCGCCGCGACGCTGTTCGCCATTCCAGTGATCGGCTACGTTTTCTCCAGTTTTCGTCAGCGCGATCCGTATCAGTCCTGGATCGCTCTCGGCGCGATCGGGAATTTTCCGGAAAATCAGACGCGGCTCGCGACTTATCGCAATCCCTTCACGCGGCCGTGGGACGGCGCCACGGCCAATATCCCGTGCTGGGTACGGCGCAAGGCCGGCGAGACCTTTCAGGTATTCGCGATCAACTGCACGCATCTCGGCTGTCCGGTCCGTTGGTTCGAGGAATCGCATCTGTTCATGTGCCCGTGCCACGGCGGGGCATTTTACGAAGACGGCTCGCATGCTTCCGGTCCGCCCCCGCGCGGGCTGTATGAATACAAATATAAGATCGAGAACGGACAGCTCTGGGTGCGCGGCGGAATCCTCCCAACATTGGCCGAACCACTGTGAGGAGTTGGAGTAAAGTAACTCGTCGAGGCTAGCGATGCTAAGAAAAACCGCCGTCTGGATCGATGACCGCGTTCATCTGAGCAAGCTGTTCGCCTCCACCGCCGGCCATCACGTTCCCGCAAGCTCAGGGAGCTGGTTCTATGTTTTCGGAAGCGCCACGCTGCTTTGTTTTATCCTCCAGGTCGTGACCGGAACCTGTCTCGCTTTTGTCTATGTACCGTCGGCGAATGAGGCGTACACGAGCCTCGAATATCTGACGTATCAGCAGTCGCTCGGCTGGTTCCTCCGCGGCGTGCACAACTGGGGATCGAACTTCATGGTTGCGATCATGGCGCTGCACATGGCGCAGGTGTTTCTCTTCGGGGCTTACAAATACCCGCGCGAGATGACGTGGATTTCGGGCGCGGTGCTGCTTTTCTGCACCCTGGGGATGGCGTTCACCGGGCAGGTCCTGCGCTTCGATCAAGATGCTTACTGGGGACTGGGCATCGGGGCATCCATCATGGGTCGCACGCCGTTGATCGGCAGCAACCTCGTTCACTTGCTGCTCGCCGGACCGATCATCGCCGGCGAAACCTTGTCGCGCTTTTTCACGCTTCACGTATTTATTATTCCCGGACTCATCATCGCGATCGTCAGTTTGCATCTGCGCCTGGTGTTGACGAAGGGCATCAACGAGTATCCAACGCCGGGCAAGGTCGTGAATAAGGAAACCTACGCGGCTGAGTACGAAGCTTTGCTCAACAAAGAAGGAGTGCCGTTTTATCCCAAGGCGATCAGCAAGGATCTGATCTTCAGCGGCCTCGTCATCCTCGGCATCCTCGGCTGCGCGGCTTACTTCGGCCCTAAGGGTCCGACCGGCGTGCCGGACCCGACCCATATCGACACGGTGCCGCGACCGGATTTCTTTTTCCTTTGGGTCTTCTCGGCGTTGGCCTTGCTGCCGGACTACATGGAGACGTTTCTTCTCCTCACCGCGCCGGTGGTCATCATCGCGGTGCTCTTTGCGCTGCCTTTCGTTTCGGGCACCGGAGAAAAGAGCGCGCGCCGGCGGCCGGGCGCTGTGTTGACCGTGATAATGATTTTCCTCGCGTTGGGAACGCTGATTTATCTCGGAACTACTTCGGCATGGTCGCCGGTTATGAACGCGTGGAGCGCCAATCCAATTCCGGTTCAATACGTCAAAGGGCGTTCGCCGGTGGAGCTGCAAGGCGCGTTGGTGTTGCAGAACAAACAATGTCGCAACTGCCACAGCCTCGACGGCAGCGGCGGGCAGCGCGGACCCGCGCTCGACGGCGTCGCCAATAGACTCACCGGCGATCAGCTGGTTCGGCAGGTCATCCAGGGCGGCGGGAATATGCCTGCCTATGGCAAGAATTTAAAACCAGCAGAAGTTGAGGCGGTGGTGGCATTTATGAAAACGCTCCGTCCGGCGAACGAGCCGCTCGCGCGGGACACATCCAGGCCGGGACAGCCGACGCCGTAAAACAATGCCTCTATATAAATCTTTTGTGAGTCAGTATCCGAGTACTGCGGCGCATGTGGCCGCTGTAACATACGCGAAGACTCGCCTCGCACGCGCAGTCGATTTCGTCGTCTTGACGAAGCCGGAAATCACTTTTCTGGTGGTGCTGGCGACCGCTGTCGGCAGCGTCATGGCTTCGTCATCCATCAATACTCTGGGACTATTCCACGCTCTTTTGGGCACCGCGCTTGTCGCGAGCGGCGCCGCCGCGCTCAATCAATACATGGAAAGAGCCCACGATGCCGCGATGCGCCGCACGGCCAATCGCCCTCTGCCCTCGGGGCGTTTGACGCCTCGAGAAGCACTTTATTTTGGCGCGGGATTATCGGCCGCGGGCACGGTGTACCTCGCGCTGAGCGCGAATCCTTTAACCAGCCTGATCGGCTTGCTCGCGCTATCGAGTTATCTCTTCGCATACACGCCGCTAAAACGGCGCACCTATTTCTGCACATTCGTCGGCGCTTTTCCCGGAGCAGCGCCGATTCTGATGGGCTGGTCGGCGGCGCAAGGAAGCCTCGCGCCGCAAGCGTGGCTGCTTTATGCGACTCTTTTCCTCTGGCAGTTCCCTCATTTTTTAGCGATTGCGTGGCTGTATCGTGAGGATTACGCGCAAGCCGGCATGATGATGCTGCCCGATCAAGATAATAATCGCGGCAGCAGTTTGCCGACGCTGTGGGTGACGTCCGTAGCCTTAATCGCCGCCACCCTCGTGCCGAGTTTCATAGGTATGACAGGGAAAGTCTATTTCTACCCCGCCTTCTGTCTCGGCCTGGGGCTTTTATTTTTCGTGTATCGGATTTCTTCACAAGCGAGCAAGCAGGCCGCGAGGCAACTTCTTAAGGCGACGGTGATCTACTTGCCGCTCCTCTACCTATCCTTGATTTTAGATCGCGCGGGATGAGCGACAGGTGAATGACCGATGATCCTCGAAAACATCGCGGAAGAGCTGCAAACCTCCTGGGAAATTAGCCCCTGGATCGCTTTATTCGCGTTGCTGACCTGCCTGGTCTATGCGATGGGCTGGAGGGAATTACATTACCGCCGCCCCAACGATTTTCGGTTTAGACATTTATTCTGCTTCCTTACGGGACTGACTTTACTGTTTCTAGCGATCGCGTCGCCGCTGCACGACTTGGCTGAAATATCGCTGACGGCGCACATGATTCAGCACGTTCTGTTGATGATGATCATTCCGCCGCTGATTTTGTTGGGCGCCCCGCACCTCGTCTTGCTGTTTGGTTTGCCCAAGCGCGTGTTGCACGCCGTGTTAAGGCCGCTTCTCGGCTGGACTCCGCTGAAGCAGCTGCTGCTTATTCTATTTCATCCGCTGAATTGCTGGCTCGCGTTTGTCGCGAGCACTCTCACCTGGCACACGCCTGTCATGTTCGAGCTGGCGCTCCGTTCGGAGTTCTGGCACGGAGTCGAACATACCTGCTTTCTCGCCACCGCTCTGTTGTTTTGGTGGCCCGTGATTCAGCCGTGGCCGAGCGGCGCGAGATGGCCGCGTTGGGCGATGATTCCGTATCTACTTCTCGCTGACTTTCAGAACACGGCCTTATCGGCTTTTTTGATTTTCTGCGATCGCGTGGTCTATCCGACCTACGCGATCGCGCCGCCTGTTTTCGGGATATCGCCGCTCGAAGATCAAGCCGCGGCGGGCGCGATTATGTGGGTGCCGGGCTCTTGTGCATTTCTCATACCGCTGGTTTTCATCAGCATTAAAATGATGAGTCCAAGCAAGCGCGCCTCGCGGCTATTCCCAAGAATGGCTCTGCGCGCTAAAGAGCAGGTCTAAAGGAGGGATCTGCCGTGAAGACTAAAAGAGCAGGTTCGATATGGACGCGGCGATGGCGGCGGAGCGCGCCTATCGTCGCCGCATGTCTTCTGTTGGCGGCGGGGATGGACTGCTCGACAAGTCTGGCCGAGCCCGAGGGCTCGGCCCGCAGCGACCCCGGGATGCCCGAGCATCTGGCCCGCAAAGTGGCTCCTGCGCCGAGCGCGCCCTGGACACCGCCGGATCTGAGCGGCTACACCAGGGTCCTCAAGTCCGGCGAGGCGTCCCCGATCGATCCGCAAAAACGCTACAGCCTGCTCGAGCTTATCGACATCGCCGAGCGCACGAACCCCGAAACGCGCGTTGCGTGGGAATCTGCGCGCCAGGCGGCGATCGGTATCGGATTGGTCGAGAGCGAATACTATCCCGTGCTCACACTCTCCGCGCTCGGCGGCTATCAGAGCCAGGCGTTTCCGGCGCCGAAGGACGTCGCCCCCAGCGGTTTCTTTCGCGCGCACCTCGAGCGATTTTTTCCTACGCTCAACTTGAAATGGCTGCTCTTGGACTTCGGCCGTCGCGGCAGCGCGATGGACGCCGCGAAAGAACGATTGTTGGCGGCCAATCTCGGCTTCAATCGGAAGCACCAGCAAATCATCTTCAATGTCCAACGGGCATTTCTCGCGCTCACCAGCCTGCGTGGGAAGATCGCGGTGGCGCAGAGCGCCGTCGACTCGGCGCGCGCCGTGCGCGAGTCGGCTGACGCGCAACTAAAGAACGGCTTGGCGACTCTGCCGGAGGTGTCGCTCGCGCGGCAGCAGGAAGCGCAGGCCGCGTTCGATATCGAAGATGTGCTCGCGACCGAGCGCGATGCGCAGGTCGCGCTCGCGGAAAGCGTCGGCATCCCTCCGACGACGCCGATCCAGGTGACCGAATTTTCCGCTCTGCCGGCGCCCGCGGCGCTGGAGGACTCCGCCGATAAGGTGATCGACCAGGCGCTGGAAAACCGGCCGGACCTAATCGCCAAAGTAGCCGCCGTGCGTCTCAAGGAGGCGGAAGTCCGCCGGGCACGCGCCGACTATTTCCCGACGCTCTCATTGCTATCCGATTTCAACACGATCGCCGGCCGCACGAAAGTCACCGGCGGGAATAAATCGACGGGATGGTTCAGCTCGACCGAGCCGAGCTACGGCATAGGCGTTTTTCTCCAGTGGAACCTCTTTGAAGGATTCGCGACGCGACGACGGGTAGAGCTGGCGGAGGCCGAACGCCGGGCGGCCGAAGAAGAGGTGACCGCCACGCGCGACAAAGCGATTCGAGACGTTTGGAAGGCTTACACGGACGTCCGGCTTGCCGTGCGCCGGCTCGACGTCGCCGCGGCGTTGGTGGACGCCTCGCAAAAATCTTATGAATCGATTCTGGAGTCTTACCGGCGTGGGCTTGAGACGCTCACCAACCTTTTGGCGGCGCGCCGCGAGCTGAGCCGCGCGCGCTTCGTTGACCTCGACACGCGCGTCCAGCTGCTCAACGCGTCGGCGGCGCTCGCGTTCGCCACCGGAACGCCCGCGCAGGGCCCGGGTCGGTAGAATTCTTTTTGCGGGTAGGATTAACACAAGCGAGAGGTAGCGCGATGGGGCCACAGATCAATCTTATCGGTTCGTTCTTTCCGTCCTGGATGCTCTGCGCATTGATCGGGATCGGCGCGGCGGTGGCCGGTCGGTGGTTGTTCGTTCGCGTGGGTCTCGAGCCCTATATCGGTCCGCCGCCGCTTATTTATTCCAGCCTCGCGATTTTCGTGACTCTCGTGCTCTGGGTGGCCTTTTTTAGGGGTTAAGCATCATGGCTGACAGTCCAAGTCCTTCAGAATCCGGCGGGCGTCGGGCCCTCGGCCGAATGATCGGCGGCGGAATCGTTATCGCCGCGGCCATCATGATCGTCGTCACGCTGCTCCAGTGGGAGTTGAGGCCGCAGACCGACGACGCGACGGTGCGCGCCAATTTCGTGGGCATCGCGCCGCAGGTGAACGGCCATATCGTCGAGCTCCACGTGCGCGACAACCAGAAGGTGAACCAGGGCGATGTTCTTTTCGTCATCGATCCGCGGCCGTACGAGATCGCGCTGGAGCGGGCGCGGGCGGCGCTCGCTCTCACCCATACGGAAGTCAACGGTTTGAAAAACGGCGCCGCCACCGCCTTAGCGGGCGTGTCCAAGGCGGAGGCTACGCTCAACGCATCTGCGGCCAGCGTCACGAGCCACGAGACGGACCCGGTAGTCGCCGACGCCGAGATCGCCCGGCTGGAAGCTCAGTTCAAGCATGCCGACGAGCACTTGAAGCGCGTCGAGCCCTTGCTGCCGCTACAGTTCGTCACCACCGATAAGGTCGAAGAAGCCCGGACCCAACGGTCGGCGGCGCTCGAGGCGCTGAACGAGGCGAAGGCGCGCAAACGCGCCGCAGTCGCCTCCCTCGCCGCGACGCGCGCGCAGCACATCGCGACCGAAGCCGCCCTGCGCCAAGCGCGAACCGACAGCGCTCGGGCGCAGGACGCCATCGGCCAGATCCAAGGTGTCAATGCCAGGATCGCCGCCGCAGAAGCCGCTGTGCACTCGGCGGAATTGGATCTCAGCTACTGCACCGTGCGCGCGCCTTTCACTGCCCTGGTGGTCAACATGAATATATCGACCGGCGCTTTCGCCCGCGCCGGCGCCGAGGTCTTCACGCTCGTCGATACGAGCACCTGGTACGTCGTCGCCAATTTCCGCGAGACGCAGCTGAGACACATCTCCGCCGGCGCGCCGGTCGATCTTTACCTGCAATCGCAGCCCGGCAAGCACTTTCGCGGCAGTGTCGTCGGCCTCGGCTGGGCCGTATTGCCCGAGAACGGCACGAGCGTCAACGGTCTGCCGCGCGTGGACCGCTCGCTCGATTGGATCCGCCTCGCGGCGCGCTTCCCGGTGCGCATCGAAGTGGAAAATCCGGACGATTCCTTTCGCCTCGGCGCATCGGCGGTAGCGACAGTGAGCGGCAACTTCAGCGCCGCCGAGCGATGAGTATCTCCGCTCTCATCGAATTTCTCCGGCGCGAGCTCGCGCCGATACCCGGCAGAGGGGGCAAGACTTTCCGGCTCACGCTCGCGTGTCTCGCCGCGACCATCCCGATTTTAACGCACCATATTCCCGAAGGGCTCCTCGTGATGATCATCATGTACCTGATCACGCAGGAGGACACAGCCGCGACGCTGATCGGCTCGGTCTTGGGCGTGATCGGTTTGACCATCGGTATGGGCGCCGCACTTCTCGCCTGGGAAATTTCCATCGATATCGCATGGCTGCGTATCGTGTTTTTCGTCGCGATCTTCTTCGGCGGTCTGTTTCTCAAGCGCGTACTAACCATTGGAGCCATTGGAAGCGCGGTCGGCCTACCGGCAGCCCTCGTGATGATCATTCCCGATATTTTTCCGCCCAGCCCGGAGGCGCTGACCGAGTTCGCCCTATGGATCTGGTGGTCCATCATACTGGGGCTTTTGGTCAATGGCGTCGTGCAATACCTGCTCGCGCCGGGAGACCCGCTGATGCTGCTCCGGCGCGAGCTGGATACGAGACTCAAAGCCGTAGAACAGCTTCTCCGGCGCCTGGCGGGCGAAGCGGTAGGGGAGCCTGCGCCCGCCGAATCGCTCAAGTCTCTCGCGATCGCGGGCATGTCGCGGCCTCTCGCTCTCCTGAAAACCTCCGCGCTCATCCATCAATGGGCGCGGGCGCGCCACGAAGTGCTGTCCGCCCTCGTGACCTTAACGGATCGGTTGGTCACCGCGGCGACAGCGCTCCAGACCGTCGCTCCCGGCGCAGCCGAAGCTGTTCAACGCGGGCGGCTATTGAAAGCCGCGGAAGCTTGCGAGCGGATGCGGCACGCGTTCGAAGAAATGCGCCTGCCGTCCCGCGATGAGTGGAAAGCGCTCGCCGAACAGCCTGCCGATGCGCCGCCGCCGTCGCCGCTTTCCGACATCGAGCGTACGCTCGACGAGATTGTTCTCGCTTTGCCCCGTTACGCCGAGAAGCCGGATCGAGTGGAAGCCGCCGCGACTGAAAAACCGAGGCTTTTTTTACCCGATGCCTTCGACAATCCCGAATATGTCCACTTTGCCGTCAAAGGCACGCTCGCGGCGCTGATCTGCTACCTGCTTTTCGTCGGCTTCGATTATCCGGGCATCTACACCTCCGTCATTACCTGCTTCGTCGTATCGCTCTCGACGATCGGTGCGAGCAATCAAAAAGGAATCCTCCGCTTCGGTGGCGCCGCGGTCGGCGGTTTTATGGGATTGATCGCGCTGATGTATTTGTTTCCGAATGTCGAGACGATCGGCGGCTTTTGGGTGATCTTCGGCGCCGGCACCGCCGCCGCAGCATGGGCGAATTTCGGCACGCCGCGCATCTCGTACGGCGGATATCAGGTCGGCCTCGCTTTTTATAAATCCGTCTTCCAGGGCTTCGGCCACGGTTTCGGCCAGGCGACGAGCGCCACCAATCTGCGCGATCGCGTGATCGGTGTATTCTTCGGCCTCATCGTGTTCACCGTCGTCGAGAATCTTTTGTGGCCTGTGCGAGCGCGCGACGCGCTGCGCGCGCGCCTAGCCGAAATGCTCCGCTCGCTCGCCGAGCTGATCCGCGCCGGAGTCGCCGGCCGAACACAGGCCGTGATCGACGCGGATGTGGACACATGGCGCCGGCGCGCTTCTGAAAGAGTGAAAGAAATCCAGGAGCACATCGAGTCGTCCAAATTCGAGCCCGGCGATTTCACAATCACCGAGATCCAAACGATGACCGGCGACGCCCAGATCATCTTGTTGCTAATACTCTCGCTCGCGCGCGAACGGCGCGATATCGCGCACTCGCCAGCGTTCGAGACAGCCGCGGCAGAGCTCGACGGCGCCGTCGCCGCGGCCCTGGAGGCATTGGCCGCCCGCGCGTCCGATAGCCGCGAGACAATGCTTCCTCGACTGGCGGAGCCTCTCAACGCCTTTGAGCGCTCTCTGATTGCAGCTGCGGCGCTCGATCGAGAGACCGCCGATTACTTCGATGCGCGGCTGCACC
>DATDFN010000204.1:0-6221 GCA_036522615.1 Binatia bacterium | reverse complement strand
GGTCGGTCGCGCAAGCGCCGGTTTTTAGATTGAACTTGTACCTGTGGATCGGGCAGACGGCGTCTTCTCCTTCTATCCACCCGGCTGAGAGCTGGCCGCCTTCGTGCGGGCAGGCGTTTTGGAGCGCGCAGAGCCCGCTGCGGTGTTTAAAAACGGCGATCTCCTCGCCTTGGACGCGCACGAGCTTCGCCGATCCTTCGGCGATATCCTGCGCCCGGATCGCCGGCGCGGCGTAAGTTTTTTCGCTGGAGGGTTTTTCGACGCCGTCGGTGTGCGGAATTTTTCTCAGCTGTTGCCGCATCGCCTTGAATGCGCCGTGGCGCGCAAGCCCCGCGAGCACGTCGGGCAGGTCTTCGCACGGCACGTCTTCCATGATCTTGATCGGCGGGTTGGGCTCGCTACCGGTCGCGCCGCCGACGTAGACGTCGACGGCTTCGGCGACTTCGCCGCTCACTTTGATATTTTTTCCCAGCAGGCCGATGTCGGCGACCGCATGGTTGCCGCAGCCCGCCGGGCAGCCCGACCAGTGCATGCTGAGCGGCTGCGTCTTGCCGAGCTTCGCTTCGAGCGCACGCGCGGTTTTGAGCGCCCAGCCCTTGGTCTCGATCAGCGCGAAGTGGCAGTAATCCATGCCGGTACAGCTCACGAGCCCGCGCATGATCTCCGACGGCTCGTAGCGCAGCTCCTTTAAAAGCGGCTCGTCGGTGAGCTTCCCGATCTTTGCGTCGGGGATATTGGGCAAAATAAAATTCTGCCCAACAGTGATGCGGATCTCGCCGCTCCCGTAGATTTCCGCGACGCGCGCCAATTCGGCGAGTTGTCCGGTGTGAATGCGGCCGACGGGGACGGCGAGACCGGCGTAATTCAGCCCAGGCTGCTTTTGCCGGAAGATGCCGATGTGATCGGTGCGGTTCGCCCCGCGCTCCTCCCTACCGGCGGTGTGCAGCGGCCGGTCCGAGCGGCGCTCGAGCTCGCGGCGGAATTTTTTCGTGCCCCAATCCTCGACGAGAAACGCAAGCCGCGCCTTCGTGCGCGATTCGCGCGCGCCGTAATCGCGGAAAATCAAGGCGATGTGGCTCATCAGCGGCGTGGCAGCTTCGGGCTCGACGAAGACGTCGATCGGCGAAGCGATGCGATAGCCTCCCGAGCCCATCTTGCCGCCGACGGCGACGTTGAAGCCGCGGATCGCCGCCCCGTCGATCTCCTTGGTCGCGGGCGTGAGCGCGATATCCTGCGACTCGGGGTGCGTGCAGTTCTCCTTGCAGCCGGTAATCGTCACATTGAACTTGCGCGGCAGATTTGTGTAGCTCTTGTTGCCGAGAAAAATATCGGTGAACTCCTGCGCGACGGGCGAGGCGTCGAAGAGCTCGTTCGGCGTGAGCCCCGCGGCCGGGCAGCCGATGACGTTGCGGATGTTGTCCATGCCGGTCTGCAAGGACACGAGGCCGACCCGCTCCAGCCGTCGCCATATTTCGGGCACGTCCTCGATGCCGAACCAGCGGAGCTGGATCTGCTGGCGCGTCGTGATGTCGATGAAGCCTTTGCCGAACTCTTCGCCGATTTCCGCAATCGCCCTGATCTGCGCGGAGTTCGTGATGCCGTTCGGGATGCGCACGCGCATCATGAAGCGCCCGGGCGTCTGCTTGCGAAAGAAAACGCCGGCCCATTTGAGGCGCTCGCGGTCGCCGTCGGTGATCGCCTCCCAGCCTTCCGCGGCATAGCGCGGGACATCGGCCAGGATGTCGAGACCGTCCTTCTCGTTCTTATATTCTTCGATCTTGTTCATCGCGTCGCCGCGAAAATACAAAAGCCGCCCGATGGCTCCGGCGTCTTCGCCTTTCGCTTCGATCGCGACGTTGCGATGATGTGTATTGCGCGGGGCCGGCCACGGCGGTTGCGCAGCCGGCCCCGCTCCGCCCTTCAAAGGAGGCGAGGAAGGGCGAGTTCGTTTGGGGCCGTCGTAGTCGCGGCCGCGTCCTCCTGCTTGTAGAAAAAGATTTTTTCGCGGTCCGCGGTCTTTCCCTCCAATAGAACGAGCGCGTTCGCGATCGCTCGGTCGATATCCTCCATCGGCGACGTGGAAATCCGCCCGTGGCCGGGATAGAGCGCCCGCAGACTGAAACACCGCAGCCGTGTCAGCGAGTCGATGTAATCGCCGACGCTGCCCGATTCGGCGATATAAGAGAGCGTGCCGCCGGCGAAAATCGTGTCGGCCGAAAAGAGCAGCCCCTGCGTCGCTTCGTAGATCGATATGCAGCCCGAGGTATGGCCGGGCGTATGAAACACACGCAGGCTGTAGTTCCCGAGATCGATGCGCATCATGTTCTCGAGCCACAGATGCACTCTCAGCGGAAGCTCGTTGAGGTCGTTACCCTTGTACATCGTGACGTAGTAATCGCCGAGGATCATCTTCGAGGCGGCGAGCCTGTACGCCGCGATCATCGCGTGGTCCTGGAAGTAGCGGTTCGCGCCGATGTGGTCGCAATGCTCGTGCGTGTTGATCACGAGATCCACGCCGCGCACGCCGACGCCGATCGCCGCGAGGCCGCGCTCCAGCACCGGGAAATTATGATCGGCGCCGGAATCGATCAGCACGTTGAGATGCGCTCCTTTAATGAGATAGCTGTGGCTGCTTCCGTTCAGCCCGCGCACCTGAAAGATGCCGGGGCGGAGCTCGCTGACTCCAGCGCTACTCATGCGGCTTCCCTACCCTCATTGCGCTTTCGAGGTCCGGGTAAATCTCGAACTGTTCGGCGAAACGATCGTTCTGAAAGTATCCTTTGCGCGACGGATCGAGATGGCAGAGGCGAAGCGTTCCGCCCCGCTGGTCGACTTCCTTCTTGAACGACGTGATGAGGCCCATTTCCCACACGCCGAATTCCTCGATGTCCTTTAGATTCACGATCACCCGTAGCCCCGTTTCCGTAAGCCATCGCTTGAACAGGTGTTTGACTTTGAGCGGCTCGTTATTCTCCGCCTTGCCGGAAACGCCCACGATTACCCAACCGCCTGTTTGCGTAATTCGATAACGCATTCGCGTTCCGCTGTCGCCTTTGGCGTTACGCCGAAGTGCCTGAGATCGAAGGAGCGCGCCAGCTCGAGCAGCGGAACATCCGGGATTTCTTCTGCTTCCCGATCCGCGAATACTTCGGCGATGAAAATCAGATTGTCGAACACCTTTGCAGCCGTCGTATCGATGAAATTTTTTTTCGCCACGCAAACCTCCCACAAAATAAAAAGCGCCAAACTTTTAACGTTCGGCGCCTTTGCCCAGGGTCCGCCTTACTACCATGAATCGGCGGATCCAGATATTTTAGTCGGCTTACAAGTCCATCACGCTCTCTCTTGTGGATAACGCAAAGGTCGGGCCAGTCCCGTTTCCTTGCAATCATTGAGCTTTTTCAGATCGTTGACCCTCATAGCTGATCAATCGTTCAGCACACGCCTAGAAATCGCGCAACGATGCCGTACCGTCCGTCACCCAACCTTTTGCTTCGTCACTTCCTCGCTGAGAATTATTGCGTTCGCGATGTCGACCATCGGCTTGCGCAGATCCATGCTTTTTTTCTGGATGAGCGAAAAAGCCTCGGCCTCGGAGATGCCGCGGTTTTTCATTAATACGCCTTTCGCGCGCTCGATCATCTTCCGCGCCTCCAGCGTTTTCTTGAGCTCTTCGTTTTCCTTTTTGAGGGTGGTCAACTCCGCCAATCCGGCCGCCGCCAGTTGGAGCGCAGCGGCGACCTGCGGCGCGTCGAAAGGAATAAGAACATAACCGCCGTGCTTCACGCCGTCATCTGCATTCGAGCTGTTGGCTTCCGGGAGCAAAATGATCGGCGTGAATGCAATCGAAGAAATCTCCTCGAGGGCGGCGACGCTCCGTAGGAGATCTCCCCGCATCAGCACCATGTCCGGAGAAGCGCCCGCGACGCGCTCGGCCAACCCGTTGTTGGAAGCGCTCTCCCGCACCACGGCAAAACCCAATTCGGCAAGCCGCTTTGGCAACTCACCGTCGGCGAGAAGACGGTCATCGAGAATCAAGACCTTCTTCATCGCCGGAATAATCGAGCAAGGCATGTGCCAGCGCGTGAGGTTTTTTTTCATCGAAAAATCGCGGGGATTCGACGGCGACCCGCGGTAACGAAGCAGCCCATGCTCAAAGTTTGAGCACAAGCCCCGGGCAGTGGATGTTATGGCTGCGTGCCGGGCAGCCACGCGCGGAGGTGGGAAAACGACCAGAGCAGGAACAGATACAGCAAAATGCCGCCGGCGATAATCAGCGCCGTCCGCAGCCACCGCGGCAGCCGCGAGCGCGGCCGCTGGCGGCGCGCCCGGCCTGTGAGGCGCACGCTCTCCGGATGCGCCAGCGCCTCTTTCATCTCGAAGGCGCTCTCGAAGCGGTCGTTCGGGTTGCTCTCAAGCGCGTGCAGCACGATCTCCTCGAGCTGCGGCGCGATTTCGTTTCTGAACCGGCGCGGTGGAATCGGATCATCGTGCAGCTTCGAGCGCATCGCGGCGTATACGTTCTCGGCGGCGAACGGAACCTTGCCGGTCAGCATCTCGTACAGCATGGCGCCCAGAGCGTAGATATCAGAGCGCGCATCGCCGCGGAGTCCTTTGATCTGCTCCGGCGCCATGTAGTCCGGCGTTCCCATCGTCTGCGACATGCGCGCCCAGGTCATTTTTCTTAGCGTCGTGTCGAGCGCGATGCCGAAATCGATCAGCTTCACGCGTCCGTTCGGCTGAATCATGATGTTCGCCGGCTTCAGGTCGCGATGCACCACATTATTATCGTGCAGGTAGACAAGGGCGTCGGCGATCTGCTTCGCGACATCGACCGCGTAGTCGATCGGCAAACGCGACTCGCGCGCCAGGCGGTCGCTCAACAGCTCGCCCTCGACGTACTCCATCGCGAGGTAGACGCGGCTTTTCTCCCGCGGCCGTAGCACCTTGATGACCGCCGGATGTTCGAGGCGCTGGCCGATCTGCTCCTCGCGCAGGAAGCGCTCGTGAAAAACGAGATCCGCCTCGTATTCGAGATGCGGCAACTTCAACGCCACGATGCCGCCGCTGTCGCGATCGCGCGCGCGAAAGACCGTCGCCATGCCGCTGCGTGCGATAACGTCGATGAGCTCGTATTGATCGAGCGTTTGTCCCGGGGAGAGCTCGGCCATGGGTGTCGATCCTAGGGCGTCGCCGAGTAAGGGTCAAGGCGATGGGAGTTTTTCGTTCAGCGGCGGAACGGCCACCACGATGATTTGGCCGCGGATGGAACGCAGGATATCACGCAGGCGATCTGCACGCTCAAGTTGTCGTCGCCGCCGCGGTCGCGCGCGCGGTGGATGAGGGCGCGGCACGCGGCGTCGGGCTGCCGCGCCGGAGGCAGCAGCTCCACCATCTCGTCGTCGGGGACCAGACCGTGAAGGCCGTCGCTGCATTGAACGAGAACGTCGCCGGGGCGGATGTTCATGCTCAGCATATCGATACCGACGATAAGCTCCTGCCCGAGAGCGCGGCTCAGCATGTGACGCTTGGGATGCGTGCGCGCCTCCTCGACCGAAAGAATACCGTACTGCACCTGCTCCCAAACCCAGGTATGGTCCTTTGTAAGCTGAGCGAGACTTCCGTCGCGGAGGAGATAGAGCCGGCAGTCTCCGACGTGCGCCGTAACGAGCGTGTCGCCCACGACCGAAGTGGCCGTGAGCGTCGTGCCCATATGGCGCAGCTCCGGCACGGTTGTGCTTTTATTATAAATGCGGAGGTTGGCTTCCTGAACCGCGTGCTTGAGGCGCTTCGGAACCGACAACGACGCCTGCGAATTTTGCATTTCGGCGCCGAGCACTTCGAGCGCCAGCGCGCTCGCGACCTCGCCCGCGTTGTGGCCGCCGAGACCGTCCGCTACGGCGAAGACGAGGCCGTCCTCGCACGGCCAGGAACCGATTGCGTCCTCGTTCCCCTCGCGCACACAGCCGGTGTCGGTAAGATGGAAAAAATCGATTTCCGGCATAACCGCATGAGAGCGCACGGCCTTCCCTCCCCGCGGCGGCGGAGAGGGAAGGCTATTGATGGTTAAACTTGACAACTAGATATCAAAATAGAGCGCGAACTCATACGGATGGGGACGGAGCCGGATCGCGTCGACCTCTTTCTTGCGCTTGTATTCGAGCCACACCTCGATCACGTCTTTGGTGAACACGTCTCCCTTGAGCAGGAAGTCGTGGTCT